>CAKUGH010000010.1 GCA_934654605.1 uncultured Collinsella sp. | reverse complement strand
CCATCGACCACGCCGGCGATAATGTGCGCGGCGTCGGCCTCGCGGCGCTTGGTCGCGGTCTCATCGCGGCCGGGGGCGCGACGGTCCAAAAAGGCCTGCAGCTGCTCATGGTCAACAGCGATGCCTGCCGGAATGCCATCGAGCGAGCAGCCGATGGCGGGGGAGTGCGACTGGCCGAAGATGCTTAGGTGCAAGACGTTGCCAAAGGTCGAGGACATGCTATTCCTCCTCGAGCGTGACCTTGCCGCCCAGCAGGCGGTAGTGGTCGAAGAAATCGGGATAGGACTTGTTGACGGCCTCGGCGCCGTGGATCACGACCTCGCCAGTAGCGCGGCTCGCCGCGATAGCGGCCATCATGGCGATGCGATGGTCGTTGTGCGAATCGACCTCGCCGCCGGTAAAGGCATCGACACCCTTGATGATGAGGTCGTCGTCGGCAATGCGCACCTGTGCGCCCAGCGCGGTGAGCTCGCGGGTGGTGGTGACCAGGCGGTCAGATTCCTTGATGCGCAGACGCGCGCAGTCGCGGATGAATGTGCGGCCCTGAGCCAGCGATGCTACGGCCGAGATAACAGGCACCAAGTCCGGAATGTCGTGGGCGCTCATCTCAAAGCCGGCGAGTTTGTCGGACTGGACGGTGGCGGCGTTCGTGGAGCGCACGATGCGGGCGCCAAAGCGCGAAAGCGCAGCGAGCACGTTGCGGTCGCCCTGCGCGGAGCTCAGCGACACGCCCTCCACGGTGATGGGGTCGGTGCCGATGGCGCCGGCGCACAGCCAAAAGGCTGCGTTGGACCAGTCACCCTCGACGGCCACGCTGCCGGGCGTGCGGTACGAGCCGCTGTTCACGCGAAAGTTCGTTACCTCGGGCTGGCCGTCCTTAGCCGGAATACGCTCGACGTTGACCTCGACGCCGAAGGCCTTCATGGCCTGGATGGTCAGGTTGATGTAGGGGCGGCTCTCGATGAGGCCGGTCACCTGCACGCAGGAGGGCTGGGCCAAAAGCGGCGCCGCCAGCAGCAGGCCCGAGATGTACTGCGAGCTCACGTTGCCTGGCAGCACAAAGGTGCCCGGGCGCATGCGGCCGCTCGTCTTGAGCGGAAAACCGCCCAGACCCTGCAGGTCGCAGCCGGCGGCGATGATCTCGCACGAGAGCGGGGAGAGCGGGCGGGCGCCCAGGCGACCCTGGCCCACAAAGGTGGCCTCCGCACCCAGCGCGCAGGCAACGGGCAGCATAAAGCGCAGCGTGGAGCCGCTCTCGCCGCAGTCGAGCGTGCCGCCGGCGAGGGCTTTGAGCAGGCCAAATTCGATACTCTTCATGGTGGGGTGGACCCGGAAGCCGTCCTCGACGGTCTCAATGCGGGCACCGAGCGCCGTGAGGCAGCGTACGGTGGCCTCGATATCGGCGCAAGTGGTGTTGCAAGTCACGTGCGTCTCGCCGTTGGCAAGCGCGGCGCAGATGATGAGGCGGTGTGCCATCGACTTGGACGCGATGGCGGGAACGGTGCCCTTGAGCGGGGACGGGGTGATGCGGGCTAGCATGCGGATGCGTCTCCCTTCTGGCCGAGGCCCTCGGCAATTAAATCGTGGAAGGTGGTAAGCGGCGTGCGGTCGATGCTGCAGCGGCCGATGTCGTGCGGAATTACCAGATCGATGGTGTCGCCCGCGCGCTTCTTGTCGTGGAGCGCCTCGGCAAAGACGGCGTCGGCATCCAAGTCGCAGCGGGTCTTGAGGCCGTGGCGGGCGCAGAGCTCCTCAATGCGATCGGGCAGCTCGGCGTCGCAAATGCCATGTAGGGCCGCGGCGCGCGTGATGATGCCCATGCCGATCGACACGCAGTTGCCGTGGCCGAGCTCAAAGTGCTCGCAGGCCTCGACGGCGTGTCCGGCGCTATGTCCAAAGTTGAGCAGCTTGCGCTGGTTGGTCTCGCGCTCGTCGGCAACGACCACGGCGCGCTTGATGTCGATATTGCGGGCGATGATGAGCGCCACGCGGGCCACGTCCTGGTTGAGCAGCTCCAGCGTGAGCGGGGTCTTCTCCAGCTCGGCAAAGAGCTCCGGATCGGCGATGACGGCGTGCTTCACGACCTCGCCGCAGCCGTCGGCGAACTGTTCGGGCGTGAGGGTGGCCAGGCACCCCACGTCGGCGATAACCACACTCGGCTGCCAAAAGGCGCCGGCCAGGTTTTTGCCAGCGGCCAGGTCGATGGCCGTCTTACCGCCGACCGACGAATCTACCATGGCGAGCAGGCTCGTCGGAATCTGCACAAACTTGCAGCCGCGCATATAGGTGGCGGCTACAAAGCCTGCCACGTCGCCCACGACGCCGCCGCCGAGCGCCACGATCACGTCGGAGCGCGAAAGCTCGTGCTCGGCCACAAACTCCAAGATGGCAACGTAGGTCTCGGCACGCTTATGGGCCTCGCCGGCCTCGAAGGTGCAGATGCTCACCTCGTAACCCGCCGCCTCCAGGCTCTGCTTAACGGGCATCTGGTAGAGCGGACCTACGTTGGTGTCCGTCACGATGACGGCGCGAGAGCCGCCGGCGGTGGCGCGCACAAGCTCGCCCGCCTGCTCCAGCAAAAACGTGCCCACATGCACCTGGTAGGGGCGTGCGGTGTCGATATCGATGGTAATCGCCATAAGCTTCGGTCCTTTCGACCTGGCGCGATAGGTGGTCTAGTGGGAGGCCTCGTCGTCGAGCGCGCGCTTGATGCGGTCGCCCTCGGCAAGGAGATTCTCCAGATAGCGCTGGTCTCGGTCCTTAAGGGCGCAGCTGTAGGCGCCGAGCGATTCGATCAGATGGTCGATCTCGAAGGCGAGCGCATCGGCGTCGTCGATCATGAGCTCGGACCACATCTGCGGATTGAGGTGTGCCACGCGGGTGAGGTCGCGGTAGCTGCCGGCCGAAAAGCCGTGGTGGACCTGAGCGGTCGGGCTCTTAACGTAGGCGTTGGAGACGACGTGTGCGAGCTGGCTCGTAAAGGCGATGACGCGGTCGTGCTCGGCGGCGCTCGTTACGCTGAACTTGCCAAAGCCTAAGGGACGTACCATCTCGCGCACCTGGCCCAAAAGCTCCAGCTTAAGTGCGTCGTCCACCGCGGGCGGAACGAGCACGAGCGGTGCGCCCTGGAACAGGTCGGCGCGGGAATGCGCGTAGCCCGAGAACTGCGTGCCCGCCATGGGGTGCGCGCCCACAAAGTAAAAACCGTGCTCGCGGGCAAGCTCAAAGGCGCGCTCGCACACGATACCCTTGACGCCAACGGTGTCGATCACCACGGGGCCCATGATGGCCTCGGTGTCGGTGGCGTCGGCGAGTGCCTGGGCGTGCGCCTCGAGCCATTCGATGCAGGCCTCGGGGTAGCATGCCAGGACGATGATGTCGCATTCACCGAGCGTCTCGTCGTTGAGCTCGCCAGCAACGGTGCCCATGCTCGCGGCCGTCATGACGTCGTCGTCGGGGTCCCAGGCCAGCACGCGGACGCCCGCCTGCGCATAGCCGCGGGCAAAGCTGCCGCCGATGAGGCCCAGGCCCACGATGCCGGCGCACTTGGGGCCGCCCTGGTTAACGCGTGCGTTTCTCACCGTACCCATGGGCTACTCCTGAACGGTCTCTTGGCAGACGACCTCGCGGATGGCGCGGATGCGGCGCATAGTGTCGTCGAACTGGTCGGGGGTGAGGGCCTGAGCACCGTCGGACCAAGCGTGGCTCGGGTCGTCGTGGACCTCGATCTCCAGACCGTTGGCGCCGCAGGCAGTCGCGGCGAGCGCCATGGGCTCGACATAGCGGGTGTAACCGGTGGCGTGGCTGGGGTCGGCGACGATGGGCAGGTGCGACAGGTGGTGCAGCACCGGCACGGCGTTGAGGTCGAAGGTGTTGCGGGTGCGGGTCTCGAAGGTGCGGATGCCGCGCTCGCACAGGATGACGTTGTCGTTGCCCTCGCTCATGATGTACTCGGCGGCCATGAGCAGCTCGTCGATCGTGCCGGACATGCCGCGCTTGAGCAGGATCGGGGTCTGCGTCTTGCCGACCTCCTTGAGCAGGGGGAAGTTCTGGGCGTTGCGGGCGCCGATCTGCATGACGTCGATCTTCTTGTCCAGAAAGACCTGCACGTCGCGCGGGTCCATGATCTCGGTGACGATCGGCATGCCGAGCTCGGCGGATGCCTCGCACAACAGGTCCAGGCCGGCGGGACCCATGCCCTGGTAGGCGTACGGGGAAGTGCGGGGCTTGTAGGCACCACCACGCAGCATCGTGGCACCGGCGGCCTTTACGCGGCGGGCGATGCGGATGAGGTTCTCGCCCTCGACGGAGCAGGGGCCGGCGATGACCTGGAACTGGTCGCCGCCGATCTTGACGCCGTGGCCGCAGTCGATGACGGAGTCCTCGGGGTGGAACTTGCGGTTGGCGCGCTTGAACGGCTCGGAGACGCGCTGCACGCGCTCGACGACGTCCATGGACTCCAGAAGGAACGGGTCGATCTTAGTCGTATCGCCCACCAAGCCGATGATGGTCTCGTTCTCGCCGCGCGAGACGTCGGTTTTCAGGCCCTTCTTTTCAATCCAGCTGACGATGTGGCTGACGGCCTCGTCGCTGGCGCTCTGCTTTAAAATTGCAATCATGGTGTGCCTCTCACCTCGATGGATATCCTTTGCAAAAACGGCCCGCATCGCGAGCCGTGTATATATGGTGCATGAGAGTTTATACTATCTGACTCACTTTTGCCTTCTAAAGTGTGCCGATGCGGCGCGTCTTCCTCGGAATTGCAAAGCTTTTTCTTTTATTTTGATAGCCCGTGGTGCACTTGGGTATAATGCATTCCGTTCGCCCTATTAGCTCAGGGGATTAGAGCGTCTGCCTCCGGAGCAGAAGGCCGTTGGTTCGAATCCAACATGGGGCACCATCGAACGTAAGACCGTCCGAACCTCGCATGGTCCGGGCGGTTTTTCTTATACCGACGCGACGTGATGGGACGTGGTATGGCAGCAACGGATATCGAGCGCGGACTCTCGACCGCCGAGGTTGAGGAGCGCATCGCCGCCGGTAAGATCAACCGCAACATGGAGCTCAAGACCAAGTCGGTCAAAGAGCTCATCATCGAGAACCTCTGCACGCTGTTTAACTTAATCAACGTGGTCTTGGCGATTCTGGTCCTGTTGACGGGGTCGTTTAAGAACCTGACGTTCCTGTTCGTGGTGTTCTTGAACACGGCAATTGGCGTCATTCAGTCCATGCGTTCCAAGCGGATGGTCGACAAGCTTACGCTGCTCACCTCTAAGAAGGCCATCGCGGTGCGCGACGGCGCCGAGGTGGAGCTCGACCTGGACCAGATCGTGCTCGACGACATCATCCGCCTGGGGCGCGGCGACCAGATTCCTGCTGACGCCGTGGTGGTGTCGGGCGAGGCGCTCGTCAACGAGAGCCTGCTGACGGGCGAGAGCGACCTCATTAAGAAACGGCCGGGCTCCGAGCTCATGAGCGGCAGCTTTATCGACTCGGGCCTGCTGCGTGCCCGCGTGATCCATGTCGGCGCCGATAACTACGTGGCAAAGATCAACAACGAGGCCAAGTACGTCAAAAAGGTCAATTCCGAGATTATGAACGCGCTCAACGCCATCGTGCGGTTCGCGAGCATCATCATGATTCCGCTTGGTCTGGCGCTCTTTACCTCGAGTGTGAGCGAGCTGTGGGATGCCGCGGGAACTCCGGGCGATAGCGCGCTTTCCTGGTGCTTCTCCGAGCTGCTGGCCGGTCGTGTGCCTTCTTCGGCGCTGCTGTCCACGGTGGGCGCCCTGCTGGGCATGATTCCGCAGGGTCTGGTGCTGCTGACCTCGTCGGTGCTCGCGATTGCCACGGTGCGCCTGGCGCGTCGCAAGGTGCTGGCGCAGCAGCTCTACTGCATCGAGACGCTCGCGCGCGTCGACGTGCTGTGCCTGGACAAGACGGGCACCATTACCTCGGGCCGTATGGAGGTCGAGGGTACCTACCCGCTGCCTGTTGAGGGTGTTGGCTTTGGCGCGGACTCGGACGAGGCAGCTGTTCCCGTCGAGACCACGGCGCTCGACTTTGCGCTCGCCAACGTGGCGCGCGCGACCTCGGCCGATGCCAATGAGACCTGCCAGGCGCTGCTTAACTACTATGCCGACCGCCCGGTCGAGGTGTCCGAGCCGCTGTCGGTCATTCCGTTCTCGTCGTCCAAAAAGTGGAGTGGCGCTTCGTTTGCGCAGGGTTCCTATGTGATGGGCGCGGCACAGTTTGTGCTTTCGGACCGCGTGTTTGCGCAGGTCGAGAACCGTGTCGCCGAGCTTGCCGATACCTGCCGTGTGCTCGTGGTGGCGCGTGTGGACGGCTTTACGCCCGACGGCGATATGGTGGGCGAGGCCGAGCCCGTGGGCTTTGTGACCATTCGCGACGAGATCCGTACCTCGGCGGCCGAGACTATCGGCTACTTTAACGAGCAGGGCGTGACCCTCAACGTGATCAGCGGCGACGACCCGCGTACGGTGTCGTCGATCGCGCGCGTGGTGGGCGTTCCGGGTGCCGACGCCTACGTGGACGCCACGACCCTCGATACGCCTGCTAAGCTCGATGCGGCGGTGGACCGCTATCACGTCTTCGGCCGCGTGACGCCGCAGCAGAAGCGTGAACTCGTACAGGCGCTCAAACGCCGCGGGCACACCGTGGCCATGACGGGCGACGGCGTCAACGACGTGCTGGCGCTCAAGGAGGCCGACTGCTCCGTGGCGATGGCCGCCGGCTCCGATGCTGCGCGCAATGTGGCCGAGATCGTGCTCGTCGATAACGACTTTGCCTCGATGCCCGCCGTGGTGGCCGAGGGCCGTCGTTCTATCAATAACCTGCAGCGCTCTGCCGCGCTCTTTCTGACTAAGACGCTTTTCTCGATGGGCCTGGCGGCGCTGTGCATCGCGCTTCCTCCGTATCCCTTCGAGCCCATTCAGATGACGCTCATCAACTTCTTCTGCATCGGCGCGCCGGGCTTTGTGTTAGGCCTGGAGCCTAACAACGCCCGCGTGAAGGGGTCGTTCTTGACCAACGTGCTTAAGCGTGCGCTGCCGGCGTCGATTGCGGTCATTTTGGCCGCGGCGCTCGATATCTTTGTGGCGCGCGTATTTGGCTTTAGCCAGCTTACGCTGTCCACGATGTGCCTGCTCACATCGTGTGCGGCGAGCGTTAGCCTCATCTGGCGCATCTCGCAGCCGCTCACGCCCTTGCGCGTGGTGCTCTTTGTGTTTGTCGTTGCCGGTATATTGACGGGTGTCATTGGGTTCCCGGAGCTGCTGTCGATCGCTAACCTGTCGGTGAGCCAGATGGTCATCTTGGCGGTCATCGTCGTCTTTACCTGCGCGGTGTTCTTTAAGCTTGCAAAGATGATGGACTCGCTTAAGCCCCGTCGCCGTCATGCGGCCACCGGCTTTGGCCGTGGCGTGCGCGTTCGCCTGGGTCGCGGTGGCGGCAAGGTGAGCTCGACGGGATCGACCGCCGAGCGTTTTGCCAAGCGCGTTGCCGCCGATATGGCACAGCGCCGTGAGGCGCGCACTGTCCGCGAGGCCGAGGCCCGTGCACTTGAGGGCGTGGCCCAGACCCAGCCCAAGAAAAAGAAGAGCGCCGTTGCCAAGCGCTCGCGTGTGACCAAGTCCGCCCAGGGCATTAAGGTCTCGATGCCGAGCAAGAAGAAAAAGTAACCACACCTCACAGGGTAGCTAATTTGGGACGGGGCTTTTTTAGCTGCCCTAGCTGATGACGCGATCGATTTGGCTAATTGGCGGCCAAGGCAGCTAAAAAAGCCCCGTCCCAAATTAGCTACCTTAGCGATGTTGAATTGGTGCCTTGCGCTTGTGGGGGCGTAGCGATGTTATGCTCTAACCTCGATTGTTTGAATTGTTCCGAAAAGAGGATGCCGTGATCTGCCCGCATTGCCTTAAGAACATAGAGGACGGCGCCTCGTTCTGCCCCTATTGCAACGCATATGTTGGTCCGGGCGATGGCCCCGAGCATACCGAGTTCGTGTTCTGCGACGGCTGCGGTGCCCGTCTGTCCCCGCATGACCGTACCTGCCCCAAGTGTGGACGCCCCGCGCCTGGCATCCTTTCCGAGGATGCGGCCGCATCCGACCTGGCCGCGGGCCGTACGGCCGGTTTTCCCCGCCTGACGCAGGAGCAGATCGATACCGAGGTGCCCCACGCGCCGGCATCTGCCGCCGCGGTGCTCTCCGACGCAGCCGACCCCAACGAGACCTGCGTGCTGCCTGCCTTCGATAAGGACTTTGGCATCCCCAAGGTCGATATCCCCACGCCGGTGTCCCTGCGCGATGATGCCCAGCCCAAAAAGCAAAAGCCCAAGCGCAAGGTCCACCCCGACGAGGATGCCTATCACAAGCACAAGCGCCATATTCCCAAACCGCTCATCGTCATCGCGGTGCTCGCCGCCGTGTGCGGTGGTGCCTATTGGTTTGTGACTGCCGATCCCATGGGCGTCATGCCCGGCTTCTACGACCAGTTTGGCCAGGCCGCCAAGACCACCTTCCCGTCGCGCCAAAAGGGCGAGGCCACCGACAAAGAGCCCAAGCAAGAGGATGCGTCCGAGGTCGTTCAGGAAGAGACCGTCTTAACCGACGACCAGCTCTACACCAGGCTCGACGGCCTGTACCAGACCATCGTGTCGTACAGCGACGAGGATCAGATCGGCGAGGTCATCGATTCGTTTAATAACGGCTATCTGCGTACACCGCTTTCCACCCGTCAGGAGCTGTCGCAGAGCGCCTATGCCCTGCGCGACCAGATTAAAAAGACCCAGGATGAGCTCAACAACCTCAAGGTTCAGGACGACACGGCCTATGCCGAGGACATCGATCATCTAAAGCAGCTTGCCCAGTGGATGTACGAGCGTGTCGACGTGATCTGCCAGAGCTGGGATATCTCGCTGTCCATTCCCGACGGCGAGTCGCTGAGCGCCCGTCAGAGTGAGATCCTGGCGCCCATCGCACAAGGCGGCAACAGCGCGCTTAACCAGTACGACGCCAACGTGAGCGCATGGAGGCCGCAGCAGCGTTCGTAATTTGTTGCCCTCCAGCGGCATAACCTGCGTGCGCAATTGATGGAAGCCCGTGCTTATTGCTACAATTCGTACAAATATGCTTTAAACGCACGAGGAAGGAACCACATGTTTGGTTTTAAGAAAGAGCTCTATATGCCCGAGTACCAGCTCGTCGGTGACGAGTGCGCGGTGATCGAGACGTCGAAGGGCACCATCAAGGTCAAGTTTGACGGTGAGGGCGCCCCCATCCATGTGGCGAACTTCTGTGAGCTTTCCACGATGGGCTTCTATGACGGCCTTAAGTTCCATCGCTATGTGCCCGGCTTTGTGATCCAGGGCGGCGACCCCAATACCCGCGATATGTCCGGCGCCGACGTCGCTGCCGGCCTTGAGGGTCCCGACGGCATGCCCGGTACCGGCGGCCCCGGCTACTGCATCAAGGGCGAGTTTGCCACCAATCCGCGTAACAGCCATGTTGACGGGGCGCTTGCCATGGCCCGCTCCATGGATCCCGATTCCGCGGGCTCGCAGTTCTACTTCTGCCTGGGTGCCCAGCACAACCTCGACTCCGGCTATACCGTCTTTGGCACCACGGTCGAGGGCCTCGACGTCATCTCGCAGCTGCGCGCCGGCGACGAGATCGTTCATGTCGAGATCGTTCACGAGTAAAGGGGACTTCCTTGAATAGCCAGCTGATCCAACAGGGCCGCGCCGCTTATCGCGCGGGTGATTTTTCCGCTGCCGCCCAGATGCTCGGTGCGGCAAAGACCCCCAACGAGATTATGGGTGAGGCCGACCACCTGCGCGGCAATGCCCTGATGCACCTGGGCATGTACGCCGAGGCCGCCGAGGCCTACGCCGCCGCCCTCAACGACGGCACCTATGGCAAGCGCGGCGCTCTGCTCACCAACCGCGGTAAGGCGCTCGCAGCGGTGGGCGACTACACCACGGCTGCGCAGGCGTTCTCCGCAGCCACCCAGGATGCTTCCTACGCCACGCCTTTTAAGGCCTACCTGGGCCTGGGCAACGCGTTGTTCCAGTCGGGCGACTACGCCAACGCCGGCACCGCCTTCCGTCAGGCCGCCATCGACGGCGCCAACCCGGCTCCTGCTGCCGCCCTCGGCGATCTGGGCCGCTGCTTCATTAAGCTCGGTCGTCCCGCGGATGCCGTGGAGACCTATCGCACGGCTATCGACTTTGCCGGCCCGCGCGACGATACGCGCGCCCTCAACGCCGGCATGGGCCAAGCGCTTTCTGCCGCCGGCCGACCCGCCGACGCGCTCGATGCCTTCAACGCCGCTACCGCCGACGGCATCTACCAGCTCACACCCGAGCAGGCCGACGAGCTTGCCCGCGTGCACGACTCGCTCGCCGCGCTTTCGGCCCAGACGGCCATGGCAACGGCCCCGGCGCCCGCGATGGACGCTCCCGCCGTCGACCCGCTCGATCCTGCGGGCGCAACCGGTCAGTTTATGCCCGACCCCTCTGACACCGGCTTCTTTACGCTGTCCGAGTCCGAGATGGTCCAGCAGGACCGCAAGCAGGCCAAGGTTCGCCGTCGCCGTCGCCACACGGGTCTTAAGATCTTCCTGGTCCTGCTTCTGCTCATCGTGATCGCTGCCGGCGGCCTGGGCTATGCCTATACACGCGGCATGGGCTATCCCTCGCAGGAGTCCGTCGTCACCGACCTGTTCCAGGCTGCCGGTGACGGCGATACCGCCAAGGCCGAGTCCTGCCTGGCCTCGAGCCTGTCCGAGGACGCCAAGGCGATGATCATCTCCTCGATTCCGCAGGGCGCCACCGTCTCCATCGAAGGCATGGATCAGTCCATGACCGAGACGACCGCCAAGGTGAAGGCTTCGCTGTCCAAGGGCGGCGAGCAGGAGTACACCGTCAAATTCGTGCGCTCCGACAACCATATCGGTTGGGCCGTTTCCTCCTTCGATATCGATTTCTCGGCCGCTGACAACCAGTAGTGACCTTATGGGATTTGGCTCTGCCCGGCGCTTCACCGCAAGTGAGGCGCCGGGCTTGCGCTAATATGATGGGCTAGTAGTTTTCCAGCAATCATCCAACACATCAGGAGTTGCGTTGTTTTCTTTGATGGATATGTTCTTCGGTAGCTATGCGGGCGATCTTGCCATCGACCTCGGCACCGCCAATACACTTGTCTCCGTGCGCGGCAAGGGCATCGTCATCCGCGAGCCCTCCGTCGTCGCCATCGACAAGAACGACGAGCGCATCCTGGCGGTCGGCATCGAGGCCAAGCGCATGCTCGGCCGTACGCCCGGCAACATCGTGGCCGTCCGTCCCCTTAAGGACGGCGTCATCGCCGACTTCGATGTTACCGAGGCCATGCTCCGCTACTTTATCGACAAGGCTTCCGAGAAGCGCTACCCGTGGACCCCGCGTCCGCGCGTCGTCGTCTGCGTTCCCTCCGGCGTCACGTCGGTCGAGAAGCGCGCCGTCTTTGAGGCCACGATTCAGGCCGGCGCTCGCCAGGCCTACCTGATCGAGGAGCCCATGGCGGCTGCCATCGGCGCCGACCTGCCCGTCGAGGAGCCCACGGGCTCCATGGTCATCGATATCGGCGGCGGCACCACCGAGGTCGCCGTTATCGCCATGGGCGGCATCGTCGTATCGCAGTCCATCCGCATTGCCGGCGACGAGTTCGACCAGGCCATCCTCACCCACGTTCGCGATGCCTACAACCTGGCTATCGGCGAGCGCACAGCCGAGGATATCAAGATCAAGGTCGGCTCCGCCGTGCCGCTTAAGGACGAGCTCGACGTCGAGGTCAACGGCCGCGACGTGATCACGGGCCTGCCCAAGACCGTGCGCATCGAGAGCGAGGAGATTCGTCGCGCGCTTAACAAGCCGCTCGACGAGATGGCCAAGGCCGTTAAGGACGCCCTGGACGCCACCCCGCCCGATCTTGCCTCGGACCTTATGTACTACGGCATTCTGCTGACCGGCGGCGGTGCGCTGTTGCGCGGCCTCGACGTGCGTCTGCGCGACGAGACCGGCGTTTCGGTCAACGTCAGCCCCACGGCGCTCGATAACGTCGTAAACGGCTGCGCCCGCGTGCTCGAGGCCAACGCCTTTGACGGTGGCTTCGTCCAGACCAATGCTTAATTTCCAAAAGGTGGATTCCATTTGGCACGATCTTCGGGTTTCTCCACAAATCTGAATACCAAGCGACAATCAACGGGTATGCGCCCGTTGATTGTTTTCAGCCTGATTTCGGTGTTGCTGCTCACGTTTTATATCCGTGAGGGCGACGCCGGGCCGATTCATGCCGTGCGCTCGGGCGTGACGACGATCACCTCGCCGGTGCGCTTTGTGGGCTCGGCCGTGGCGGCTCCCTTCAACGCGATCGGCAACGTGTTCTCCAACCTCACGGCTTCGCAAGACACCCTCGACGAGCTCAAGAAGCAAAACGAGGTGCTGACCTCCAAGGTCGCCGAGCTTTCTGAGGCCCAAAAGACCGCCGAGCGCCTGGAGGGCCTGGTCGGTCTGCAGTCGACCTACAACCTCAAGTCGACCGCGGCTCGTATCGTCGGCGCGTCGGGTGATGCCTGGACTTCGACCGTCACCATCGACAAGGGTTCCGCCGACGGCCTTACCATCAACATGCCCGTGACGAGCTCCGCCGGTGTTATCGGCCAGATTATCGAGGTATCGGCCAAGACCTCTACCGTGCGTCTGATTGGCGACGAGAACTCGGGCGTGTCGGCCATGGTGCAGGACACACGCGCCCAGGGCATGCTGCAGGGTCAGCCCGATGGTACCCTGCGCCTTGAGTACGTGAGCGTCGACTCCGATGTTAAGGTGGGCGACATCATCGTCACCTCGGGCATTGGCGGTGTGTTCCCCAAGGGCCTGCCGCTCGGTACCGTGTCCTCGGTGGAGAAGTCGGCCAACGACGTGTACTACACCATCGTTGTGCGCGCCCAGACCACGGCCGAGAACAACGAGGAAGTGCTCGTCATCACCTCGCTGACCGACGAGCAGTCGGCCTCGGACGAGGACGTGAGTTCTGCCAACAGCACGCCGCAGGGCACCTCGCGCGATGCGGCGACCAAGACCAAGGACGAGGACTCGGACGAGAGCTCCGACGCGTCCGAGACAACCGATTCCGGCTCGAGCGAATAGGGGGCATGTCCATGGATCTACACGAGCAGGGGGCGAGCTCCCGCACGTTTGTCATTGCCGCCATTGTCTGCGTGCTCCTGCAGGCGGGCCTGGCGCCGCAGATCTCCATTGCGGGCGGTCGCGTCAACTTTATGATCATCCTGGTGTGTCTGAGCGTGTTCTCGGGCGATCCCACGCGAGCCGTCGTCTGCGGTTTTTGCAGCGGCCTGTTCTATGACCTTTCCGCTGCCGTGCCGGTGGGTGTTATGTCGCTGCTGCTGACGGTGGGCGGCTTTGCCCTGGTGCACAGCGCCGCCGGTCAGACGGGCGGTTCGCCGACCGCGCGCGGTATTACCGTGGGCGCCTTCGCACTTGCCATCAACGTGGTCTACAGCGTTATCTTGCTGTTTATGGGTTTGGAGACGAGCTTTGTGGTGGCCATTTTTGGCCACGCGCTGCCGTCCTCTATCCTGACGGGTCTGGTCGCTATTCCGTTTTTGATGTACGGCGTCGTGCCGCAGTCCGGTTACGGATTCTCCGCGCGCGGTGGTCGTCAGACGGGTATGCGCTTTAAGCCCAAGACCCGCAAACTCAAATAGGGGAGGCCCGTAGATGTCTTCCCAGATGACGGTTATCATCGCCGGTATCGTGCTGGTCGTGGCCATTGTGGTCGCGCTGGTCATCATGCGCCGCGGCGATTCCCGTTTTACCTACGACACGCAGCATGGAACGGCCCCGCGCGCCACCGAGGGCGAGGGCAATACCGCCGCGACCGCGTTCAAGGGTCGCTTCTCCATCCTCACCGCCGGCGTGGGCGCGATGTTTGCCGCGCTCGCCGTCAAGCTGTGGGGTATGCAGATGGTCTCGTCGGACTACTACGATAAGCAGGCCAAGAGCAACCAGACCCGTACTGTCACCACGCCGGCTGTGCGCGGACGCATCCTCGATCGCAATGGCGTGGCACTGGTGCAAAACCGTCCCTCGCTTGCCGTCGTTGCCTATCGCGACCTGGCCGATGATACCGTGCTGGTGCGCCATCTTGCCAACGTGCTCGGTATGCCCCACGTGGCGGTGCTGCGCAATATCCAGGACAATTCCGAGGGCGCTCAGAGCCTGCATACCATCGCGACGGACGTGCGTCGCTCCACGGTTGCCTATATCAAGGAGCATGCCGGCGAGTTCCCGGGCGTGAAGATTGCCGAGCGCACCGAGCGCCAGTACCCGTATGGCGAGACGGCCTGCCATATTTTGGGCTACACCGGCACCATCACCTCCGAGCAGCTCGAGGCGCAGAACAAGAAGACTTCGGGCGATAACGATAGCGCCGCCGGTCAAATTACGTACCAGTCGGGCGATATCGTGGGCCAGGCGGGTGTTGAGAGCTACTACGAGAACTTGCTGCAGGGTATTCGCGGCGAGCAGACGGTTAAGGTCGATGCCTCGGGCAACGTGACCGGACAGGCCGGCGCCGTGCCTGCCAAGGCCGGCTCCGACATTAAGCTCACGCTTGACCTCAAGATTCAGCAAGCCTGCGAGACGGCGCTGGCGAGCGCTATCGAACTTGCCAAGACCACGGGCTACAGCAACGCCGGCAACGGCGCCGTGGTGTGCCTCGACCCCAACAACGGCGAGATTCTGGGCATGGCAAGTGAGCCCAAGTTCGACCCTTCGGTGTTTATCGGTGGTGTCTCCAACGATGTGTGGACCGAGCTCAACGACGACGAGGGTTCGCATCCGCTGCTCAACCGCGCTATTAGCGGCCAGTACATGTCGGCTTCGACCATTAAGCCGCTCTCGGCCTTGGCGGGCCTTGAGTTTGGAACCTATACCTCGGGTCAGACGACCAACTGCACGGGCTATTGGACGGGCTTGGGCAAGTCGTGGGGCAAGTATTGCTGGCTGCACTCCGGCCACGGCACCATGACGCTGCAGTCCGGTATCGCCAATTCGTGCGACCCCGTCTTCTACGACATGGGCAAGGCGTTTTTTTATGACGAGCAGCATTCCGAGGGCCTGCAGGAGGTTTTTCGCCGCTGGGGCCTAGGCAAGACCTGCGGTATCGATCTGCCGAGTGAGGGCGCGGGCCGTATTCCCGACGCCGAGTGGAAAGAGTCGTACTTCACCGACGCCTCTGCCGAGGACCGCAAGTGGAATGCCGGCGATATGACCAACATTGCCATCGGCCAGGGCGACATCCTGGTGACGCCCCTGCAGATGGCGTGCGCCTATATGGGTCTTGCCAACGGCGGCAAACAGTACGTGCCTCACGTGTTTTTGTCTGCCGTGTCGCGCGATGGCGACGGTGATGCCTATAAGTACAACGGCAAGGGCAAGAAGAAGCGCCTGGAGGCCAAGATCAACAGCGATTCGGATTTGGCTCTTGTTCGCAACGGCATGCACGACGTGATTTATACGGCATCGACGTCCCTGGCGGCACACTTTGGCACCCTGACGCCGCAGGTATACGGCAAGTCGGGCACGGGAGAGAAAAGCGGCGAGGACGAATACGCGTGGTTCTGCGCCTATGCCCCTGCTGACGATCCCAAGTACGTGATTGCCACCATCTTGGAACAGGGCGGTGGCGGATCGGACACGGCGATGCATGTCGTGCGCGATGTACTCGGTGCGATTTATGACGAGCCCGATACCTCATCGGCTACGGGCGATTCTTCGGTTCGATAGGAGGTTGCGATGGACTTTTCGCCGGCGGACCTGTTCCGCTCAACCAAGACCGGCTCCCGCAGCAGCCTGGACCGCGTCAACAGGCAGCTCTCGGCCTCGCGCGGCACGTTCCGCCAGAAGGTACACATCGGTGTGCTGCTGGCTACCGTCGCGCTCGTTGCCTATGGCGCCATCATTATTTGGTCGGCGTCACAGTTTAAGGCCGACGCCTCATTCTCGCGCCACCTGCTGGGCATTGGCATTGGCGCGGTGCTTGCGGTGCTCGTCTGGCGTACCGATCTGCGCGGCATCTCTAACTTCTCGACGGCGCTGCTCGTCATTGACCTTATTGTGATCTTCTCGCCCAAGATTCCGGGCCTGTCCTATACGGGCGGTCTGGGCATGACGGGCTGGATCAAGATCCCCGGTATCGGCCTGACCTTCCAGCCCGTTGAGCTCGCCAAGCTCATTACCATCTTCTTTATCGCCACGCTTGGCTCGCAATACAACGGCCGCATCGATACCGTTCGCGACTACGTCAAGCTCTGCGGCATGCTGTCCATCCCGTTTTTGGCCGTCGTCGCCATGGGCGACCTGGGCTCGGGCCTGGTCGTGCTGGTGTCGGGCGCTATCGTCATCTGCATGAGCGGTGCACGCCGCGAATGGGTGCTGTCGACCTTGGCCCTGCTGGTTGGTTTGATTGCGCTTATCTTGGCGCTCGACTCGGTCTTCGATTCGCTTCTTGGCCACGACGTGCTCATCAAGCAGTATCAGATGAACCGTCTGACGGTCTTCATCGACCCCGATAATGCCAATTCGGATGATGCCTACAACCTTCAGCAGTCGCTCATTGCCGTCGGCTCGGGTGGCTTCTTTGGTAAGGGCCTGGGCCACGCGACGCAGTCGGCCGGCGGCTTTCTCCCCGAGTTCCACACCGACTTCGTCTTCGCCTTCCTGTCCGAGACCTTCGGCTTCTGCGGCTCCTTTTTACTCCTGTGCCTCTACGTGCTGCTGATTTTCTCGACGATCCGCGTTGCCTTTAAGTGCGAGTCACTGTTCTTGCGCCTATCGTGCGTGGGTATCGTCGGCATGTGGGCGTTCCAGACCTTCGAGAACATTGGCATGTGCATCGGCATGATGCCGATTACCGGTATTCCGCTGCCGTTCATTAGTTTTGGTTCGTCGTCGATGATGATTCAGTTGCTGACGGTGGGTATCGTACAATCCATATGGCGGCATCGTTCGGGCGCCGCGTAACCGCTGGAGGGGTTTGCCATGAAGATTCCCGTAGATAAGTTGACCAGCGCTTTTAAGATGGGCGCGTCTGTTAAGAAGGATTCCGATACGCCGGTGCGTGTCTCGGTTTACCTTGATTCGACTGCGTCTCGCTTTTTGGTCGAGACGGTGCGCGATGCCTTTGTGCCGCAGACGACTTCAGGCATTGTGCGTGTCGATCGCCTGGGGGAGGACCGTATCGTTCCCAAGAACGATACCGACGTGGTGCTGGTCCTCTCGTGTGGATCCGACCGCCTGGAGAGTGCTGTACAGGAACTCGTGATCGCCGGCGCGCCCGTGTGCGTGCTTGCCGAGTCCGCCGTCGAGGTGCCGTTCATTGAGGAATCCACGCCCGTGCTCGGCGTGGTGGCGGCGACCGATAAGACCTATCTGCTCGAGACGCTTGCCCGCTGGATTCTCGATCGCACGGACAAGGAGACGGCCTTTGCCGCCAACTTTGCTTTTATGCGCATCGCGGCCGCCAATCGCATCATTACCTCGTGTGCGCTCACCAACATGGCGACGGGTGCCCTGGTGTTTTTGCCGGGTGCCGACTATCCCGTGATGGCGCTGGCTCAGGTGGGCATGCTCTTTGAGCTCGCGGCTGTCTTTGGGCGCGGCATTAAGCCCGAGCGCGGCTATGAGGTCGCGGGCGTACTCGCCGGCGGTCTGGTGATTCGCGCGGTCACCCGTGTGCTGGTGAAGCAGACGCCGCACATTGGCTTTGTCGTCAAGGCGCTGACTGCAGCCGCCGGCACCTATGGCATGGGCCGCGCACTCGTGTCGCTCTACGAGCGCGATGTCGACTACAGCCGCGCCGATGAGGTTGTCGCCGCTACATTCTCGCGCGTTCGCGACCTGGTGACCACGGTCGCCGGTGCCACACGTCCTATGGCGTCCTACCAGGACGTATCCGATCTCGCTGCTTAGGGGTTTCTTTTGCGCGTTCCATACCAAGACTGTTTTCATCTGATCGAGCCGCTGCTCGCCAAGGTCGAAAAGCCGAGTCGCTATATCGACCACGAGTGGGGCACGCTCTCAAAGGCCGATGCCGACTATCGCTGCTGCATGATCTATCCGGACGTGTATGAGGTCGGTCTGCCCAACCAGGGCATCGCCATTCTCTACAACATCCTTAATCAGGCCGAGGGCATTTCCTGCGAGCGCGGCTACGTGCCGTGGCCCGATATGGGCGATGCCATGCGCGAGGCGGGGATCCCGCTGCTGTCGCTCGAGGGTGCAGCGCCCGTGGCCTCGTTCGATATCGTCGGCATGCACGTGCCGCACGAGATGGCCGTGACGAATTTTCTCGAGGCGCTCGATCTCGCCGGCATTCCGCTGCTGGCGGCCGACCGCACCGAGGACGATCCTATCATCGTCGCCGGTGGTCCCTCGGTGTATAACCCCGAGCCGTACGCGGCTTTCTTCGATGCCATTTTGATCGGCGAGGGCGAGGAATCGCTGCTCGAGATCTGCCAGCTGCATCGCCGTTTGCGCGACGAGGGTGTTTCGCGCGCCCAGATCGTCGAGCAGCTCGCGACGGTCGCCGGTACCTATGTGCCGTCCCTGTATGAGGTGCGCCACGACGAGCCCTGCTCACCGCATGGCTACACCGTGCCGCGCGAGGGCAAGGACGTCCCGCCGGTAGTCTACAAGCGCGTCGTCGAGGACTTTGGCGCCACCAATCCGCGCTCGCAGTCGTGCGTGCCGTATGCGCAGCTGGTCCACGATCGCCTGTCTATCGAGATCTTGCGTGGCTGCGCCCGCGGCTGCCGTTTTTGCCAGGCAGGCATGACGTATCGTCCGGTACGCGAGCGCTCGGCCGACCAGATCGTGTCATCGGTGATCCAGGGCTTGGAAAAGACTGGCTATGACGAGGTGTCGCTTACCTCGCTTTCGACGACCGACCACTCCTGTATCCGCGACGTGCTCGGTCGGCTCAACCGCCGTCTGGAGGACACGGGCATTCGCGTGTCCATTCCGTCGCAGCGCTTGGATTCGTTTGGTGTTGATATGGCCGAGTCGGTCGCCGGCGAAAAGAAGGGCGGCCTGACGTTCGCGCCCGAGGCGGGCAGCCAGCGTATGCGCGACATCATCAACAAGAACGTGACCGAGGAGGACTTGGATCGCGCGGCCAAGGCAGCCTTCGAGGCCGGCTGGAACCGCATGAAGCTCTACTTCATGATGGGCCTTCCCGGCGAGCGCGACGAGGATATCGTGGCTATCGCCAACCTGGCCGATCACGTGCTGGAGCTCGGCCGCTCCGTGGTGCCCAAGGCGCGCCGCGGGTCTATCTCGGTGTCCATCTCGGTTTCGGTGTTCATCCCCAAGGCGGCAACACCCTTCCAGTGGTGCCCGCAGCTCGATTACGACGACGTCAAGCGCCGCCAGAAGCTGCTCATCACGAGCGTGCGCAACCGCGCCGTTCGCGTACACTACCACGATGCGGAGACCTCGCTTATCGAGGCTGCGCTTTCCCGTGCCGGTCGCGATATGACGCCGGTCATCATCGATGCCTGGCGTGCGGGATCGCGCTTCGACGCCTGGGTGGAGCACTTCTCGCTCGACAACTGGAAGGAGGCCGCTGCCAAAAACGGCATCGACCTCAACGAGCTGGTGCACCTGCCCTACGAGCTGGACTGGCACCTGCCTTGGGAGCACGTGAGCCCCGGCTGCTCGCGCGGCTTCCTCGAGCGCGAATACCGCCGTTCGCTCGAGGGCGTCACGACGCCCGATTGCACCCGCACGTCGTGCACCGGCTGCGGAATCTGTCCCACGCTCCACGCCAAGAACGTATTGATGGGTGATCGCGCATGAGTGAGCGCTTGACCGACAATCCCACACTCTTTAGGCTGCGCGTTCGCTACGGCAAGCGTGATCGCCTTAAGTACCTGGGCCATCTGGAACTAATCCATACCATTGAGCGCATCGTGCGCCGTGCGGGCCTGCCCTATGCCGTGACGCAGGGTTTCTCGCCGCATATGCGCGTGGGCTTTTCGTCGGCGCTGCCCGTGGGCACGTCGTCGACCTGCGAGTGGTATGACCTGTTTATGACCGAGTTCGTCGCTCTCGACGAGGCCTTTGAGCGCTTGGCCGCTGCATCGCCTGCCGATCTGGCGCCTATCGAGGCTGCCTACATCGACGTGCGCACGCCGGCGCTGACGGCTCAGCTTACGCGTCTGTCGTACCGCATCGACTTGCACCTGGACCCCGAGGCACCCGTGAGTGCCGACGAGGTGCGCGCTGCGATCGACACGCTGCGCGCGGGTCATGGCATCGACTATGCGCGCGGCAAAAAGAGCAAGCGTCTTGATCTGGACCATACGCTTGTTGGCTATGAGCTCACGGCGGGGGAGCGTCCGGACCATCTGGTGCTCATGCTCGACACCCATGCCGACAACGAGGGTTCCATGCGTCCGGAGATTTTGCTTTCTGCTGCTGATGTTTTGTTGCAGGGCTTGACCCCGGGCGTCGATGCACCTATTGTTTCCACCGGTATGCAAGACCTCGTGACCATCTGCTCCTACGATGTCGAGCGTCAGAATCAAGCATGCGAGGACGACGAGGGCCGACTCGTCAGCCCCATACCTGTGCGAACTTGTGGATTTGCTCCACATACTCGTTGACGGGGGTATTATCGCCTGCTACTATATTCGGCTGTTGCACTAACTGATGCATGAAGGGCAAGTAAACATGTACGCAATCGTTAACACGGGCGGCAAGCAGTACAAGGTCGCCACCGACGATGTCATCACCGTCGAGAAGATCGAGGGCAATGAGGGCGACAAGGTCACCCTGCCGGTCATCTTCCTCAACGATGGTAAGAAGATCGTCACCGATCCCGACAAGCTGGCCAAGGCCAAGGTTACCGCTCAGATCGTTGAGCAGTTCAAGGGCGAGAAGCAGCTGGTCTTCAAGTTCCACAAGCGTAAGCGCTATCGTCGTCTGAAGGGTCACCGTCAGCAGCTCACCAAGCTGAAGATCGTGAAGGTCCAGGCTACGTCCCGCGCCAAGAAGGCTGTCAAGGCAGAGGCCGAGGCTGTTGCCGAGGCTCCCGTCGCCGAGTAGATTACACTCGTAACGAAAGAGTAGGTATACACAATGGCACACAAAAAAGGACTCGGTTCCTCCCGTAATGGCCGTGACTCCCGCGGTCAGCGCCTTGGCACGAAGCGCTTCGCCGGCCAGACGGTAACCACGGGCACGATTCTCGTCCGTCAGCACGGCACGCACATCCACCCGGGTGAGAACGTTGGCCGTGGCAAGGACGACACGCTGTTCGCGCTGGTCGACGGTACCGTTGAGTTCCACAAGGGTATCAAGCACAGGGTCAGCGTACGCCCGCTCGCGAACGCGTAATTCACCCTTCATAGAGCACATATGTGGGAGGCACTTGAGTTTTAGGATTCAAGGGTCTCCCTCTTTTTGTAGGAGGCGATTCTGTTGTCACAGTTCACCGATATCAGCCGCATTAACGTGTGCGGCGGCGACGGCGGTGCCGGATGCATGTCGTTTAGGCGCGAGGCCTTTGTCCCCAAGGGTGGCCCCGATGGCGGCGACGGCGGTCGTGGCGGCAATGTCGTCATCCAGGCCGATGCTCAGCTGTCTTCGCTGATCGATTACCGTTTTAAGCATCACTTTCGTGCCGAGCGCGGAACGCATGGTCAGGGAGCCCGCCGCAACGGAAAGAGCGGCGAGGACCTGATCCTTAAGGTCCCCATGGGTACCGTGGTGCGCGAGCTCGACCCCGAGACGCAGACCCCGATGTTCGAGATTGCCGACTTGGTGCATGATGGCGAGCGCGTTGTCGTAGCGCCCGGCGGTGCCGGCGGCCTGGGCAATACGCACTTTGTGACGTCGGTGCGCCGCGCGCCCGCATTCGCCCAGCTGGGCGAGCCGGCCGAGGAGCACTGGATTGAGCTCGAGATGAAGCTCATGGCCGATGCCGCGCTCGTGGGCTTCCCCTCGGTGGGTAAGTCCTCACTCATCGCGCGCATGAGTGCCGCCCGACCCAAGATCGCCGATTATCCGTTTACCACGCTCGTGCCCAACCTTGGTATGGTGCGTGCCGGCGAGTACTCCTATGTCGTTGCCGATGTCCCCGGCCTTATTGAGGGTGCGAGCGAGGGCAAGGGCCTGGGCCACCAGTTCCTGCGCCACATCGAGCGCACGGCGCTCATCATGCATGTCGTCGATATGACGGGCGGTTTTGAGGATCGCGATCCGGTCGAGGACTATCGCATCATCAACCGTGAGCTCGAGCAGTATGGTGCCGAGCTTTCGGAGCGTCCGCAGATCGTTGTCGCCAACAAGTGCGATGCGCCGGGTACGGCCGACAAGATCGCCGACCTGAAGCGTGCCGCGCTCGACGACGGGCATATGTTCTTCGCTGTGTCTGCTGTGACGGGCGCCGGTCTCAATACCCTAATGCTTGCCGTGGGCGAGCAGGTGGCCAAGCTCCGCGCCGAGCTGGCAGTCTCCGATGAGCCGGTCGATCTGCGCGACGATGAGTGGGAGCGCCGCCGCCTGCAGCGTGAGAAGCGTTTCCGCATTGTCCAGGAAGAGCCTCATGCCTTCCGTGTGGTCGGCCGTGCGATTGAGCGCATGGTTATCCAGACCGACTGGGAAAACGAGGAGGCCGTCATCTACCTGCAGCACAAGTTTGCGCGCATGGGTGTTGATGACGCGCTCGAGAAGGCTGGCTGCCGTGCTGGCGACGAGGTCCGCATTTGCCAGCGCGCCTTTGACTTTGAGGGTGCCGAGGACTTTTCGGAGTACGAGGACGAGCTCGAGGATGCGGGCGTTGAGGTCGTTGAGGCGGTGGATGCTGCGGATGAGGGCGTCGAGGTTGTCGATGCTGCGGATGTCGCTGACGATGTTGAGACCCCGGAGGGCGAGTAGGCCATGTCGCTGCGCGGTGGAATCGGTTTGCCTGAGCTTCCCATCGAGGATGGGCGGGAGTATAGGCTTGGCATTATGGGCGGCACCTTCGACCCGATTCATTACGGGCACTTGGTGACTGCCGAGCAAGCGCGTGAGTCGCTCGACTTGGATGCCGTGCTCTTTATGCCGGCGGGCTCTCCTGCCTTTAAGCTTGACAAACCGGTGACGCCGGCCGAGGACCGTTATGCCATGACGGTTCTCGCGACTGCCGCGAACCCGGCGTTTTTGGCGAGCCGATTCGAAATCGACCGTCCGGGCGTGACCTATACGGCCGATACGCTTCATGCCCTTCGCGACTTTTATCCGCCTCAGGTAAAGCTCTACTTTATTACGGGCGCCGACGCGATTATCGATATTGTGACCTGGCATGATGCCGACCGAATCGCCGAACTTGCCACGTTTATTGCGGCGACGCGACCGGGCTTCGATATCGATACGGCTCGCGCGCGGATCAAAGAGTCGGGCCTGCCGTTTGACGTGCGTTATATCCAGATTCCGGCGCTGGCGATTAGCTCGACCAACATTCGCAAACGAGTTGCCCGCGGCATGAGCGCGCGCTATCTTACGAGCGAGTCCGTGCTCGGCTACATTCGCAAACGCGGTCTGTATGCCGATCTGGGCCAAGATGATTTTGAGTGATGGGGGAGAACGTTGTCAGTAGAAGATCAGTTTGAGGGCGACGAGCGCGCGCTGCTCCAGCGCATTCACGAGCTGCTCGACGTGCGCATGAAGGATAAGCGCAAGCGCTATGTGCATTCGTTGGGTGTTGCCGAGACCGCGCTGCATCTGGCCGAGGTGTATGGTGTCAATCGCTTTGATGCCGCTGCCGCCGGCCTGATCCACGACTGGGATAAGGTGCTCTCCGATGATGAGCTCGTGGCGCGCGCGCTGCACTACGGCATCAAGGTTGCCGGCTCTCCCTCGGCCGCGACACCGCTGCTGCATGGTCCGGTTGCCGCCTATGAGCTTCCGCAGCTTTTTCCCGAGCTATCGCCGGCGGTCTATCAGGCTGTCGACCGCCACACCGTGGGCGCCTGCGACATGACACCGCTCGATATGGTGGTTTTTGTGGCCGATGCCATCGAGCCCAACCGCCATGGTGATTATGCCCATGCGCTGCGCAAGATGGTGGGGGAGTCGACGCTTGACGAGTTGTTCTTCTCCTGTTTTGCGCAGGGTCTGGTCTACGTGATTCAGTCCGGGCGTTATCTTTATCCCACGGCAATTACGATTTACAACCATTACGCCCAGCTGCGCTAGCTCGGGCGTGTCTAGAAAGAGGTATTCCATGGCCGATGAGACCATGACCGACGAGCAGATTCTTGAAGGTGTGGAGCACAAGAGCTTCGTTGCCACGTCCGACCGCACCGCCGCCTCGCTTTCCGCGAGCGGTGTCGCCGCCGAGGATGTCGCCCGCGCCGCCGCGCAGGCCGCCTACGACAAGAAGGGCGAGGACGTGCAAGTGCTCGATCTGACCGAGCTCTCCGACGTGTGCGACTACTTTGTGCTCGCCACCGGTACCAATAACCGTCAGGTCGATTCGATCGTCGACGAGATTGAGGAGAAGGTCGCCGAGGCTTGCGGCGAGCACCCGTTCTCCATCGAGGGCCGCGAGCAGAAGACCTGGATGCTCATGGACTACGGCTCGGTCGTCGTCCACGTCTTTACCCCCGAGGCCCGCGACTTCTACCGCCTCGAAAAGCTCTGGGGCGACGCTCCCCAGCTCCCCCTCAACCTCCTCTAAATGATTTTTCTGCGACGGGGATAAAATAATCATTCCTACCGTTCGCCGAACCGCTCATCTTTGTTGGGCGGTTCGGTTTTTTCTTTTCCCTCCTTTTGTATGCTGTAGCTATTGCAAACTCGGAAGGGAGGGCTTCGATGACTCGCGTTGCCCGTGTGTTATCCGAACTCGGTCATTATCATGTTATGGTCAAAGGCTGTGCCGAGCAGTTGATCTTTGAAGACGATGACGACCGCTACTATTTTCTCAATTTGATGAACCGGCGTTTTACATCCGACCATATTCGGCTGCTTGCTTGGTGCTTGATGGACAATCATGTGCATCTGCTATTTGATGATCCCGATAACCAAATGAGTACTGCGATGCACGCTATAGATACAGCGTATGCAATGCGTTTTAATTTGAAGACAGGGCGTCGTGGGCCAGTTTTTCAAGAACGTTTTAAGAGCGTGGTAATTTCCGATGATGAACAGCTGCTTCGTTGCGTTCGCTACATCCACGACAATCCTGCAAAAGCTGGCATATCTTCTGCACCCATGTATCGCTGGAGTAGCTTTCACGAGTATTTCGGTACGCCTGAAATCTGCGACTGCAGTGATATTGTCGAGCTTTTTGGTGGTTCGGAGGCGTTTTACCTTACAAGTACTGACGGTAAGCCCAATTCTTATTATCTGCCCGAGGGAAAGCATGTTTCCGATATGGATGCCTTGGAGGTCGCGCAGGCTCTACTGGTTCCACTTGAGCCTTATCAGCTCAAGACACTGCCGAAGCAAGAGAGGAATCGCCTGTTGGCAATGCTGAAGCATCGAGGCTTTACGATTGCCCAGATTTCGCGCATTACGGGAATCGGGACAAACATAATTCAGAGGGCGAAATGAGGCCTGAAATGATTATTTCATCCCCGTCCTAAAATAATCAAAAGCACCGATAGCGCCAGAATGATTTTTTAATCCCCGTCCCAGAAAAATCATTGGGAGGAGAAGCGGGATTGGCGGCCGAAGGATAGGGCAGTGTCGCCGAATTTGTCTCGGACGGCATCGATGGCGACGGAGAGGTCTCGGCGGTCGCTCGACTGGGCGCCGCGGTCATCGATCTCGCAGAACAGGTCGGTTTGGATACCGCCTTGGTGGTTGAAGTCGCTCATGCCGATACCCGCCAGACGCACGTGCATGCCTTCTTGCCAGATATTGTCGAGCAGCTCGAGCGCTACGGCCACAAAGATATTCTCGTCGTCGGTGGGGTGGGGCAAGCGGCGCTGTGCCGTGCGTCCGCTGCCATACGAATACTTGAGCTTGAGCGTTACGGTTCCGCCTGTCAGCTCCTGACGGCGCAGGCGGCGCCCAACCGACTCGCCGAGCAACGCGATCGCCGCCTCGATATCCCCACGCTCAGTCAAATCTTTCGCAAAGGTGCGCTCATTGCTCACCGATTTAACTTCACGTTCCTCATCCAGGCTGGTGACCTCGGATACTTCGAGCCCCAAAGCACGTTGACGCATGCGCTCGCCATTCACGCCAAAGATTGCAGCCAGGGTGGACTCTGGCGCGCGTGAAAGCTCGCCCAGCGTATAGATTCGCATGCGGCGCAGCCGCTCCTCGGCCGAGCGCCCGATACCGCTCATCGCAGACACCGGCAGCGCGGCCAAGAAGCGCTGCTCCGTGCCGGGGCGTACGATGGTCAGACCAAACGGTTTGTCGCGCTCGCTCGCGATCTTGGCAACCGTCTTGTTGCAGCCGACGCCAATGGAGCAGGTCACTCCCAGCGCAGCCACGCGATCGCTAATGCGCCGCGCCACCAGCAGCGGGTCCTCGGGCGCAAAGCGGCCCGGCGTGATATCGATAAAGGCCTCGTCGATGGACACGCGCTCCACGCGCGGCGTCTCGTCGGCAAGAATCGCCATGACCTGCGCGCTCACCTCGCGGTAGCGATCGAAGTGCCCGTGTGTCCAAATTGCCTGCGGGCACAGACGCCGTGCCTCGGCCGAGGCCATGGCGGAATGCACGCCAAAACGACGCGCTTCATACGAACATGTGGACACGACGCCGCGTGATTCGGCATCGCCGCCCACAATGAGCGGCTTGCCGCGCCACTCGGGGTGGTCGAGCATCTCTACGCTTGCAAAAAACGCATCGAGGTCCATCAGGCCCACCGCCGGACCCGTCCAGGGCGGCGGCGTGACGCCCGCAGCATCCTCATAACCGTATGTATGTTCGCGTCTTTCCATGTCATGAGTATACCGCGCAGCTCATGTGGGGTGCGTGGATGTGCTTGCAAATCGCGAATTCTTGTCTAAGATATGGATTTGCCCTCGACTACACCGAAGAAGTTGGTCTCACGGACTTCACCTGCCCGCGTCGATGGCGTATTATGTTCAACTGTTTGTTTGTAGTTGCAGCCTAAAGCTGCTTGGTTGGAGGAGTTTCCTTTGGCAGTCAAGATTCGCCTTGCTCGTCACGGCGCTAAGAAGCGTCCGTACTACCGTGTCGTCGTCGCCGATTCCCGCGCCCCGCGTGACGGTCGTATCATCGAGGAGGTTGGCCGCTACAACCCGATGACCGCCCCCAAGACCATCAACCTCGACCTCGAGAAGATCGCCGACTGGCAGTCCAAGGGCGCTCAGCTCACCGACGCTGTCGCCGCTCTGGTCAAGGCCGCCAACGAGGGCGAGAAGACCGAGACCGTCGTCAAGAAGTCCAAGAAGCAGCTCGCCAAAGAGGCCGAGGCCGCTAAGGCTGCCGCTGAGGCCGCTGAGGGCGCCGAGGAGTAAATCGTGCCTGAGGTTGACGCTGCACAGCTCGAGGGTGAGGCAATGCTCTCAGATCGCATCGCCGATCTCGTCGAATATCTCGTTGTTCAGATCGTCGACGACCCGGATTCCGTGAGCCTTGAGGTCATTGATGGTGACGACGCCTCCACGATTGAGGTTTCGGTTGCCGAGGATGACGTCGCTAAGGTCATCGGCCGTCGTGGCCGTACCATCAAGGCCATTCGCACGCTCGCCCGTGCACTGGCCACTCGCCTCGACACTGCTGTCGAGGTAGAGGTTCTGGGCTAGGACCTTGAGGTCCCAGTACAAAAATATCGCCCGTGTGGTCAAGCCGCACGGAAGGAAGGGGGAGGTCCTCGCGCAGCCGCTGCGGGGGCTTCCTTCTGTATTGGAGCCGGGTATGCGTGTCGCCTTGACGCCGCCGGCGCTCAAGCGCGACCGTTTTTGCACGGTCGTGTCCGTCACCGATACGGGCGATGGCGATCTGGTCTCGTTTGAGGGCATAGATGACTTGACGGCCGCTGAGGGCATCACCGGATGCTATGTGCTGGCCAATCGTGACGACTTCGAGCTCGATTCGCTCGACGCCGCCTATACCGACCTGATGGGTCGCGAGGTGGTCGATGAGCGCTTTGGTTCGCTCGGAACGATTGTCGAGATCATGTCGACGCCCGCCAACGATGTTTGGGTTGTCGAGGGCGATCGGTACGGCGAGGTGCTGATTCCCGTGATCGAGCAGGTTGTGCTCGATCTTCCCGACACGGGAACAATTTCCGTCCATGTTATGGACGGCTTGATCGATATGGACAAGTAGGGAGGACAACATGCTGATCGAGACCCTTTCGGTCTTTCCCGAGATGTTTGAGCCCGTCATGTCCACATCGATCTTGGGCCGTGCCCGTAAGGCCGGCCTTTTTGATTTTAAGGCGTACAACCTGCGCGACTGGACGCATGACCGCCATCGCACCGTCGATGATGAGCCGTACGGCGGCGGACAGGGCATGCTCATGAAGGTTGAGCCCATCGCCGAGGCCATCGAGGCCATTAGTGCCAAGGGCCCCAAGCCCACCGTGGTGTTCTTCACTCCCTGCGGCGAGCCCTTTACGCAGCATGTGGCCGAGCGCCTGCTCAAAAGCGAGCGCCTATTGTTTGTGTGCAGCCGTTACGAGGGCGTCGACGAGCGCGCATATGCGTTTGCCGATGAGCGTCTGTCGATTGGCGACTACGTGCTCACGGGCGGCGAGCTGCCCGCTATGGTCGTGGCCGATGCCGTCGTACGGCTCATTCCCGGCGCCCTGGGCGACGAGATGAGCAATGTCGATGAGTCCTTCTCGACTGCTGAGGACGGCGGCCTGCTCGAGTACGCGCAGTACACCCGCCCCGCCGAGTTCAACGGCGAGGGCGTGCCTCCGGTGCTCGTGAGCGGCGATCATGCCAAGGTCGATGCCTGGCGCCGCAAAAACGCCATCGAGCGCACCTGTCGTTGGCGTCCCGATCTGATCGAGACGGCTCACCTCACGCCCGAGGAGCGCGCGTATGCGCAGGAGATCCTGGACGCTTCGTATTCGCAGAGCGAGGAGTGAGAATGGTTCCATCGCAGCATTCTGCCCTGAGGGGCGCCTTTGAGTGGATTGTGATTGTCGCGATTGCGCTCGCCGCCACCTTCGTGATTCGTACGTTTGTGGTCGAGCCCTTCGTGGTGCCCACCGGCTCCATGGAGTCCACGATCGAGATCGGCGATCAGATTTTGGCGCAGAAGGTGACGCTCGAGCTCGGACAGCCCGTCAAACAGGGTGACATTGTGGTGTTCCACAACCCTGATGGTACCTCCGAGCACGATGTGCTCGTAAAGCGCGTTATCGCCACCGCCGGCCAGACGGTCGACCTGCGGGACGGCAAGGTCGTCGTTAACGATCAGACGCTCGATGAGGACTATACGACCGGCATGAGCTGGCCGCTTTCGGTCCAGGCGCCCGCCGCCCAGGTGAGTTATCCCTACACCGTCCCTGACGACTGTGTGTGGGTAATGGGCGACAATCGCGAGAACTCAGCCGACTCTCGCTACTTTGGCCCGGTTGACCGCTCCGATCTGATTGCCGTGGCGCTTGTGCGCTACTGGCCGCTCAACCGTATCGGCGCTATCGACTAAAAACCGCTATAGTACCTAACCGTGTAATCGTTTCGACGAGGGGATATTAGAGGCATGAACGCTTCATCGCTTTCCTTCCAAGACATCATCCTGCGCCTCCAGCAGTACTGGGGCGAGCAGGGCTGCGTCATTATGCAGCCCTATGACTCCGAGGTCGGTGCCGGTACCTTCCATACCGCGACCACGCTGCGCTCGCTCGGTCCCGCCGAGTGGCGCACCTGCTATGCGCAGCCCTGCCGCCGTCCCGCCGATGGCCGCTACGGCGAGAACCCCAACCGCATGCAGCACTACTATCAGTTCCAGGTGCTCATCAAGCCCTCGCCGGTCAATGCCCAGGAGCTCTACCTGGGTTCGCTGGCTGCTATTGGCCTGGACCCCAACGACCATGACGTCCGCTTTGTCGAGGACGACTGGGAGAGCCCAACGCTCGGTGCTTGGGGCCTTGGCTGGGAGGTCTGGCTCAACGGCATGGAGGTCACGCAGTTCACGTACTTCCAGCAGGTAGGCGGCATCGAGGTCGACCCCGTGCCCGTCGAGATCACCTACGGTCTGGAGCGTATCGCCATGTACGCCCAGGGCGTTAACTCCGTCTACGACTTGGTGTGGAGCTACCTGCCCGACGGCGCGCCCATGACCTACGGCGACGTGTTCCTGGAGAACGAGCGCGAGTTCAGCGCCTACAACTTTGAGGTCGCCAACGTCGAGATGATGCGTCAGAAGTTTGATGACTACGAGGCCGAGTGCCACTCCTGCCTGGAGCGCAAGCTTCCGCTGCCGGCATATGACTGCGTCATGAAGTGCAGCCATGCCTTCAACCTGCTCGATGCTCGCGGTGCGCTGTCCGCGGTCGAGCGCGCGAACTACATCCTGCGCGTCCGCGCCGTCGCCAAGGCGTGCTGCGAGGCCTATATGGCCGAGGTCGCCGGAATCAACGAGAATGCCGACCAGGAAGGCGAGGTGGCGTAAGCCATGGCAGACGCTAAGGATTTCCTGTTTGAGATCGGTACGGAGGAAATGCCCTCCGCACCGCTGAACAATGCCGTCAAGCAGCTTGGCACCATGATCGCCAAGGGTCTCGACGAGGCCGGTCTGGCCCACGGCGAGGTCCGCGTGATCTCGAGCCCGCGTCGTCTGGCCGCGCTCGTTGCCGATGTCGCCACCGCGACCGATGAGGTCCACGAGGTCAAGCGTGGCCCCGCGGCCAACATCGCCTTCGATGCCGACGGTAACGCCACCAAGGCCGCCCAGGGCTTCGCCCGCAAGTGCGGCGTTGCTGCTGAGGACCTGGTGCGCCGTGAGGACACCGACGGACGCGAGTACGTGTTCGCCGAGAAGAACATTCCTTCCGCCCCGGCTACCCCGATCCTGACGGCCCTGTGCGAGAAGACCATCGCCGGCCTGCAGTGGCCCAATTACCGCTCCCAGCGCTGGGGTCACGAGCACGCCACGTTCGTGCGTCCGGTCCGCTGGATCTGCTGCCTTCTGGGCGAGGACGTCGTGCCCGTGTCGTTTGCCGATGTGACGAGCGGCAACACCACGCGCGGCCATCGCGTCTTGGGCCCCGGCGACCACGTGGTCGCCAGCCCCGCCGTCTACGAGCAGGTGCTCGAGGACGCCGGCGTGCTTTCCGCCGAGCGCCGTCGCGAGGCCATCCTCGCCGGCATTGCCGAGGTCGAGGCTGCCCGTCCCGGCTGCCACGTCGATACGCCCAAGAAGGTCTTCGAGGAGGTCATCAACCTCTGCGAGTGGCCGACGGTCCTTGTCGGCACCTTCGATGAGGAGTTCCTCAAAGTTCCGCACGAGATCATCTGCGAGTCCATGCTCACCAACCAGCGCTACTTCCCGATTTATGACGGCGAGGGCAAGCTTACGCGTGAGTTCGTGGTCGTCTCCAACAGCAAGCCCGAGAATGCCGAGCGCGTGATTGACGGCAACGAGCGTGTCGTGCGCGCCCGCCTGGACGACGCCAAGTTCTTCTACGAGGAGGACCTGAAGATCTCCCTCGACGAGTTCCGTGAGCGTCTGGCCAAGGTCGCCTTCCAGGAGAAGCTCGGCAGCGTGCTCGCCAAGTCCGAGCGCATTGAACAGCTCGCGCTCGCTATTGCCCGCGAGGCTCACTTGGGCGCCCACCTGGCCGCCGATGCCGGCCGCGCCGCACACCTGTGCAAGGCCGACCTGGTTTCCAACGCCGTCGTCGAGTTCACGAGCCAGCAGGGCGTGATGGGCGGTTATTATGCCTCCGCGATGGGGGAGAACGACGAGGTCGCCCACGCCATTCGCGATCATTATCGTCCCCGCTTTGCCGGCGATGAGCTGCCCGAGGGCACCGCTGGCTGCATCGTGGCCTGTGCCGACAAGCTCGATACCATTGCCGGTATCTTTGCCATCGGCGAGCCCCCGACCGGCTCCTCCGACCCGTACGCGCTGCGTCGCGCCGCCATCGGCATCATCAACATCCTACGCGACCGTCTGCCGATTGACCCCACGTCGCTCATCGACTTTGCGCTCGAGCTCTATAGCGAGCAGGGCATTAAGTTTGACGCCGCCGAGGTCGCCCAGCAGGTCCGTGACTTCTTCCACGGCCGTCTGGTGAGCATGGCCCGTGACGAGAAGATCCCGGCCGATACCGTTGCCGCCGTCTCCGCGGTGCACATCATCGCCCCGTCGGTCTTCTTCGCCCGCTGCGCTGCCCTCGATGAGGCCCGCAAGAACGATGCCGAGACCTTCGACAACCTGGCGACCGCCTATGCCCGTGCCGCGCACATCTCCAAGCCCAAGCTGGGTGCGGAGTACGACCGCAGCCTGATGGGCGAGGTCGAGCTTGCGCTTGCCGACGCCTCCGAGGCCGCTCAGACCGCCGTCGATGCCGCCCTTGCTGCCGAGGATTACCCTGCCGCATTTGCCGCTCTGGCCGCCCTGCGTGCCCCCATCGACCGCTTCTTTGACGAGGTTATGGTCATGGACAAGGACGAGCAGCTTCGCGATAATCGCCTTAAGCTGCTCAACCGCTTTGAGGCCGTTTTCTCCGGCATCGCCAACATTGGTGAGCTTGCCCGCAAAAAGTAAGCTAGCCTGCGCATAAGCGCAAAAGGAGCCCCGCATGGATTGCCCGGTCACCGCTCGTCCCACCGTTATCGTTATCTCCGACTCGCTCGGTGATACCGCTTGTGAGGTGGTGCTTGCGGCGTCCGGGCAATTTGATGAAGGGGCTTTTCGTGTTTTACGTCTGCCTAAGGTGACCTCGGTGGAGCAGGTCAAGTCGTTTGTGGGCCCGCGAATCGATGCCGACCATCGCGATATCGCCGTGTTCCATACCATCGTCGACCCGGCGCTTCGTGCTCGCGTGCTCGACTACTTGGGCATGCTGCACATTCGCTCGGTCGACCTGATCGGCCCGTCGCTCGCGGTGCTGTCGTCCCTCATAGGTATGCCGCCCAAGGGCGTTGCGGGCGTGATTCACAAGACCGACGATCGTTATTTCCACCGCATCGAGGCCATGGAGTACTTTGTCGAGCACGATGACGGGCGTGGCTGCGACGATCTGTCGGGTGCCGATATCGTGCTGCTGGGCGTGTCGCGCACATCCAAGACACCGCTTTCGATGTATTTGGCCTATCAGGGCTACAAAGTCGCCAACGTTCCGTTGGCGCACGGTATGGAGCCGCCCAAGTCCATTTACGAGGTCGATCCGATGCGTCTTTTCGGTCTGATTTCGACCGTCGATGTGATTTCCGAGATTCGCGATAGCCGCTTGGGCGATGACTACGCTCGTGCCGTTGCCGGCTCCTATGCCGAGCCAGAGAGCGTTCGCAGCGAGCTTGAGGAAGCCCGTGCCCTCATGAAACGCCTGGGCTGCTTTGTAGTGCGTACCGACGGCAAGGCGATTGAGGAGAGTGCCTCCGAGATCATCGCTCACCTCGAAGAGATTCAAGAGGCAAGAGCCCACCGTGCCGCCCTCCACGTTCAACAAAAGTAGCTCACTTGGGACGGGGCTTTTTTAGCTACCCTGGCTGAGGTTGCGAGCTCTTTGGCCGATTGCCTGCGGGGGCAGCTAAAAAAGCCCCGTCCCAAATTAGCTACTTATGATAAACCGATTTAGCAGTATTTCTTGCATCTGACCTGCGAGTTCATTTGGTGGTATCTTCATAAGGTAACCACCTTTACCTACCGTTTACCGCCAGTTTTAGCACGTTTACCAAACCTCGCGCCCTCTGCTTAAGCTTGCCCAAAACCCGCCGTATAGTTCCCTCACGGCCTGCATCCGGCGGGTCGATTCGTTACCACGGTCGTGTGTGCGAACACATAGAAGGGGAAGTATCGTGAGCGATTGCAAGAGGGTTTACCGTTTTGGAACCGACGCCCAGGGCACTTGTGTCACCGAGGGCGACAAGTCCATGAACTTTGTGCTTGGCGGCAAGGGCGCGAACCTTGCCGAGATGAGCCGTATCGGCCTGCCGGTCCCCGGTGGCTTTACCATTACCTGCCAGACCTGCGTTGAGTACTCCGGTGCCGGCAATGTTTGGCCTGCCGGCGCGCTCGACGAGATCGTTGCCGCCGAGGCCGACCTCGAAGCCCGCTGCGGCAAGAAGCTCGGCGATGCCAACGATCCGCTGCTCGTCTCGGTGCGCTCGGGCGCTCCGTTCTCCATGCCCGGCATGATGGACACGGTCCTCAACCTGGGCCTCAACGACGATTCTGTCCAGGGTCTCATCGCCCAGACGCAAAACCCGCGCTTTGCCTGGGACAGCTATCGTCGCTTTATCCAGATGTTCTCCAACGTCGTTATGGGCGTCGATGCAGACCTGTTCGAGAATGCTCTGACCCAGGCTCGACTGGTTGCCGGCGTCCGCGTCGACTCAGAGCTTTCGGCCGAGGACCTGCAGGAGCTTGTCGAGACCTTCAAGGGCATCTTCTCCGATAACGTCGAGGCCGCCCTGTACCCCGAGCTCGAGGTCGCCGATGGCAAGCCCGTCTTCCCGCATGATCCGGAGCTCCAGCTGCGTCTTGCCATCCAGGCCGTCTTTGGCAGCTGGATGAACGAGCGCGCCTGCATCTACCGCAAGCAGCACGGCATCTCCGACGAGCTCGGCACCGCCGTCAACGTTCAGGCCATGGCCTTTGGCAACAAGGGCGAGACCTCCGCGACCGGCGTCGCCTTCACGCGCAATCCGGCCGATGGTACCAAGGAGTTCTACGGTGACTTTCTGGTCAACGCCCAGGGCGAGGACGTCGTCGCCGGCATCCGCAATACCGAGCCCATCGCCGACCTCAAGACCACTCCGGGCCTTGAGTCCGCGGGCGAGGAGCTCGAGCGCGTGTTCCTGACGCTCGAGGATCACTATCGCGACATGTGCGACATCGAGTTCACCATCGAGCAGGGCAAACTCTGGATGCTCCAGACCCGTGTGGGCAAACGCACCGCAACCGCCGCTCTGCGTATCGCCATCGAGATGGTCGAGGAGGGGCTCATCACTCGCGAGGAGGCCGTGAGCCGAATCGACCCCGCACAGCTCGATCAGCTCCTGCACCCGCAGTTCGACTCCTCCAAGAAGTACGAGGCGCTTGCCTCCGGCCTTAACGCCAGCCCCGGTGCCGCCGTGGGCGAGGTCGTGTTCTCGAGCGATGACGCTGTCGCGCGTTCTGCCGAGGGCCACAAGGTCATCCTGGTCCGCTGGGAGACCAACCCCGACGACCTTAAGGGCATGGTTGCCGCCGAGGGCATCCTGACGAGCCACGGTGGTAAGACAAGCCACGCCGCCGTTATCGCCCGAGGCATGGGCACGCCCTGCGTCTGCGGTGTTGAGCGTTTCCATATCGACGCCGCCGAGAAGGTCGTGCGCATCGAGGGCAGCGACCGCGTGCTGCACGAGGGCGACATCATCTCCATCGACGGCACCCAGGGCATCGTCGTCGACGGCGCCGTTGACCTGGTCTCCGCTGAGCTCACCGGCGACCTGGACACCATCCTGTCCTGGGCCGACGAGATTCGCCTGGACGAGGCTGACGGTCACGCCAACCACGTGCGCGTCAACGCTGACAACCCCGAGGATGCCGAGCTCGCGCTCGAGTTTGGCGCCGAGGCCATCGGCCTGTGCCGCACCGAGCACATGTTCCTGGGCGATCGCAAGAACATCATCCAGAGCTTTATCCTTTCTGACGATGAGGCCGTGAAGCAGCAGGCCCTGGCCGATCTGCTCAAGGTTCAGACCGAGGACTTCCTGGCCATGTTCAAGACCATGACCGGCCGCGACGTGGTCGTTCGTCTGATCGACCCGCCCCTGCACGAGTTCCTGGACGATCCCCGCGAGCTCGAGGTCGCCATCACCAAGAAGGAGTCCGCCGGGGCTTCCGAGGAGGAGCTCGCCGTCCTGCGTGCCCGCCTGCGTCGCATCGACGGCATGGTCGAGTCCAACCCCATGCTGGGCCTGCGCGGCGTGCGCCTGTCCGTCGTCTTCGGCGACCTGCCGCTTATGCAAGTCCGCGCCGTGGCAACGGCTGCTGCCCGCCTCATCAAGGAGGGCGTCGATCCGCGTCCCGAGATCATGGTTCCGCTTGTCTCAATCACGGCAGAGCATGTCCAGACCCGCGAGGTCATCGAGCGTGTCATCGCCGAGGTTTCTGCCGAGGAGGGCGTCGAGCTCAACATCCCCGTGGGCACGATGCTCGAGCTGCCGCGCGCCTGCATGGTCGCCGACGAGATCGCCCAGCACGCCGACTTCTTCTGCTTTGGCACCAACGACCTTACACAGACGACCTTCGGCTTCTCCCGCGACGACGCGGAGGCCAAATTCATCCCGCTGTACATGCACAAGAAGATTCTGAAGTACAACCCCTTCGAGACCATCGACACGGTGGTGCTCGAGCTGGTGCGCATGGCCGTTGCCAAAGGTCGCGCCACCAACCCCGGCATGCATTTTGGTGTGTGCGGCGAGCACGGCGGCGACCCCAAGTCCATCAAGGGCCTGTTCAACGTGGCTGATGTGGACTACGTGTCTTGCTCGCCCTACCGCGTGCCCCTGGCGCGTCTGGCTGCCGCTCAGGCCAAGCTCGAGGGCAAGCGTTCCGCTTAAGGTTGTCGCGTTCCGTTTGCGCCGTCATTGCCCCCCTTCACGCCGCCGCGTCCTCTATGGGCGCGGCGGCGCTCTATGTTTAATGGTGTATGAAAGGCGTTTGACGGGAGGACGATGATGATTACCCTCACCAAGATCGTACGGCGTGCGCGAAAGGCGGCACGGCTAGGCCTGTGTTGGGTGGTCGTTGCCGTAACAGCATTGTGCGGGATGCCGACAGCCGGTTTTGCCCTTCAGGATGAATCGCGCGACGAGCTCTATGGCGACGTGGTCAACCCGCTCACCATTACGGTCAACGATCGCGACTGCACGTTTGTAGATATCGATGACGGCAAGCTCGAGGGCCGTACCTCGATGTATGACAACGTCTCGTTCTACACGGCCGCCGTCAAAAAGGTGCTGCCCAACTGGGCATCGCTTGCCTATAACATCCTTGGCTATGGCGGAGGCGACGACTCCGGGGACTTTTTGTACTGGGACCACGCCGGCAAGGGCTTTGAGAAAGACTTCGGTAGGGGTCACTACATCTATCTGTATGATGCGCTTTCGGGCGGCAACGGTGAGCATTCCGACGGCGCCGACAAGTCCATTCAAAGTGGCCTGACGTCGGCGAAAGGTCTGAACGCGGTCTATGAGCGCCTGACCGAAGATATCGCCGACTGCATCGGTCACAAGCTGACCGGCGAGGATTTTCGTAAATACGTGCCACTCGACGGCCTGTCGCAAGACACGAGCGAGCAAGACGTGATCTATGCCACCATCGCGTGCGTGGACAAGCTCGGCGGTACCTACCAGTACGATTTCAATGGCTTTGGCATCGCGTTCTATAACTTTAGAGTTCAGCAGCTCAACAGCGTGAACAAGCTTAACTGTGCGCCCGAGGACGCGCCGGGCTATTCCTTTGTCGATTCTAAGACTGAGCAGGAGCTCGTTACCTCGGCGCTCAACGTCGGCTATGAGGACGCCTCGCAGAGCATCACGCTCGCCCGCGGTACCGAGGAGACGGTCGGCACGAGCACTTCTAAATCCGCATCGTATTCCAAAGGCGGCTCGTGGGGCGCATCGGTGAGCCTCAAGGAGTCGCTGGGCGTACCCGCAACAGCGAGCGAGGAGATCGAGACCTCGTTTTCGGCCGAAACCACGATGTCCCAGTTGTGGGAGGCGAGCAAGACCGAGGAACAGTCGATCACCACAACGGACAATCAGTCGGTCACCGTCAATATGACGATCCCGGCGCACACGCAGGTCAACAGCAAGCAGACGAGTTCTACCACGACGCTGTCCGAGGACTATGACCAGCCGGTGGGCGTGACGTTCGACGTGATCATCTTTAACATGAACGGCGAGTGCTACGACGATAACGCCGCCGTGCAGGAGTTCCATACCGCCGGTTATGACCAGCGCTCGTTCTACACCACCTTTGGCGATCAGTCGACCGACGCCGTGCAGAATCTGTTCCTGCGTTCAATCGCCCATCGTGGCGACGACGGCTACGATACCACCGCTGGAAACGTCACGAGCTGGTCGTATCGCACCAACAACCACATGGTGCGCGCCATCGATTGGAATTCGGTCCTGGCCGATCGCGAGGTGCCTTCGCGCAACGGCGGCGCTCCGCGCACGTGCAACGTGCTCAACGACATGGCCGCGACCTATCCCATGTCCATTACGGGTTCCAATCTGTCGTTTGAGTCGGTGACGGTCGATACGCAGTTGGGCACGCCGCAGCCTATTAAGCCCATCTCCAAGATTCTCGTGTCGCTGCAGACCGATAAGACCCGAAGGCTTACGGTTGGAGACGAAGACCCCATCTCTTCCTATCGCGTGCGTGCAAGGGACGAGGACGATGTTGACTACTACGGCTTTGTGAAGTCGTCGGGCGACTGGCGTGTGGTCGATAAAAAGGGCAAGGAATGTAAGTCCGACGTCATCGAGATCCAGACCGACCCTGTCACCCACGAACAAGTCGTGGTGGGTAAAAAGGCCGGCACCGCCTACGTAAAGTACTTTATCCCCGAGGATACCTATGTGGACGTGAACGGGCATGTCTCGACCAATGACGAGATCGACGCCGCGGCCTACAAATATAAAGTAAGTGACGTGGCGCCCGAGCCGTTTAACGGCAGCATCAAACTCGAGGGCTCGGCACAGGCTGTCGTCGGCGTCGAGGAAAATCTCAACGGCATCGAAGGCCTGACGGCTACGGTGTATGACACGACGGGCAAGGAAGTCGATAGAGTCTGCAGCTGGGAGGCCCAGGAGCTTGAGAGCAAGGGCATCTCGGTTGCCACGGACGGCACGATGACCATCACGCAGCCGGGTACCTTCCATGTGCGTGCGTTTATCGACAGCGTGTACTCGGATTGGGCTGAGGTTGTCGCCGCTCCGGCGCCAGTCGACCCGATGACGACGGTGGTCGAGACGCCGGTGAGCGCTACGGTAGCCCCGACGGGGGATTCCTCGGCTACGACGGATAGCACGGCACCTGCCCAGGGAGAGCAGGTGACACCTGATGCGAACGCGACCGAAACTGCCCCGGCGACCGATGCGGCCGAAGCCTCGACCGATGCCAGTGCCCCCGCTGCCGCGAAGGATGCCTCGCCGATTCCTACGGGCCTTGTTACCGTTTTGACCGATATCTGCCGCTACGGTATCGATCACGGCCTTATCAGCACATCAAACAAGGAAGAGATGACCAAGCAGGACTTCGACATCTTAGGCATCCTGTACCTGATGGCGGACAGCCAGGACCTGGTGCCCCAAGACGCCGAGGACGCGATGAGCGAATGGGCTCATGACAACTATAATGACGAAGAGCTTGCCACGTGGAAACAGCATGCGCTTTCGGTGCTGCTCGAATACGGCTATATCGCGCCCGGAACGACCGTGACGACGCCGACGACTGATGCTGCGGACGGCGCATAAGTGCAGAAAGAGTGCGCGTTTTTGTCTTTTTGCGCACGGTCAAAATAGTTCTTGCAGCCAAGGTCGTGGCGTGTATACTCGAATACGTTTGTTCAACTACGTGCCGGCCAAGGTGGTACGGCACCTCTAGAAGAGTAAGGAATTGCACATGGATTACATCCGCGCAATCGAGCGTCAGCAGATCCGCGAGGACATCCCGCAGGTCCGCGTTGCCGACAACGTCAAGGTTCACTACCGCATTAAGGAAGGCGACCGCGAGCGCATCCAGGTTTTCCAGGGTGACGTCATCCGCATGGCCGGCGCCGGTGCCCGTGAGACCTTCACCGTCCGCAAGATTTCCTTCGGTGTCGGTGTTGAGCGTACCTTCCCGCTTCACAGCCCCAAGATCGCCAAGCTCGAGGTTGTCCGTCATGGTCGCGTCCGTCGCGCCAAGCTGTACTACCTCCGCGATAAGGTGGGCAAGGCTGCTCGCATCCCCGAGAAGCGCTAAGAAGATCGCAGCGTCTGTCCACTCGTTTGGACAAAAGGGTCACCTTCGGGTGGCCCTTCTTTTTATCTGATTTGCATGCAAGGAGGTCCCGATATGGCCAACATGACGAGCTCGGTTTCGGCATCGCAGGTTGCCGGCGAGCTGGCGAGCGCCACGTTTGAGGAGATCCCCGCCCTCGTAGAGCATTATCGCGAGGATCCGCGCCAGCAGGTGATCAAGGCTTGCGAGCGTGCTCTTAAGCGCCATGCCAAGGAACTTGCCGAGCGCGAGCGCGTCAACGGTATGTACGAGCTGATGCACGAGCTCGGTGGGGATGGCGTGGTCGTGGGTGTCGACGAGGTGGGTCGCGGCTCGGTGGCCGGTCCTTTGACGGTGTGCGCCGTGTGCCTTCCCATGGAGCCGCGCGTCTGGGGCATCAATGATTCCAAAAAGCTCACGCCCGCGCGCCGCGAGCTGCTCTCGGTGAAGATTGCCGAGGTCGCGACGGCGATTGGTTTTTGCCATATCGCGCCTGCGGATATCGATGATATGGGCATGGCCCGCGCCATCCGCGCTGCCGTTGCGGGCGCCGTGGCCGATACGGGGCTCGAGCCCGATTGCGTGCTTATGGACGGTAACCCCTTGGGTGCCGTTCCCAACGAGCGCGACGTGGTGAAGGGCGATGCAAAAATCGCCTGTATCGCCGCGGCGTCCATCATGGCCAAGGTCACGCGCGACGAGATGATGGTCGAGTACGACGCCGAGTACCCCGAGTATCATTTGGCCGAGTCGAAGGGCTACGCAAGCCCCGAGCACATCGAGGCGATTCGCAAACACGGACTTTGTCCGCTGCATCGTGTGAGCTTTTGCGGAAACTTTCTGCAGACTGAGCGCCTTTTCTAGGTCAATTGTGGAGACAGGGACCTCTGGCGTTTTATAAACCTGCTGGTAGCGGGCCGTGTGCAACGTGATTGTTGCGTACGGCCCGTTTTTTGTCGGCATTTGGTCAGCTTTTGGTTTGCTTCCGGTACTTACCCGCATGAAAGGTGCCTTCATCATCGGGGCAATGCAGTGTGCGGGAAAGGAGACCCCATGTGTGCCGCAAGCAAAAAGAGCAAGACGCAGCAACTCAAGGAGCGTTGGGAAGACGGCGAGCTCGACTGCGGGGCGATTACGCCCGAGTTTATCAAGGGACTCAGTCCCCGCGAGCTCGGCATGCTGGGCGAGCTGATCACCATCGATTACTTTAACGAACGTGGATACACCTTGTTGGAGCAGGGCTATCGTTGCATTGAGGGCGAAGCCGATCTGGTGCTGCTCGATGAGCTCGACGATGTCGTGGTGATGGCCGAGGTCAAGACGAGACGCGTTGCTCTGGATTGCACCACGCGGGTCTTTCCCGAGGAAGCCGTGGACGCCCAAAAGCAGCGCCGGTATCGCCGCATCGCAAGTTGTTATCTCATGGAGCACTATCCGCTTAGGTCGATTCGCTTCGATGCCGTGGGCGTCACCATCCGCGGCGGGCATATCGCCGAGATCGAGCACCAGTACAATGCGTTCGATTGGCAGGTGTCGTGATGGCGTTCGAGACGTTTGCCGTACATGCGGCCTGTATCCGCGGCGTCGAGGCAATTCCCGTCACCGTCGAGGTCTCGCTTGCCGGTGGCGTTCCGGGCATCCAGATGCTCGGCATTCCGAGTATGGAGGTGATGGAGTCGCGCGGGCGTATCCGGTGCGCCATGCGCTCGGCCGGCTTTGAGATCCCGCGCTCTGGCATTACCGTCAACCTGGCACCCGGCGATATCCGTAAAACTGGCAGCGGTTTTGACCTGCCGATTGCCATCGCGGTTCTGGCGGCCGATGGGCAGATTCCCCGTGACAACCTCGATCGTTGCCTTATCGCAGGAGAGCTTGGTCTGGACGGCACGGTGCTGCCCGTCAAGGGCGAGGTTGCGTTTCAGCTGTTGGCGCGCGATATGGGGCTTTCGTTTATCGCCGGTAGGTCCGATCAGCATGTGCCGCTCGCGGGCGTGGACTGCGGATTCATCGATCATTTGTCGCAGCTTGCCCACGGCATGGGCGATGCCGCACGGCATTACCTGGATTCTGAAGTGCTCGAGGCGACCTTTGAGCCCGAGCTCGATTATGCCGACGTGCTGGGTCAGGAGGTCGCCAAACGCGGCATGGCGCTTGCGGCCGCCGGCGAGCTCGGCCTGCTCATGATCGGCTCGCCCGGTTCGGGCAAGACCATGCTTGCGCGGCGCATGACGGGCATTTTGCCCGAGCTTTCTCTCGAGGATCAGCAAGAGGCGCTGTGCATCCATTCGGTCTTGGGCGAGAACATCGATGGCCTGCTGGCGGGGCATCGGCCCTTCCGCAGCCCGCATCACAGCATTTCGACTGCGGGACTCATCGGCGGCGGGCGTCCGGTGCATCCGGGCGAAATTAGCCTTGCTCATGGCGGCGTGCTCTTTTGGACGAGCTCGCCGAGTTTCCCACCGGCGTGCTGCAGACGCTGCGTCAGCCCATCGAGCGTGGGTACGTGAGGATCGTGCGTGTTGACGGGGCCTTTACGTTCCCGTCGCGCTTTCAGCTGCTGGCGGCGAGCAATCCCTGCCCCTGCGGTTTTTTGGGCGATCGTGAAGTGCCGTGCCGCTGTTCTGCCTCGATGGTCGAGCGCTACCGGGCAAAGTTGCGCGGTCCTTTGGCCGACCGCATCGACATGATGATCGATGTGACCCGGCCCGATCCCCAGGTGATCATCGAGGGCGCGGAGGGCATGTCATCGGCCGAGCTGCGCGATTACGTTGTGCGTGGGCGCGCTTTCCGCGCCTGGCGCGAGTCTCATATGGACGATGCGGACGCCGAGGCCGAGGATGACGAGTCCCGCTCTATCGACGGCGTCGTGTCGACCTTTGCACTCGATGAGGCGGCAGAGAAGTGCGTGCTCGGCCTGTCGAAGCGCACGCATCTCACGGGTCGCGGCATCGTTCGCCTGGTGCGCATCGCACGCACGATCGCCGATGTTGCCGAAAGCGAACGGGTGACGCAGGATCACGTGCTCGAGGCGGCGATGTATCAGGGAAGGAGGGACCAATAATGGGCGAGGAGACTTATCAACTGCACCCCGGTGATGCGCTGTATCCCAAGACCGTTTTGGAGCTTTCGGATGTGCCCGAGACCCTCTACGTTCGCGGCGACCCTGCCGTGTTGTCGACGCCCGCGCTTTCCATCATCGGCGCGCGCAGGGCATCGCCGTACGGCCTTGCCGTGGCCGAGCTTGCGGCCAAAGTGGCGGTTGAGGCGGGGGTGACGGTGGTCTCGGGCGGTGCGGTTGGTTGCGACCAGGCATCGGGTTGGGCCGCGATCAATTCCGGCGGCAAACACGTCGTGGTGCTGGGGACGGGCGCCGATGTTGTCTATCCGCGCTCGAGCGCTGGGCTTATCACGCGCACGCTCGATACGGGCGGCGCGGTCGTGTCGATCTCGCCGTGGGGTATGGGGCCGCGCAAGTTTGCCTTCCCGCGTCGCAACCGCGTGATTGCGGCCCTGTCGCAAGCGCTCTTTGTATCCGAGGCGGGTATGCCCTCGGGTACGTTTTCCACGGCGGAGGCCGCTATGGACTTGGGACGCGAACTGCTTGCGGTGCCTGGCTCTATTCTGTCGCCCGAGTCGCGCGGCACCAACTATCTCATCGCCAATGGAGCCTGCTGTATCGTGGACGAGGAATCCATCGAAATGGCTATTTCCCGCATTTACGGCACGCTGCGTTACTCACGTCCCGATGCGCCTGGCATTGCCGATCTGGACCCCACACAGCAGGCCGTGATGCACGCGCTCATCGCTTCGCCGCTCAAGGTCGACGACATCGCCGCGCTCGTCTCGCTTGATGCCGTCGGCGTGCTCAAACTCTTGGGCTCGCTCGAGCTCGAGGGCCTTATCGAGCGTATGATGGATGGAAGGTATGCGCCCTCAAAGTTTGCGCTTCACGCCCAGACGCCCTTCGGTCACAATGGAAAGCGTGTCAATTAGAAAGGTGTTTGCAGATGCTGTTTGATCAGGTGACGGTTATCGGTGGCGGTCTGGCGGGTTCGGAATGTGCGATCCAGCTGGCAGACCGCGGGTTTGCCGTAAAGCTGTGCGAGATGCGCCCCCAGGTGAGCTCTCCGGCCCACCATACCGATCACTTGGCCGAGCTCGTCTGCTCCAACTCGTTTAAGTCGACGCGTCCGGATTCCGCTGCTGGCCTGCTAAAGGCCGAGCTCGAGCGCATGGGCTCGGTGCTGCTCGATTGCGCCCATCGTGCGGCCGTTCCCGCCGGCGGTGCCCTGGCGGTCGACCGCGTCAGGTTTTCCGAGCTTGTCGAGGCCGAGGTTGCCGCACGCCCTAACATCGAGGTCGTTCACGGTGAGGTTACCCAGATTCCCGAGGGCCACGTGGTCATTGCCGCGGGACCGCTGTGCTCGCCGGCTCTGAGCGAAGAGGTCATGAAGCTCGTTGGCGGCGACGCCCTGGCGTTCTTTGATGCCGCGGCCCCGATCGTCGATGCCTCCACGCTCGATATGGACGTGCTGTTTTCGCAGTCGCGCTACGAGGAGCAGGGGAGCGGCGACTATCTCAACGCCCCGCTCAATAAGGAGGAGTACGAGGCCTTTATCGAGGCGCTCACCACGGCCGACCGCGTGGTGCTCAAGGATTTTGAAGGCGGTGACCTGTTCCAGGCCTGCCAGCCCGCCGAGGAGGTTGCCCGTACCGGCAAGGACGCTATTCGCTTTGGCGCTATGAAGCCCGTCGGACTCACCGACCCGCGCACGGGGCGTCGTCCTTGGGCAGCGATTCAGCTGCGCGCCGAGAACAAGGAGAAGACCGCCTATAACCTGGTGGGCTTCCAGACCAATTTGACCTTTGGCGAACAAAAGCGTGTCTTCCATATGGTTCCCGGTCTGGAGCATGCCGAGTTCTTCCGCTACGGTGTCATGCACCGCAATACCTTTGTCGATGCGCCGCACGTACTTGACGGCACCTTTGCCGTGCCCGGTACGGACGTGCGCCTTGCCGGGCAGATCACCGGCACCGAGGGGTACATGGAGGCGGTGGCGACCGGTCTGCTTGCGGCGCTTAACACCTATGCTGAGGCTATCGGTGCGGCTTCTGTGGAGCTGCCTCGCGTGGGCGCCCTGGGTGCGCTCGTGGGCTATGCGACCGATCCGGCTACGGTGGGCTACCAGCCCATGCATGTCAACTTTGGCCTGGTGCCGCCGCTCCAGGACGGCAAGCGCCGCAGCAAGCGCGACCGTTACCAGGCTTATGCGGACCGCGCCCTCGAGGCCCTCGATGCCTACTTGGCCACGCGTTCCGATTTGTTTGGAGGCGACCGGTCATAGCCTTTGACCTGTACGACACCATCGACTCGTTTGTCGCCTACATCGCACGAGTCGAGGGGCTCTCTCCCAATACGGTGACTGCCTATGGATCGCGGTTGGAGCGCTTTGCTGCGTGGTGCGAACGTACGGGTGTCGATGCGCGTATGGCCGACGTGCGTACCGTCCGCGCGTATTTGGCCGAGCTTTCGCGCGAGCAGGTGGCGCCTCGCACCCTTTCGGCACATTTGTCGGCTATTCGGTCGTTCTATCGTTGGATGGCTGCCGAGGGAATCGTGGAGGGTGATGCGATCTCGGCGATTTCCTCGCCCAAGCTGCCGCGTGACCTGCCCGGCGTGCTGACGACCCAACAGGTCGAGGCGCTACTCCAAGCTCCCGACACCTCAACACCCGCGGGACTGCGCGATGCTGCGATGCTCGAGCTTCTTTATGCATCCGGCGCGCGCATCTCAGAGCTTGCTGCGCTCAATGCGGAATCCATCTCATGGTCCGAGCGCACGCTGCGGCTATGGGGCAAGGGGAGCAAGGAACGTATCGTTCCTCTGTATCGTCGCGCACTCGAGGCGACGCGCACCTATGTCCAGGAGGGGAGACCGGCGCTGCTCGCGCAGGCAAAGCGCCGCGAAGCCGCAGCCGGCCTGCATCCGCTGTTTATTTCTGCGCGCGGCAATCGCATGAGTGCCGCTATGCTCAGACGACGGTTCCATATGCTGGCGACGCTTGCCGGTATCCCTGCCGACATTGCCCCGCATGCGATGCGCCACACCTTTGCGACTGATCTGCTTGAGGGCGGCGCGGACCTGCGCTCGGTTCAAGAGCTGCTGGGACATGCGAGCCTGTCCACGACGCAGATCTACACGCATCTCACGCCCGACCGGCTTAAGCGCGCCGTGACCCAAGCCCATCCCCGGGGCGAGTAAGCTGGGCGGCTCGCGTTGCGCTTAGGTGTGTGGTTTTGATTGCGGGTTGGCAGGAAGAGGTAATCCTGCTATCATTCATCGGGTTGCTTCACGGCAACAGGTTTTTATCACGCACGCGCGGCTACTTCATACCGTGGT
>CAKUGH010000009.1 GCA_934654605.1 uncultured Collinsella sp. | reverse complement strand
CCGGTTGTCGGGATCATCATGGGCTCCAAGTCCGATCTGGGCGTTATGGAAGGTTGCACCGCCGAGCTCGAGGCGCTGGGCGTGCCCTATGAGCTCGTCATTGCGAGCGCACACCGCACGCCGGCGAAGGTCCACGAGTGGGCCTCGACTGCTGCCGATCGCGGCATCAAGGTGATCATCGCCGCCGCCGGCAAGGCCGCTCATCTGGGCGGTGTCGTTGCCGCCTTTACGCCGTTGCCGGTTATCGGCGTGCCTATGAAGACGAGCGACCTGGGCGGCATGGATTCGCTGCTGTCGATGGTGCAGATGCCTTCCGGCGTGCCCGTTGCCTGCGTTGCCATTAACGGCGCCAAGAACGCCGCCATCTACGCCACGCAGATTCTGGGCGCATGCGACCCCGAGTACCGCAAGGTTATCGAAAAGATGAAGCAGGAGATGGCTGACGCCTAAGCGCTCTGCCAGTTCATTTGCAGCATAAGGAGAGCCATGTCCGACTATCAGGGAAAGCGTTTTTCGGCTTCTCGGATTTCCGATCCAGCCAAGTCGGGAGCAGCCCGCGCGCCGCGGCAGGGTCGGACATCCTCTCCGCAGCAGTCGCGCGCGCCGCGTCCCGTGACGCCGGCGTCGCATCGCCGCCAGGATACGCCGGCTGCGTATCGTCCTTCGTCATACAGCACGGCTAAGAAGCCGCCTCGGTCTTCGTCGCACGCCGCGCCGTCGGATTACGCCGAGCCGCCGCGCAAGAAACGCCGCTCCGTTATCCCCATCTTGCTCATCATTATCGGCATCGGCCTAATTGTTGCCGCCGCCGCCATCTTTATCAACGCCCAGATTGGCTATAAGCAGGCGAGCGAGTCGTATCAAAAAATCGAAAAGCAATATGTGAGCGACAAGGATGCCAGCGGCGTGCCGATCATTGACTTCAACGCGCTTGCCCAGACAAATCCCGAGGTTGTGGGCTGGATCTATGCGCCTGGCACCAATATCAACTATCCCGTGGTGCAGACCAACAACAATTCCAAGTACCTCAACACGCTGTTCGACGGCACGGCCAATGCGTCGGGAGCCATCTTCTTGGATAGCGACGACACTGCGCCGGGCATGGTGGATCAGCAGACCACGATTTACGGTCATCACATGAACGACGGTTCGATGTTCAACGTGATTTCGAACACGACCGATCAGGCGACGTTCGACAGCATGGAATACGTGTACTACATCACGCGCGATGCGACGTATAAGTTGCGCCCGCTGGCGACCAAGGTGGTTGAGGATACGTATGCCAAGGCGCGCACGCCCAACTTTGAGGGCGATGACGGGTTGACGAATTATCTGTCCGAGATGCTCGACGGTGCCTCTGCCGTGGCGAGCGACGCGACCGATCGTGCTGCTTCGGCAACCAAGGTCGTAACGCTCGTGACCTGCCGTTCGCTATCGCTGAGCAACACGCGAGCCGTCATGGTGCTCACGCCGGTCGAGGAATAAATTATCTGGGACAGGAAGTGGAAAATCAAAGGGAGAAACGATGCTTGAGAGTGGCAAATCGATGCCTTCTGTCGATGCTTGGCTGCGCGAGGCCAAGGCCGATGCTTCGGCAGCTGGCTGCGGTATGTACCTGACACACAACGGCGTGGTACGCGCGACGCCAAAGTCCGAGGTGCGTGGGGTCGAGACCGATGGCGTGGCGCCCGGACATAAGGTGGGCGGCATGGTGTTTGGCTTCGATGCCAAAAAGGTACACGCTGCTATCGCGGCAACGCGCGCGATGCCAGGTATCGGCTACGTGCGCGTGTGGCTGGCGAGCGGCGAGCTTGCCGTGGGCGACGACATCATGCTCGTGCTCATCGGCGGAGACATTCGCCCGCACGTGGTCGATGCACTGCAGGCGCTTGTCGGTACCATTAAAAATGAATGCGTGAGCGAGGTCGAGCGCGAGGCATAGGCTTCGCGTCGATAGAAGGCTCGTTTACAAAAAATGCCCGCCGGTACGTGTGATACCGGCGGGCATTTTGCGTTTTGGACGCGCTGGGCGCTACACGCGCGTCGCATCCTTGGGGCTCATGGTCATGCTCTGGAAGCGGTTTTCCATGTACTCGTTATCGAAGTACTTGCCGTAGAACTGGGCGACGGGAATATCGGGCTCCGTGCCGTTAACGCGCTGGTACCAATAATCGAGCGACTGCAGCGTCATGACACCGTCGACCAGCATAATGATGGTGAAGATGACGGTTGCCGAGTAGCGGCTCTTCCACGGAATCATGTTGATGAGCTTGAGCAGCCTCGGCAGCAGCAGCTTGATCCAGATAAGGCCACCCAGGCCCCACAGGCAGGCAAAGCCCGTGCAGGTGCGTCCGCCCGTAAGGACGGCGAGCGGGTCGGGCATGCCGAACAACTTCATGTGCGAGTAGCTCCACGAGACCACGCCAAACGAGGTCTGCATAAACCAGCCCACGAACACCTCAAAGCTTGCGCCGAGCACAGCGCTTACCAGGAAAATAATGATGGGGTTCTTTTTGTAGAAGCGGTTGAGCACCATGGTCATGAGCACGGCGCCAAAGCCGTAGATGGGGCTGAAGGGGCCAAACAGCATACCGGCGCGGTCCTGGTAGACGCCCGGGTCGTCGACCGTCATGTGCCAGATGTCCTCGGCGATCAGACCGAGTATGCAGCAGACGAAGAATACCCAGAACAGGTTGAAGTAGTTGAGCTTGATGTAGCCCTCGCCGGTCTCGTCGCGACCGAGCATGCCCTCGGCGGCGGCGTCACGGTCGAGCATCTCCTGCAGGCGGCGCTGCAGCTCGCGCTCCTGGCGCAGCGTGGGGTCGACGGTGGCCGAAAGCGCAATGAGGATGCCGAGCTGGATCGCGGGGCGCAGTAGGAAGGGCCCGATACCCTGGAGCATCACGTCGACCAAAAGTTCGACGACGGTGAATGCAATAAGGATGTAGGACAGGCGGGCGGCGTTGCGGCGCTGGTTTTTGATAAGGTCCAGGCCAAAGATGATCAGGATGACGGCACTTGCCGCAGAGAGCATGATACCGGCGACGATGAGTCCGACCGCGAGCAGCATATTGTCGCCGAGCTTTTCGGCGGCGTTGCCGTTAATGAGTGCGGTGATGACCTGCCACATGAAGGCGCCGACCGACGGGAGCGTGCCCACGCCGGACAGGATGCACAGGACGGCGTACACCTTAATGATGAGCGGGATCTTCTTGACCTCTGTGGCGCTGGGGACGCTGGGGTCGAGTTCGTTTCGATCCATACATAACCTTTCTCGCTTTGTTGCAGGTTTAAGGATACGCCGCCGACCTGCCAAAAGACAGGACGAACGTCCCAATTGCAGCTTTGTAATCCTCAACGGTGGACGCGGCGGCCATCTGGGGGGGGCTGGGAGCTTGTGCTGGACAGACCAATAAAATGTTAGGAAGCAAAACGGATTATTAGCTCGGTGGGCTTTTAAAAAGCGCTGCTCATGCGCCGGGGAGTGCGTCGCGCCGTGCGTATAATAAGGCGGGTAACGCCAAAATACGAGGCTCTGAGGGGATGCCATGTCTCAAGAAACCATCCGCGCGGCCGAGCGTGCCGCGGGACAGGTGAACACCATGTCGACGTATGATCCGGACTCCGACCAGCTGCATGAGGAATGCGGCGTTTTTGGTGTCTGGGCGCCCGATCGCGACGTGGCTCGACTGACGTACTTTGGCCTGCGTGCGCTGCAGCACCGCGGCCAGGAATCGGCGGGAATCGCCGTGGGCGACGGCGGAACGGTTATGGTCCGTAAAGATCTGGGCCTGCTCGACCGCGTGTTCTCAAACGCCGACCTGTCGACGCTCTCCGGCCAGCTGGCCGTGGGCCATGTGCGCTACGGCACCGCCGGCGCCAAGAGCTGGGAAGCCTCGCAGCCGCACCTCTCGACCATCAATAGCGTCATCATCGCGCTTGCGCACAACGGCACCCTCGTCAACACCGACGAGCTGCGCCGCCAGCTGATCGAGCTGGGCGTGCCGTTCCTCTCCAACTCGGATTCCGAGGTCGCGACCAAGCTCATCGGCTACTTTACCCAGCGTACGGGCCATCTGCGCGAGGGCATTCGCAAGACCATGGAGCTCGTGCGCGGCGGCTACGCTATGACGCTCATCAACGAGCAGGCGCTCTACGCCTTCCGCGACCCGCATGGCATTCGCCCGCTCGTGCTGGGCAAGCTCGTGGACGAGGGTCTGGACCAGGCCGATGCCGCATCCGTTTCGCAGCTGCCGTCGCAGGACGACGCAGCGACGGTCGACGCCGCCACCCATGTCACCCGCGCCGGCGGTTGGGTCGTTGCCTCCGAGACTTGTGCGCTCGACATCGTGGGCGCCGAGTACGTCCGCGACGTCCGCCCCGGCGAGATCTTGCGCATCAGCGCCGAGGGTCTTGTGTCCGAGCAGGGCGTGCCTGCCGCCGAAGAGCCCGCCAACTGCATCTTTGAGCAGGTTTACTTTGCCCGCCCCGACTCCATCATGAACGGCAAGAGCGTCTACGCCTGCCGCTACGACATGGGTCGCCAGCTGGCACACGAGGAGCCCGTCGAGGCCGACTTGGTTATCGGCGTGCCCGACTCCGGCCTGCCGCCCGCAGAGGGCTATTCGCACGAGAGCGGCATTCCCTTTGGCGAGGGCCTCATCAAGAACCGCTACGTGGGCCGTACGTTTATCGAACCCACGCAGGAGCTGCGCGCCATGGGCGTGCGCATGAAGCTCAATCCGCTGCGCGACAACATCGAGGGCAAGCGCCTGGTCGTCATCGACGACTCCATCGTCCGCGGCACCACCATGGTGCAGCTCGTCAAGATGCTGCGCAACGCCGGCGCCAAGGAGATTCACATCCGCATCAACTCGCCCGAGGTCATCTGGCCGTGCTTCTACGGCATCGATACCGACGTGCAGTCGCAGCTCATCAGCGCCAACAAGACGGTTGACGAGATTTGCGAGTACATCGGCGCCGATTCGCTGGCCTTCCTTTCGGTCGAGGGCCTGCTGAAGGTCATGCCCAAGGGCGGTTACTGCGATGCGTGCTTTACCGGCCGCTACCCCGTGGCGATTCCCGAGAGCTTTGGCCGCGACAAGTTCATGGAGGGCTTTAAGCCCCGCAACCTGGACAAGCCGCTGCACTTTGACGACGACGCCGTGGTCGAGAAATACGTCGATCGCAGCTGGGAAGAGGAGCACGGCGAGGCCTAAAACCTGCCAAAAGGGGACAGGTTTATTTTAGTAGGTTTTACCTGCTGTTTTATTGATTGAGCGGTGCGTGCTGCTATGGCACGCGCCGAATCGAGGGCAACTATGAGCACCGTTTGCCGCCCGCGCGGCGAACGGTAGTGGGAGAGGAAGGCTCAGATGAGCGACAGCAAACATGTGACATACGAGGACGCCGGCGTCGATACCGCCGAGGGTGGTCGCGCCGTCGACGCGATTAAGCAGATGGTTAAGGACACCAACCGCCCCGAGGTCATCGGCGGCATCGGTGGCTTTGGTGGCCTGTTCTCGGCCGCCGCGCTCAAGGATATGGAAGACCCGATCCTGATCAGCGGCACCGACGGCGTGGGCACCAAGCTCGTACTCGCCCAGATCATGGACCGTCACGAGACGGTGGGCCAGGACCTGGTCGCCATGTGCGTCAACGACATTCTGGCGTCGGGCGCCGAGCCGCTGTTCTTCCTGGATTACGTCGCCATCGGCCATATCGAGGCCGAGCACATGGCGAAGATCATCAAGGGCGTGGCCGACGGCTGCAAGCTCGCGGGCTGCGCGCTCGTGGGCGGCGAGATGGCCGAGCACCCGGGCGTTATGGCCCCTGCCGACTACGACCTCGCCGGCTTTACCGTGGGTGTTGTCGATCGTCCTAAGATGCTCGATCCCGCGAACGTACGTCCCGGCGATGTGATCCTGGGTCTGCCTTCCACCGGCGTGCACTCCAACGGCTATTCGCTCGTGCGCAAGGTCATCGGCGTCGACGGCATCAAGCCGGGTACGCCCGAGGCCGCCGCTAAGGCCGAGGAGCTGAGCCGCCCGCTCGAGGAGCTCGGTGGCGCTTCGCTGGCCGACGCTCTGCTTGCCCCCACGCGCATCTATGTGAAGCCGATTCTGGAGCTGCTCCGCGGCGGCGCTAACGTGCATGCCATTGCCCATATCACCGGCGGCGGCATCACCGAGAACCTCAACCGCGCGCTCGCCGACGACGTCGACGCCGTGGTCACCCGCAACGGCGCCGAGATGGGCTGGGATGTTCCGCCCGTCATCACCTACGTGTCGCGCCAGGCCGAGCTCGCGCCCAACGAGGCATGCAAGACCTTCAACATGGGCGTTGGCCTGTGCCTGATCGTCGCTCCCGAGGACGAGGCTGCCGTGACCGAGGCTCTGGTCGCGCTGGGCGAGAAGCCGTTCCGCGTGGGCGAGTGCGTCGAGGGCTCCGGTAAGGTTGTGTACTCCGATGAGCGCTAACGAGCAGATGGCTGCCAAGGGCCTGGGCTTTGTGCCCTACACCCGTCCGACCGGCACCGATACGGCCGAGCCGCTCAAAATCGGCGTGCTTATCAGCGGTTCGGGCACCAACCTGCAGGCGTTGATTGACCTGATCGCCGCCGGTAAGCTCAACGCTTCGATTGAACTTGTGGTGTCGAGCCGTCCTTCGGCCAAGGGCTTGCAGCGTGCCGACCGTGCTGGCATCCAGACGCTCACGCTGTCCAAGGATGTCTATGCCGATCCCATCGCTGCCGACGAGATCATCGCGCACGAGCTGCTCGAGCGTGGCTGCGAGTACGTGGTCATGGCCGGTTACATGCGCATGGTGCACACGCCGTTGCTGGCCGCGTTCCCCAATCGCGTGGTCAACCTGCATCCGGCGCTGCTGCCGAGCTTTACCGGCGCGCATGCGATTGACGACGCGTTCACTCGCGGCGTCAAGGTGACCGGCGTGACCGTGCACTTTGCCAACGAGATCTACGACAACGGCCCCATCATCGCCCAGCGCGCGCTGGCTGTAGAGGAGGGCTGGGATGTCGATACGCTCGAGGAGCACATCCACGCGATCGAGCACGTGCTGTATCCCGAGGTCGTGCAGATGCTCGCCGACGGTCGCGTCCACGTGCTGGAGAGCGGCAAGGTCGCCGTGGACCCTGCGAAATAGCAACTCGCTTTGGTGGGCGGTTGGGCGTAGCGAAGACGCCCAACCGCCTTTTTATTGCATGGGGTGTTGCTCGGTTTGGCTGGGATTGGGCGGCCGGCTTTTCTTGCCTGTTATTTAACATTTTCTTGGTTGGGACTGTAGGGTGCCAGAGGCGATACGTTCAATAGCTGCGGAAATGTAATATTTGGCAGGAATGAATGTCTGATTTTTAGCGATTTCTATTTATCATCTATATAACATCTTGTTATCAATTGTTTGTCTTCTTTAAAACAGATGACCTGATTATCTATGGCTTGCACCGATGCTGAAGTTTTTTAATTGCACCAAAACCTGTACTCTGCAAGGTAATGATTCGACATCGTGTTCACTACATTGGCTCAAAAAGAACCCCTCGAGCTAAAGGCCGGAAGACGTACGTTTGTCGAATAGCTCTTGCCACAATGTGCGGGGGGGGGGTAGCATTTCATTATCTATAATCGTGCGAAAAAGCTGCATTATCGCAAGGAAGAATGGATGAGAAGCATGCATAAAAATTGGGGAAGGAGATTCGCCGCCGCTACCCTGGCGCTAGCGATTGGCTTCGGTGCGGTCGTAGCGAGTCCGTCTGCTGCTGAAGCGAAGATGCTGACGGCGTCCGAAGGCTCGCTTAGTATTTCTTTTAGTCCCGCAGATATGACTGGCACTAATTATCTGAATGAATTTGACATTGCCGTTGGGCAGAAGATGACCGGCACACTGTCCATTAGCGATAAAGAGGATTACATGAAGCATTCAACCTACAGGGTTGAGTCTTCTGATTCCGACATCGCCACGGTATCCAAAAACGAAAACGGCAGTTGGGTGCTGACTATCGCTCCCAACAAGGTTGGAACCGCCCGCATCACGGCAATTGACGAGGCCGACTCGGGCAATCAGGGATACATTGAGATATCTAGTGTCAAGTCGCTGAATAAAATCAAGAGCATTAGGTTGCTGTCTAGAGACTATGAGAGTTCAGTTGACGACCTCGATCTTTATTACACAGATAACTGCCCTAAAAAGTGCGGTGAGACTCACTTTGGTGTATATGACACTAGTCTGAGAATTGAGTTTGAAGACGAAAGCCGTCCGGGAACGGTTTTTGCTCTGAAGGAATTGAACGGCGATAATTCGGTCGCTTCCTTCCGCATCAATTCTAATATTTACACCCAAAGCGGTAACACAATGGGCGCTTCCTGCCAGGTCGTTGGCCTTTCGAAGGGGAAAGGCAAGCTGAGGGCCGAAGCGGATTATGGAATGGGCAAGCCAGTCTCTTTCGATATCTGTAATGTAGCGGAGAAAAAACAGGATCCTGGATTCGTGGAGAGGTGCCCCGAGAATCCAAAAATGCTCGTAGGGGGAGTGGGCTATCTTTCTAACATTCTTTGGGTTTCTCCTAATGAGACGGCAACTGCCTGCTCTAAAGCTCATTGGGGAAGCGGCGTGACAAGTGGAAGCGGGATAACGGACGTTACATATTCACTGGAATCCACACCAAACGCGAAGGTTGAAAATGGGCAGCTCACGGCCCTTAAACCGGGATTCGCAACGGTTGTCGCCGTAGACGGTTTGGGGGGAACTCATAAAAAAACATTTGAGATTGAAGATCCGAATTCGATTGATATCTCAAATGCGAAATTCTCTAAACAGGAAAGGGATCTGTCGATAGATTTGGAGAACGACGATACCTATTTCGGCGGTCTCTGGATCGAGGAAGAAAACGACATGTTTTCATCCTATGGAAGGGTTGGAATTCTGAGTAGGGGAGCAGCGGCGCTCGAAGAAAGCTATGTTCAGAACAGATGGGTCGATAGCGGGCGTGTTCCTTACGAGTTCTATACCTACGAATCTAGTGATCCAAATGTTTTGGAAGTTTGTGGCGTGAAATATAGCGGAGATAGCTCGTTTGGTCATTTAGTACCTCGCAGCTACGGCACCGTTACCGTTTCCATGTATCTCGGTGATCGACTTTGCGATACGATGACTGTCCACGTTGTTCCTCGCGTTCAGACCTCCGTTTCAATTAAGTCCGGCTATAAAACCAACATGGTGCCCGGTGATACGCAGAAGTTGGCTGCAGAAGTTGCGCCCGAGGACAAGGCCGGCTCTGTAATTTGGTCTTCGTCTGATGAGGGCGTTCTTAAGGTTGACTCTCAGGGCAACGTGACAGCGGTTGCCGATGGTACTGCGACTATTACGGCTACAGTCGACGGTGTCAGCGCGTGCACGGATACCATTACGGTTAAGACTCCGGCAGTAGGGGCTACAGGGGTATCGCTGAATTCTGACAAGCTTGAGCTGAAGGTCGGTGAGGTTGCGTCGAAGTTAATTGCCACCGTTGAGCCCGCAAACGCAACCAATCAAAACGTAGAGTGGGTTTCCTCGAATGACGACGTTGCCGCAGTTGATCAGGAAGGCAACGTGACTCCTGTTGCGGCGGGCAGCGCGACCGTAACGGTCAAAACTGTCGACGGTGGATTCACCGCAGCATGTAAGGTGACCGTGATTCAGCCGGTTGCTGGCATATCGCTCGATCTTCACGACACTAAGATCGTTGGCGCTGGGACTCAGCAGCTCGTCGCCACGGTGGCTCCCGCGGATGCCAGCCAGGCTGTTGTTTGGAAGAGCGACGATGAGTCTGTTGCCAAGGTCGATCAGAACGGACTTGTGACGGCTGTTTCCAAGGGCAAGGCAAATGTAGTTGTTACAACGGCAGATGGGTCCCTATCTGACACCTGTAAGGTCGAAGTCTCGAATCCGGTGGTGGGCATTACAGTTGACAACGCGTCCATCAATCTGAAAAAGGGTGAGAAGGTCCAGATTAAGGCTACGCTCGAGGCTGGGCTCCCGGGTGCCGTTGACGATGACTCTATTGTGCTCAAGGACACTGATTCCAAGGTCTTTAAGGTGTCGGGCGAGGGTGGCTCGTATACGGTTGGGGCGCTTAAATCTGGCAATGGTAGCTTTAAGCTTGTCGCCGGCGAGAACGGGACCGTTGGACAGCTTGTGACGGTTTCGGTCACTAATCCTGCTCAAAAGATAGAGCTGGACAACACTGCTCTTAACTTTACGGTCGGTGATGTTGCCAAGAAGTTGTCTGCCGTTGTTTCCCCAAGCGATGCAGACAACGCTGATATCGTTTGGACCTCCTCTAACGAGGCGATTGCCAAGGTTGAAAACGGAACGGTAATCCCGGTTTCTGCTGGTTCTGCGACAATTACTGCGCAGTGTGGCAATTTGTCTTCTGCCTGTATGGTCACGGTTGCTGCTAAGCAAATCGCTACGAGCGCAGGCGGCAAGGTCGAGGTTTCCGTGGCCGATGAGAATGGCGTTGCAGCCGGCAAGATTGATACGGGGACGCGTCTGGTTGTCGAAGAGCCTTCTCATTTGACCGAAGCTGCAAAGACTCAGATTGAGGGCATTAAGACCGATGGCGTAAAGGTTCTCGAGACCCTGGATATTCACTTTGAGAAGAGTGATGGATCCGTGGTTGAGATCGCCAATGGCGACGGGGCTTCAATGGTTGTCCGCATCAAAATGACTGAGTCTATGAAAAAGCTCACCAATCTCAAGGTCCTTCATGTCTCTGATGAGGGCGTCGTTGAGGCTATGGGCACTTGGGTTGAGGGGGACTACCTCTGCTTCCGGACTACGCATTTCTCAACGTATGTCGTGACCGGTCAGGAACCGTCGCAGCAGCCGTCAGTTCCTTCCGATCCCTCGCGCCCCGGACAGCCCGCTGCAACGACGACCAAGACGAGTGTATCGGTTAAGAAGACCGCAAAGGGGACTCTTGCAGACACGGGCGATAGGACGTTTGCCGCCGCAGCCGTAGCTGCCGTTATCGGTGCGGCCCTCATCGTCATTGGGTCTAAATTGTTATCGCGCAAGAACGGCTAAGACATAAAAGAGTAGGCGATTGGAATGCCCCGTCGACATTGTTCGGCGGGGCATTTTTAAAACAATTAGTTCGCGGGGTCGATTGAAAGAAAACTAGGCAGACCGTTTGCCGTGTGCTGGGAGAATAAAGTTACAATTCTTGTTCAGCAGAATTATGTTCATGGGGGGATTGTTTACAGCGACTAGTCATTAAAGAACGTCCCCAATGACTAGGTGAGAGAGGTGGGCGCATGGCGGATAACGAAGCTCTGTTTACGCCTGAGCTGGTGTTTTTTGATTGGGAGTGCGAGACGCCGGACGAGGTGTTTTCGCAGCTCGAGGTTGAGCTTGCCCCGCGCGGCTACATTGCCGAGGGCTGGCTTGACGCCGTCCGCACACGCGAGGACGCCTATCCTACGGGGCTTGCCATGCCGGCGGCTAACATCGCCATCCCGCATACCGATCCGGGGTTTGTGGCTAAGCCCTATATTGCCGTGGTAAAGCCCGCCGCGCCCGTGACGTTTAACGCGATGGCGGGCATGGGCGCCCCGGTGCCGGCGCAGATCATCATCAACTTAGGGATTGCCGAGCCGGGCGGTCAGGTCGAGGCGCTGCAGGCGCTCATGAATATCTTTATGGATGCCGACTCCGCAGCCGATGTACTCGGCCAGACCACGCCCCAGGGCATGGTCGACGCCATCCGCCGCCACTTCTAAGGTAGGGCTAAGCCGGCAGCCGGGGACGTTCCTAAGCCGACACCTGGGGACGTTCCTTATGTGCCGGCACTTGGGGACTGTCCCTAACTGCCGGCAGAAAAGGAACGTCCCTAAGTGCCAACTGCCAGAGCTGTCCCCTTTGCACCAAAATGGTGCAGATTAACCTGTCCCCGTTGCACCAGGCGTGCCGCGGGGGCTGCGTTGTGACACAATGGCGTTTGTTCGATTCGTGATGCGAAAGGCCAAACATGGCAAACAAGAAAAAGAACCCCGAGGCCGCGCCGACGCCCGAGCAACGGTCCCGCGCAGCCTCCAGCTCTCGCAAGAAGCAGCGCAAGACCTACGTTTCCAAGACCGTCAAGATCGTTCTGGTGGTCATCGGCGTGCTGGCAATGCTGCTTTCCGTCTCGGCCATGGCGTGCTCCGGCCTGATGTCGCAAGCCGAGGACACCGGCTCGGGCTACAAGCTCACCGGCGGCGTGGCTGCCACCATCAACGGCACCAACCTCACCGAGGACACCGTGACCAAGCAGATCATGAGCATGCGCACGTCCTACGGCTACACCAAGGACGAGGACTGGGCGCAGTATCTGGTCGACAACGACCTCACGCCCAAGAAGTACCGCAAGCAGCTCATCGATTCCTACACGCAGCAGATTCTGCTTCAGCAGGCGCAGAAGGAAAACGGCGTGACGGTGTCGGACGAGGAAGTCGAGAAGGCTTGGAAGGACGCTTGCAAGAGCGCGGGCGGCGCCAAGACCTTTAAGAAGACCCTCAAGACCTACGGCTACACCGAGGACACCTACAAGAGTTCGCTCAAGGAGAGCCTGGCGCAGCAGAAGCTCAAGGATGCCGTGGCGCCCACCAGCAAGCCTAAGGACAGCGAGATCGTCGATTACATCAACGAGAACCTGTCCAACTACAACGATGCCCGTCGTTCGTCGAACATCTTGATCAAGGTTGATTCCGATGCGTCCGACGAGGACAAGGCCGCCGCCAAGGCCAAGGCGCAGGAGTGCCTGGACAAGATTAACTCCGGCGAGCTGAGCTTTGAGGACGCCGTGGAGCAGTACTCCGAGGACACCGGCTCCAAGGAGAAGAAGGGCGACGTGGGCTGGGACAAGCTCACCACCTTTGTCGACAGCTACCAGACGGCGCTCGAGGGTCTTAACAAGGGCGATGTGAGCGACGTCGTCGAGTCGACCTACGGCTACCATATCATCAAGTGCACCGACTACTTCCACGTTGATAATCAGGTTGATGATATTAAGCAGGTACCCAAGGCCATCAAGAAGTACGTCTCCAACGTGGTGAAGACGCAGGCGGCCAGCACCGCGTACAGCGAGTGGCTGGAGCAGTACAAGAAGGACGCCGACATTACCGTCAACCCCATGCCCAAGGACGTACCCTATAACGTGAGTCTGAAGGGCGTCACCAAGAGTTCGACCGACGATTCGTCGACGACTGAGTAATCATGGGGCGGTGCTCGCGCGAGTGCCGCCCGCGCTATTGAGGAGGATTTGCAGATGACTAACGAAGAGCTGCAGAAGGAAATGATCGCCGCCATGAAGGCTAAGGACAAGGTTCGCCTGTCCATCATTCGCCAGGTCAAGGCCGAGGTAAAGAATATCGAGGTCAACGAGCGCCGCGACGTGACCGAGGAAGACGTCAACAGCATGATCAAGCGTCTGATTAAGCAGACGAGCGAGACGCTGGAGATGTCCATTAAGGCCGGTACCGACCAGGAGCGCACCGACAACCTGACCGAGCAGGTCAAGATTCTGGAGAGCCTGCTGCCCGCGCAGGTTTCGGGTGAGGAGCTCGAGGCCCTGATCGAGCAGGTCATCGCCGAGCTGGGCGCCACGTCCAAGAAGCAGATGGGCCAGGTTATGGGAGCACTCGGCAAGGCCACCGGCGGCAACTTCGACAAGCCGGCAGCGGCCAAGATTGTCGGCGCAAAGTTGGCGTAAGGGACAATCGGCAAACAGTTGATGCTAAAGGGCGTGACCATTGTGGTCGCGCCCTTTTTTGGTGCTTGCACAGGACAGGCGCTCATTGGGGACAGACTTAAATGAGTACCCAATGAGCGGGCACTCATTTAAGTCTGTCCCCAATGAGTGGGTGAAAGGTTGCGGGTTCTTTACGGGGGTGCAGTGTGGGCTGCGAAAACGTGGTTCTTTCCGTACAATAGTGCAATTCATGTAAAAGCAGGAAAGGGACATTCATGGCAGACATGATCGAGATCAAGCATCTCAACAAGTACTTTGGCGACCTGCACGTGCTCAAAGATATCAACCTCACCGTCAAGCGCGGCGAGAAGCTCGTCATGATCGGGCCGTCCGGTTCGGGTAAGTCGACGCTCATCCGTTGCGTCGATTATCTTGAGGAGCCCACATCGGGCGAAGTCATCATCGACGGTACGCCGCTCACCAAAAAGAATCACCTGGAAATGGCCCGCAAGTACAGCTCCATGGTGTTTCAGCAGTTCAACCTGTATCCCAATATGACGGTGCTCGGCAACCTGACGCTCGCACCCATCAAGCTGCAAAAGAAGAGCAAGGAAGAGGCGACCCAGATCGCCATTGCCGCGCTCAAGCGCGTCGGCATGGCGCATAAGGCCGGCGAGTATCCGCAAAACCTCTCGGGCGGTCAGCAGCAGCGCATTGCCATCGCCCGTGCCCTGTGCACCAAGCAGCCCATCATCCTGTTTGACGAGCCGACCTCGGCACTCGACCCCGAGATGGTCCAGGAGGTCCTGGACGTTATGATCGAGCTCGCGCAGGAGGACATCACCATGATTTGCGTGACGCACGAGATGGGCTTTGCGCGCCAGGTGGCCGACCGCGTCATCTTTATGGAGGACGGCCGCATCCTGGAGGAGGGCACGCCCGAGCACTTCTTCGATAACCCCGAGAACCCGCGCTGCCGCGAGTTCCTGTCCAAGATTTTGCACTAGGCGCGGGTGATGGACATGACGGATATGACGAGGGCGGCTGTTTCGCGCCGTCACTTTTTGCAGCTGGCGGGGGCCGGCATGCTCGCGCTGGCGGGAACCGCGCTCACCGGTTGCGGCAGCTCCACCAGCGGCGAGGGCTCTGACAAAGGCTCCAAGCTCGCGGCCATCAAGTCGCGCGGCCACCTGAACGCCGGCGTCAAGAAGGACGTTCCCGGCTATGGCTATTACGACACCGCCAAGGGCCGCTTTGAGGGCATGGAGGTCGACCTGTGCTACCAGATTGCCGCTGCCGTCTTTGGCGTGAGCTACAAGGAAGCCCGCGCCCAGGAGCTTGTCGAGTTTACCGACGTAACGCCCAAGACGCGTGGCCCGCTCATCGATAATGGCCAGCTCGACGTGGTCGCGGCGACCTACACCATCACCGACGAGCGCAAGAAGAGCTGGGATTTCTCGACGCCGTACCGCACCGACTACGTGGGCCTCATGGTCAAGAAACGCTCGGGCTTTACCTCGATCGAGGATCTGGACGGCAAGGTTATCGGCGTGAGCCAGGGCGCTACCACGCAGGGCCTGATCGAGCAGATGATCAAGGACAACGGCTTTCACTGCGAACCCGAGTTTAGGGCCTTTAGCGGTTACCCCATCATCAAGAGCTCGCTCGACGCCGGTAATATCGACGTCTTTGCCATGGACCGCTCCACGCTGGCCGGCTACATGAACGAGACCGTCGAGCTGCTGCAGCCCGAGGTCAAGTTTGGCGAGCAGGGCTACGGCGTGGCGACCAAGAAGGGTTGCGACCTTTCGGCCGTGGTCGATCAGGTGATTTGCGATCGCCTGGCCGACGGCTGGCTCGATCAAGAGGTCAAGACCTGGGGTCTTGTGTAAGCGTTCGTCCAAGGAAGGAATCAAATGCTCGAAGGATTGTTTGACGCCGACCGCTGGTCGACGACATTCCAAAACATGGGGCCCTTCTGGGAGGGCTTTGGCGTGACGCTGCAGGTGGTTGTTGCCGGCCTGCTGCTGTCGCTGGTACTGGGCACGCTGCTGGGCGTGTTCTCGACCACCCGTTCGCGCGTGCTGCGCGCTATCAGCCGCGTGTACGTGGAGTTTTACCAGAACACCCCGCTGCCTGTGCAGGTGCTCTTTATGTACATGGCCGGCCCGCAGTTTTTGCAGGCCATAACCGGTGCCGACCAGCCGGTGCGTATCGCACCGTTTGTACTGGGCTTTTTGGGCGTGGGCCTGTATCACGCGGCCTACATCTCTGAGGTCATCCGCACCGGCATCGAAGCCGTTCCGCGCGGTCAGATGGAGGCTGCTCAGAGCCAGGGCTTCACCCGTGCGCAGGCCTACTGGTACATCGTGCTGCCCCAGACGTTCAAAATCATTCTGCCGCCGCTGTGCAACCAGGCGCTCAACCTGGTCAAGAACACGTCGGTGCTGGCGCTCGTGGCCGGCGGCGACCTTATGTATCGCTCCGACAACTTCGTAAGCCTGTATGGCTACCTGCAGGGATACATCGTCTGCTGCCTTATGTACTTCATCATCTGCTTTCCGCTCGCCATGCTGGTGCAGTGGCTCGAACGCCGCTCCAAGGAGCGCCCGCGCGGCGTGAGCCTGGCCGAGCTGGGGCTCGACAACGTAGAGGAGGCCTAGCGCATGGAAATCTTCAACGCGACCAACCTGCTCTACATCTGGGGCGGCTTTGTTAAGACCATCGAGATCTCGGCGCTGTCGATCTTTTTCTCGCTCATCTTTGGCACGGTGCTGGCGCTCGTCAAGAGCTATGCGCCCCGCCCGTTCCGCATTTTGGTGAGTGCCTATATCGAGCTGTTCCGCTGCACGCCGAACCTGCTGTGGATCCTGTTTATCTACTTTACGGTGCAGGGTCTGGACATTGTGATTTCGACCATCGCCTTTACGCTGTTCACCAGCGCCGTTATGGCCGAGATTGTGCGTGGCGGCCTCAACTCGATTCCGCGCGGCCAGTTTGAGGCGGCGCAGAGCCAGGGCTTCGGCTTCTTTGCCACCATGCGCTACATCATTTTGCCGCAGACGTTTAAGACGATCATTCCGGCGCTGTTTAGCCAGTGCACGACCGTCATCAAGGACAGCTCGTATCTTTCGGGCATCAACGTGGCCGAGCTCATGTACACGGCAAACGTCGTGATGGCCCACGCGATCGACCTGTCGCAGGTGCTCATGCTCTACGGTCTGGTGTTTGCGATGTACTTTGCGCTCAACTTTGGCATCTCGCTGCTGGTCCGAGCGTATCAACGCCGCATCGTAGCCGCATAGCCTGGCTTTCCCTGGCACCCAACCTTGGCCTTCAAACCGTCGCTCGCGTACCAAAGTACGCGTCGCTCCTCTTTCAGGCCAATCTTGGGCACCAGGAAAACCCAGGTAAGCTATCGTGGGAAAAGGCGATAGACAGCCTATTTCTCATTTGTTAGAAAGGAATCGCGATGAGCGATCTGGTGAACAAGAAGAGCCCCGTGGTCATTACCATCGCGCGTGACTTTGGTGCCGAGGGCCACGAGATCGGCCGTATCCTCGCCAATGAGCTGGGGATTCCGCTGTACGACAACGAGCTGCTGGTGCGCGCGTCGCTGCGCGCGGGCGAGTCGCTCGACAAGATGGCGGCCTACGACGAGCGCCTGGCCGTGGAGAACATGGCGTTTCTGCCCGACCGCTACGACGCCCGTTCGTACTCGGACAAGCTGTTCCAAAAGATGAGCCAGGTGATTTTGGACCTGGGCGAGACCGAGAGCTGCATTATCGAGGGTCGCCTGTCCGACTATCTGCTGCGCAACAACCCCAACCACATCGCCGTGTTGGTGACTGCTCCCTTTGAGGACCGCGTCGAGATTGTGCGTAAGAAGCGTGGCCTCAACAAAAAGAAGGGCGCCAAGCTGGTCAAACAGCAGCAGAAGGCGCGTGAGGCATTCTACAAGCGCTACAGCGCCGGCAAGTGGAAGATGACGAGTGGCAAGGACATCGTCGTCAACCGCGCCAAGCTGGGCCGCGAGGGCTGCAAGGACGTCATCGCCGCAGCCTACCGCTACAAAGTAGCTCAGCTCGAAGGCTAACCGACCAAAACCACCACAAAGGGGACAGGCACCTTTGTGGTGGTTTTTGGTTTAGGCGGAGGAGGGCAACCGACGCTGCTGATGGTCGTTCGCTCAAAGAACTCAAGGGTGCTCAAGAAACTCAAAGATGCTCAAAGAACTCAAGGGTGCTCAAGAAACTCAAGGGCGGGTACCGCTTAGTTTCCTTTACTGTCTCGATCTGTAACATCTGGGCGGCTAAATCGTCTCTATCTGTTACAGATTTAGATAAAGTGCGGAGCCGAGCGGAATAATCTCAATCTGTAACAGTTAGCCTACTTTTAAGGGCCTAGATGTTACAGATTGAGACAAACTGGCAGAGTAAACCGCTGCTATTGAAAACCACCACAAAGGTACCTGGCCCCTTTGTGGTGGTTTTTGTTTTAGGCGGAGGGGAAGGCTTTGGTGAGGCCGGCGCGCGTTTGGGTGTCGGTCTTTTGGTAAATGGAGCTCAGGTGACGCTGCACCATGCGCATCGAGATGCCGAGCTCCTCGGCGATCTGCTTGAGCGGGCGCTCGTCCTGGGTCACGGCCATGAGCACGTCGACTTCGCGCGGGGTGAGGCCGTGGTCGGCGATGAAGGCTTGGCGCTGTTCCTCGATGCTGGGTGCAGCGAGTGCCTCCTCGGCGAGCTGTTGATGTTCGCGCTCCTGCTCGGTTTGGGGTAGACGGAACAGCCCCGCAGCTACAAATGCCACGCTCGCCGCCACAAGCAGCACGAGCGCGCCGATCATGATAAGGGCGACTTTGCCCGAGGTGACCAGTGCCAGCGAGATGCCCGATGTGGTGAATGCACATACATTGTTGGCGGCGCGGCCCATGCCGGCCCACAAAGCCGGAGTGTGCATACGCGGTGCCAGCTGTGTAAACGTGGCGGTGAAGAATGTGACGAAAAAGCCCGAGCTCAGATAAAAGACGATGAGGCCCAGGTTGGGATCGGCGCCAGCTTCCACGGCCAAGATTGAGATGGTGGAGAGCACCGTGACACCGAGCATGACAGGACCCATGTAGCGACGCTCGGCAAGATCAAAAACGATGCCGGCGACCAGGCCGCTCGCTGCCAAAAAGAGGCGTGGCCAAGTCTGCACGGCGATGGTGCCGTGGGCGTTGGAGAACGTGACGACGTTATCGAGCGTTGAGAACAGACAGGCCAAGATCATGACGAGCGCGATGCTCCAACACGCCTGCTTGGCGAGGACGTGTGAGGACTCGGTAAAAGGGTTGATGGTGGAGCTGGGGTTCTCATCTGCCTCTTGGGGCGCGGCGCTGAGGGCGGAGATGATGATCGTCGCCGCGCCAAGAATGATGAGCTCAACGATGCCGCCGCAATCGAGCAGGTTAAGGGCAAACTGCAGGAGGATGCCTGCGGCATAGGCCGCCCCCGCGCCCGTGGCGAGCTTGGGATCGTCTTGGAACGCCAACGCAAAGGCGCGATGCGCGGCGGCGCCCAGCAGGCCGAGCCCAAAGAATACCACGCATCCCAGAATCTCGAGTGCAAGCGGACCCGTGGGGGATTGAATCTGGGTTAGCCCAACAATGGCGATAGGGACAGCGGCGGTGGCGATTGCCTTGGGCTGGCCTTTGCGCTGAGCGAGGGCCAGCAGCGGCGCGTATCCGATAAAGCCGATAACGCTGGCACCCAGGATAAAGCCTTGCGCGAGCACAACGCGCTCGGCACCGGCGAGCAGCCCGACATTGATGTCGAAGCGAAACTCGGCGGCAAGGAAGACAAAGGTAAAGAGCGCGAGGGCTAGAAGCGCGTTGATTTTAGGCTTGCTCAGGTTCAAGAACGGTCCTTTGGGTGGACGGAATAATCATGCCCTCGATTGTAGCGCCCTAAGGCGAAGACACCGACAACGAAATCCATTCGAATGAAACCGCAGGTAGCCATAGGGGTTCACATCTACGAACCTAGGCGTATGCGATTGCTTGGCACATGGTGAGACTAGGAATACCACCACAAAGGGGACAGGCACCTTTGTGGTGGTATGGTCCATCGACCGAGGGAGGCCCCTATGAACGGAAGCCATTTTGACAAGCAGACCCAGCGCGAGCGCACTTGCTCGCTGGTTCACGGTTCGTGGAAACGGGCGGGTGCCAGGCTGGCGTGCGCCGGCGCGTGTGCGCTCATGGTCGGTCAGCTGCTACTGCCGAGTGTTGCCTTGGCAGCCGATTGGATCAACGTGGGCGGCACGCAGTACAACGCGGGCGCTGCCGTCAGCGACGAGGCGGGCACGTGGTCTTGGAACGGCGCCGACGACATGCAGCTCAATGGCTATAACGGCGGCGGTATCAGCGCCGAGGGCAACCTCAACATCGGTGTGACCAACACCAACACCGTTACGGCCGATGCCGGTCAGAGCGCCATCGAGGTCTCAGGCGGCAACCTTTCCATCACGGGCGACGGCACACTCAATGCGACGGGCCAGACCGATGTCATCACGGCCGCGGGTAACGGTATTACCGGTGGCGACGTCACCGTCGACGGGGCCACGGTCAACGTGACGGCGACGGGTACGGATGCAAATGGCGAGGAGTGCGAGAACGCCGAGGCCATAACTGCGTTTGGCGGAGACGTGACCATTAAAAACGGTGCGACTGTCGATGTGAAGGCAGGGCGCGCGGCGGGGTCCGGTGACGGGTATTACGGTTACGTGACGGGCATCTATGCCACTAACGGTGCACCTGGGGAAGACGGCGAGTTTGCATGGGAACATGACGGGCAGAGCAACAAAGGCGGCCGCGTATCAATCGGCTCCGGCTCAACGGTGACGGTCAAGGCCGAATCCACCCTGGAGTCTCAGGGGATTGTGTCCCGTGTCAACAACGGTGCTGCGCGTGTCGAAATTGCAGGCGATTCGCTCGTGACCGCAATTGCCGATGCTTCGAATGGTATGTGGGGTGCCGTGGGTATCGAGGCGGCCGGAATGGGCGACGATGCCACTGCCGATATCATCATCGATGGAAAGAACACGTTTGTGACTGCGATTGCCAGCGCCTCGAAAGATCGGTATTCCAAGGACACGTATGGTCTGCATACCAGCTCGGGGAGTGCGATCGAGGGCGGAAGCATCCAAATTAAAAACGGCTCCGTTGTTGCCGAGGGCAGCGACGGGGCAATCGTCGCCGACAACTACACGAACGCCAACGGTCCTGCCGGTATGATTGTTATCGGCGAGGGCGGGAAGGTCGTGCTTCCTGCCAATGGCGTGGTGCGTGACTACCAAAAACTGGGTGCCCGCCCCATGGCGCTGGGCAACCGATTTGAATATGCTGATTTTTGGGGACAGACGATTGGCGAGCCCGGCGAAGGCGTCCTGAGGGCCGATCGCGATGCGGACAAGATCGCCAAGGTCGCGCATATCGTATTCGACGGAGGTGCTACGCCTGCTCCCGATCCGGCGCCGAGCCAAGCTTCGGCACAGACCGGTTCGGCCGTGAATGTAAAGCTCGCTGCCGCCAAGGCATCCGTCACGGCTTCGAAGACGACGACTTCCGCTCTTGCGGCCACGGGCGATAGCGCAGCGTTGACCGTTGCCGCCATGGGCATCGCTGGTGCCACGGTTGCGGCAGCCGGCATCGCTGCCGTGCGCCGTCGCGAGGAATAGCAATTTCGTCTAGGGCAAGCGGGGCATAAAGCCTCAGTGCGTTTGATTGAGCCGCCACGCAGGGATTTGCGTCCCCGCGTGGCGGCTTTTGCATTTGCGCAGGTAAAGGTGCAGGTTCGCATGTACGAACCTAGGCGCGGCGTCCGGTTTGCAGCATCGTGGTGCCATGGAAACAACCCTCGATGAAGGAGGACGACATGCAAGGACAACATTTTGCCAAGCAGGCGCAGCGCGAGCGCACCTGCTCGCTGGTTCACGGAACTTGGCGTTGCGTGGGTGTGAAGATCGCCAGTGTCGGCGCGTGTGCGCTCATGGTCGGTCAGCTGCTACTGCCGAGCGTGGCGCTTGCGACCGAGTGCGCGGACCCCGGTGTGGCGACGGGTGAGGTCGCAGCGGCGCCGGCGGCTACGGTGGATGCGAATGCGGCGACAACACCGACAACCGATGCTGCTCCGGCAACTCAGAACGAGGCCGATACTCAGCAGGTATCTTTGGCTGACACCGTCGAAGGGGCTGGCGATGCAATGCCCGCCGAGCAAAACGCTTCCGGCGACAACGCCGCCATGCCGGCAGACAACGCCATTATGCCCTGCGGTGTGACCGACGTGACGGGCGGGGGCGGCGTTAAGTTCAACACGACCGTGGTCAATCACTACACGGACTGCGTGCTTCCGAGCAATGTCACACTCGAAAAGGGCCAGTCGTATACCTATAATTTTCCCGATGTCGAGGGAGGTATGCCGGATAAGCCGCTCCGCGAACTTGTCGAAACCAAGTACTACCGGGCCGATGCTGCTTCGGGCACCCTGGCTGAAGTCCAGGACGCATCTATGTCCGATGTGACGGCTCGCTTTGAGCCTGTTGACGATCACATGAGGCTGACGCTGACCTTTACGGGTGGCGCGGCGGGCGGCTCGTATCGACTCACGCGCACTGAGACTCTTTATATTGGCGCGTTACTGACGTATACCGGAACCGACTATGAGGGCGACAATATCATCGTGGGCGACCCTGATGACATCTTCAACGCCTACAGGCCGAGCGGTTCGGTCGTCATCAACGAAACCAGGGATGACTACTATATTCGCTACAACATCGACAGTGCCATAACGCTCGTAGCGTCAGAAAGCCAAGCCCTTGAGAACCTGAACGTCAACGACGTGAAGACCGACTATGCACCCGGTGAGGCGCCGCGTGCGACCGCGACGATTCCTGCCGCCGACGCCGATAAGTATGAGATTGCGTATGAGTGCTGGGAGGAGATGGACGGCAGCAACCCCAGAGAGCTCACCCCCGTTGCCTTCTGGTATTCCGACCCCGGTAAGTACGCACCGGGCATGAGGAAAATTGACCACTTCGAAGAGGGCAAGTTCTACATGTACTCCGTCGAGCTGAGGCTCAAGGGCGACAACACCTTGGCCGACGACTACAACGTGAATGTTAACGGCCGATGGGTGAGCAATACCGTCAAGACGGTCGATGGCGTATTTGCTCCCAACGCGGCCAATATGCTGTGCGAGCAGCCAATCGACGAATGGCGTGCCATCGATGTTATAGAGATCAACGGCGCCACAACCACCTTTAAGGCGGGCGACAGGCCGGTCTTTACGGCGAATGTTCCGACGGGCTCCAACTCCCTTCCTCAGTGTGAGTTCTGGACGGGGAGCGACGGCAGCGAAGTGAACTCTCAGGAGTTCTGGGATCAGAACATTACGAACCACATCGACGCCTTTAAGCCTGGCGTGACCTATCGCTACGGCATCTACCTCAAGTCCGCGCGCGGCTTCTACTTCACGTCCGACACCAAGTTGGTGATCAACGGCCAGGAGTGCGGCTACCAGGTCGCGGATAGCGTATCCGATGAGGACAGCGGCTGGATCTACACCCTGTGGCTCAACACCGATCTGACGTTTACGCCCGAGGCCACGCCGGCCCCGGTCGATCCCGAGAAGCCGGCGCCGCAGCCCGAGACGAAGCCCGACACCAAGCCGGCTGCAGCGCCGACCACTACGACCACCACGACCAAGACGGCTACCAAGACCACGCCGGCCAAGAAGTCTGACGCCGTCCTGGCTGCTACGGGCGACAACACCGCCATGACGGTCGCCGCCCTGGGAATCGCCGGCGCAACCGTTGCCGCAGCCGGTGTCGCCGCGACCAAGCGCCGCAAGCGCTAGGTTTTGGTGGCTGCCCTCGTTCTCGGCGTCAGCAAAATCTCAATCTGTAACACCTGGCCACCCAAAACGGCCCAAGATGTTACAGATTGAGATGAACCGGCGGGTGGCCAACATAACGTCTCAATCTGTAACGCCTAGCGAGAAATTCGGCCTCTTACTGTTACAGATTGAGACAAACCGGCCAGCCAAGCCAAAGACCGCCACAAAGGTGCCTGTCCCCTTTGTGGTGGTTTGCGCAGGTAGAACGGTAGGTTCGTATATATGAACCTACCGTTCGCTTTGTTTTTGGGCAACGATTACGCTGGATGACTTTTGGTTTGCAAGAAAGGAACGACCATGAGGTGGACTACTGTTCGAGCGCTTTGCCGCCGCCTGACCGTTGCCACGGTGACCCTCGCCATGGTGACGGGTCCGTTGCCCGTGGGCGCGTTTGCCGAGGCGCTCACCACCGATAGCACCTTTGTGCAAACAGACATCGACCAAGTGGACGACGCCGCTGCCGCCGAGCCCTCGGCCGCTGCCGACGCGGCTGACCCCGTGGCGCTCGATACCGGTGACGCCCCGACACCTCCGGCCTCCGAGATTGCATCGGCGGCGGGCCTGACGGGCGCCGGGCAGACCGAGAGCACGCCTGTGGGAACACTTGCAACCGACCTGGTCGAGGGCAAGGAGCTTGCCGAGCAGCAACAACAAGAGGAAACCTCCAACGCTGAGGCAACCTGGAACGAGGAACTTGAACTCTGGGCAACCTCAAAGGGCGCCACGGGCGTAAAGGGCGAATACGATGATGGCTACGTAGCCGGCGAGCAGACTCCCGCTCAGTATTACTTCTCAATTGATAGCCTCACCAACGAAATCTCGATCGAATACGGCGACTCAGGCATCACCACGCTGGAGGTGCCCTCGACCATTGACGGCAAGAATGTCGTGAGCCTGGCGGGCATGGGAAGTGCCGCGCTCACGTCGGTTACCTTCGCCGACGATTCGCATGTCCGCAAGGTGGGCGGCTTGGGCGGAAGCAGCATTAAGGAAATCGCGCTGCCCGATTCGGTTGAGGAGCTGGGCTGGAATGCGTTTTACGGAAGCAAGACACTTCAGACGGTGACCTGGCCCAACAACGCGGCCTTTACCACGATTCCCGAGCAGGCCTTTGAGGGCTGCGAACAACTTGACGACAATGTGGTGGCAACGCTGCCGCCTTCGGTTAAGACTATCGACTATCGTGCCTTCGCCAATTGCGGCGTGCCGCAGTTCTATGTCTCGGACACAACGGTACTCACCTTTACGCAGATCGACGTACCGGGCACGGTGGAGCGGATTGAGCGCCAAGCCTTTAATGGGTGCTCACATGTGTCGTCGGTGACGATTGGCGACGGCGTCAAATATATCGGCAGCAGCGCGTTTTTATCTCTTGATCCCGCGATCGCCGGCAAAGAGATCGTGCTGCCCGGAAGCGTGGAAAAGATAGAGTGGTGGGCTTTTGAGAACACGCGCTATTCAAGCACCGTCGGTGGCGGGAGCGAGATAAACCATAACGCAGTTACCCTGCGCGTGATGAACCCCGACCTTCAGTTTGGTGAGGCGGGCTATCCTGGCGACTATAATGATCGCGTGACAATCGATGGCGTAACGTACGCGATTCCCTTTAGCGAGGGTCAGACCATCTATGCCTATGCGACCGACTCGGCGGGCAACCCCTCGATGGTCAAGAAGCTCGCCGATGCCGTGGCCGACCGCAAGGATTCGGCGGACTCGTCAAAACCCGCCTATACGTTTGAGTGGATGGGCGAGGCGGCCCAGGTAACGGGCAAGCTTCCCCAGGGCGCGACGGCGGTGCTTGTGCAGGCGGGGCAGTCTACGCCGCTGAACATTGCCGCCGACGGCAGCTTTACGGTAGATGCCCTCTCTAAGACGGCCGCTACGCTGCGCCTTTCGCTCGATGGCTACTATGACATGGTGCTGGCGCGCCCGGGCGACCAGATGACCGGCACATGGGACATCGGCGAGATCGAGGCCGCGGACTTTACCAAGATTCCCGCCTCCCGCGCGATTGAGCTCAACGTGGGCTATCTCGAGCCGGTGGCAGGGCAGGATAAAACCGAGCGCATTGAGCTCGATAGTCTCGAAGACATCGACCTGACGGTGAAGAGCGGCGGAAAGACGCTCAAGCCCGCCAAGGGTGACAAGGAAAACGACTATCGCATTCAGGGTACAGCGATCGTGGTGTCACAGGCCATTGCCGATGCGGACCAGGAGCTGGAGATTACGCTCAAGCCCAAGGACAGCCTTAAGCTGGGTGGGGCCACCACGCGCGTAAAGCCGTCTGCCGGTAAGGTCGATATCGACCTAAAGCCTTGGGGTGCGGCGACGGTGACCACCAAGGGTGATTATCAGGGTGCCAACCGCGTGCTGGTGTTCCGCACGTCCGATGGCAAGCTGGTTGCCGACGGCATTACCTATCTGACGGGCTACGAGGACGATGGCACCACGCCCATCATGAAGGCCGATACGCCGCGCCTGAAGGCCGGTGCCTACACTATCGTCGCCTTTAACAAGACAGGCTATGACATCCAGGCGACAAGCTATTCCACGTTCAGCCGCCTGGGGCTGACCGCGGGCAAGCATATCGCCCAGCAGCAGGTGAAGATCGAAGACGGTAAGCAGCTCGATGTGACGCTCGACGTGCCGACGTTTGACGTTGAGGCGTACCGTGCCGAGCGCGGGCTGACGGCGGGCTCGGTTATCGCTGATTCGTCTGCGGTCGTTGGGGTGGAGACCGAGCTGCGCATTCACTACGAGCTCAAGGACAGCCAGACGGCAAAGATCGAGATCCCGCTGGCCAAAGATGCGGTCGAGGATGTATCCGCAGGCTCTCGCGATGCCGGTGACAGCACCAATACCTGGTGGACCGGAACAACGTGGGAGGGCGACAATCTGGTCATTGACATGAAGAAGGGCGCGGGCGCCGATGTGTTTGTGCGCTTTAAACCCAAGACTGCAGGTACCTACGTTGTCTCGCCGCTCATCACGTTGGGCGAAGTGACGCTGCCGCTGGGGAGCACCATGCTCGAAGTCAATACTTCGCGCATCGAGGTCGACAATACCAATGTCCATAGCCTGCTGGGCAATGTTGCCTACGTATACGCAGCGCCTGGCAAGAGCGTGCAGCTTACCGTCGGTACGGGCGCCTCGGCCGTAAAGTACACCGGAAAGACCAACAAGCTGGGCCGTGCCAAGATTGAATACGACCTGCCGCAGGACACGTTGGCTGCCGAGCGCGTGACACTCGAGGCGCGCGTGGGCTCGACCGATGTTGCCGCGGCCGCCGCCGATGTGACGGCTCGTAATTACGTGCGCTATGTTCCGGGCGCCTCGGTCTGGAGCTTTGATGTGACGTATCGTGGCGGCACGCAAAACCTGGTCAAGGACGGCAAGGACACCGGAAAGAGCCTATGGACCTTCCATCACCTGCCGCAAAAGAAAAACGCCTACTGGACGTTCGATATCACACTCGAGGTGGGTAACGAGGAGGCTGCCGACACGCTCGACCTGTACGTTGACTGCGTGGACGGCAAGACCGTGACGATTCCTCTGACCCAAAAGTCGCGCGAGGGCACCCGCGTGCGCTATGCGGCGGAATATGTGGACGAGGGCTATCTCAAACTGCTCGATGAGTTCAACAAGGCAAACGACTCTGTCTATGTGAACTGCGGAAACTTTGAGCAGATCTTTATGCCGCAGACCTACCGTATCTCCAATGCTCAGCTTATGACCATGCTGAGTTTTGATGCCAACGCTTCGGCCAAAAAGCATTCCGCCGCCGCCGAGGAGCGGCAGCAGGAGTTCTCGAATGCCGTACAGCAGTGGCACGAGTATATGATGGAGAACTCGTTTAACGATGTTGACCAGGCCTTTAACGACGCAATCGACCAGATGGTCGCCGACGCGTTTGCCGAGGAAGAGGGCGGCAAGGACGAGGAGTCCGGAGCGGACGATGAGGCCCAAGGCGGCAGCGCCCGCAAGGCCCGCCGCGCTCCCGCCGCTCGCAGTGGCGAGGGCGAAGAGGGCGGCAACGACGAAGCCGCGCAGTTTGCGGCCGAGCTTAAGGCCGCGGTCGGCGGCTCGTCGGCGCTGCTGACCAAACAGGGCGACAGCTACGGCGTCAACGTGGATAAGATGATCTTTGAGGACGCCTATGGAACCAGCGAGGACTGGTACCAGGAGCTCGCGGCGGCACAGGGCACGAATGCTGCGGATGCGGCGGCACTCAAGGAACTCGTCGACCATGCGTCGCGTGCGGAGTTCATTACGCAGCAGGCCGAGGATCTGGTGGGTCAGTCGCTGGGTATCGGCCAGCTCAACCAATACGGCAGCTGGAATGACGCAACCGCTGCGGCGCTCAACAAGTGCGCAGGTATTAAGGCTAGCGAGTATAAGGGTCAGTCGACGAGCGGGTTTAGCGATCTGGGCCAGGCGCTCGGCAGTTCCTTGAGCTACAAGGCGGCCGACGACGATACCGTCAAGGGCTTTAAGGTCGCCGCGCCCGACGGTGAGCAGACGGCCTATATCGAGTCTGAGTTTATCGAGAACTCCAATAACAACAAAAACCAGGCACTGCTGTTTAACTCGATTGCCATGCAGTGCGACATTTTGGACAACCTGTACGACAACTGGAATGTGGTGCATAGCCTCAATAACTCCAAGGTCCGCGGGTGGCTCATGGCCTGGAAGCTCAACGGCGATGTGAGCGCGCATATGAAGCTCATTCGTACGATTCGTTCGCTCAAGAGCTATAAGATCGAGTGCGAGATGTTCGGGCAGGTCTTTAAGACCGATGCATGGAAGGCGGCCGGGCAGGCGTTTCCCGCGGCGACTCAGGGTATCGGCATCTTTACCGGCATTTACGGCGTAAACGATGCCAGCAAGAACTGGGAAAACGTGAACGTCCGCATGCAGAAGGTGAAGGGCGAGCGCGAGGGCTACGAGCTGCAGCATACACGCTTGCTTGCCAAACCCGAGAAAACCGAGGACGACTGGAAGTGCATCTACGCGCTGCGCGATGCCATGGAGAAGGCTCGTGCGTTTGAGGATCTGCTGTATCGCCAGCTTTGCCACGACACTACCGATGTGGCGGTGGGCTCTGTTATGACGATCGCCGGCGTGCTGACGGCGGGTTCGGCGGGAACCGTGGTGGGCGCCGCCTATGACGCCGCCTCAACGAGCGTCGGTTCGGAGCGCGCGATTAAGCTGACGAACGCCGAGTGCGCTTACGATGTTGCCTGCGAGCAGGTGGAGCGCGCATGCCAGAACCGTATTACGGTCAACTGGGGCGAGCTGACCGATGCCGAGGTCTACAAAGCCAACAAGGACGGTTTGATCTCGGACGAGAAGATGCAGTCGATCTTCGAGGCGCGTTATCGCAGTGTGGCCGCCAAGGCTGCACCCGACCCTGCGGGCGTGGTGTACGAGGGCCTGCTGTCCAACACGGTTGAGGGTGCGACGGTTGAGCTGTGGAGTGCCGACGATGCGGACGGCACCAATGCCGTACGCTGGGATGCCGAGGAGTATGAGCAGGCCAACCCGCTTGCGACGGGTGCGGACGGTGCTTACAACTGGAATACGCCGACCGGTTGGTATCAGGTGCGCGTGACCAAGGACGGTTACGAGGAAACGCGTTCGGCCTGGCTGCGTGTGCCGCCGATTCAGACCGAGGTGAACATTGCCTTGGTGTCGACGTCGGCACCCGAGGTCGCCGCCGCTCACGCCTATACCGACTGTGTTGAGATTGAGTTTACGCAGTATATGGACGCGAGTGATGACGCTGTGGCCGCGCTGGACGCGCAGGGACTGGGTGACGTGACGTATAAGTGGCTCGATAAGCAGGACGACCCTGATGGCAAGCCGCTGTCGCGCGTGCTGCGTATCTGCTATGCCGATGCGCGCGAGACGGGGTCGACCGTTGCCTTTGACCTCGACGGCGCTCGCAACTATGCGGGCGCGGCGATGCCTGCCTGGGCGAGTGGCGAGCTTACCGTGGGCATGCGGGCTGACAAGCTCAAGCTCAACGTGGAGCAAGCGGTGACCATGCTCGAGGGCGACGACTTTGAGCTGGTGGCATACGTGACCGATAAGGATGGCAAGCCGTTTACCGGCGCCACGGTTAGTGTTGGGCTGGATTCTGAGGCCATCTGCTCTGCGGATGCCATGCAAGCTGTGACAGGTGAGGACGGCGCCGCGACGTTCGTGCTGCACGGTGCTCTGCCGGGTCTGACGACGCTGACGGCGACGGTGGATGGCACGGCGCTGTCCAAGCAGGTCGACGTTCGTGTGTCTGCCGGGGCCGTACGTCCGGTGCGCCCGGTGGCCGTGATCGGTGGGACGACATTTGGCGCATGGTCGCCCAAGGAGAACTACATCACGGTGCCCAAGGGTACCAAGCTGGAGCTTTCGGCCGAGGAGGGTGCCACTATTTGGTACACCACCAATGACACGTGCCCCTGCAAGGACGACGGGCGCGTGGAGTACACCGGCCCCGTGACGCTCGATCGCAACATGTACGTTCGTATTGCGGCGCAGCGCCCCGGTATGTCATACAGCGAGTATTCTGAGCGTCTGAACATTACGATTACGGTGACTGATGAGGTGGCACCCGAGCCGGGTCCTGAGCCGTCGCCTGAGCCGCAGCCGACGCCTGGTGGCGGTGAGCAAGGTGGCGGTACTGGCTCCGCCGGGACTGCTGCGGGCGGGTCGACCTCGACGGCCACGACCACGACGACGGACAAGTCCAAGGGTAAGGACAAGACCGGCAAGAAGTCGAGTGGCACGGAACTCGTCAACACGGGCGACACCACCGCGATGACGGTCACCGCCCTGGGCATCGCCGGCGCAACCATCGCCGCCGCCGGTGTCGCCGCGACCAAGCGCCGTAAGCGCTAGGGTTTGGTGGCCGCCCTCGGCCTCGGCGTCAGCAAAATCTCAATCTGTAACACCAAGCCAGATATTTGGGCTCCAGGTGTTACAGATTGAGATGAACTGTTCGGCTGCCAACCTAACGTCTCGATCTGTAACACGTAGCGAGGAATTTGGCCTCTAACTGTTACAGATTGAGATAAAGCGGGGGCGGCTGGAGCAATATCTCGATCTGTAACAACTACGATGCTCAACGGGCCCCACGTGTTACAGATCGAGACAAAACGACCGACCAGACCCCAGACCACCACAAAGGTGCCTGTCCCCTTTGTGGTGGTTTTGGGCTGCCGGCATAGAAAAAGTCCCCGCCGGGCGTGTGCTCGACGGGGACTTTGCCGTTTGATGGCTAGCGCTGCAGGTGATTACTCGCCCAGCAGGCTCTTGGTGATGGAAGCGGCAGCCTTCTTGCCAGCGCCCATCGCCAGAATGACCGTAGCGGCACCGGTGACGATGTCGCCGCCGGCCCAGATGCGAGGATCGGTGGTCTGGCCGGTCTCCTCGTCGGCAACGATGTAGCCCCACTTGTTGAGCTCCATCTTGCCGCCGATCTTGGCGGCGAAGGGGTTGGCGTTGGTGCCGATAGCCGAAATCGCGACGTCGCAGGGAATCTCCTCGATGGCGCCCTCGATGGGCACCGGGCGACGACGGCCGGACTCGTCAGGCTCGCCGAGCTCCATCTTCTGGACCTTGACGGCGCACACGGTGCCGTCCTCGCCAGCGACAAACTCGAGCGGGGAGACGAGCGGCAGAACCTCGACGCCCTCGGCCTTGGCGTGATGCAGCTCGGCGCGACGGCAGGGCATCTCGTCCTCGGTACGGCGGTAGGCGATGATGGCGTGCTCGGCGCCCAGGCGCTTAGCGGTACGGACAGCGTCCATAGCCACGTTGCCGCCACCAAAGACAACGACGTTCTTGCCATGCTTGGTGGGGGTGTCGTACTCGGGGAACTTGTTGGCCTTCATCAGGTTCACGCGGGTGAGGTACTCGTTGGCGAAGAAGACGTTGGGCAGGTTCTCGCCGGGGACGTTGAGGAACTTGGGCAGGCCAGCGCCGGTCGCCACGTAGATGGCGTCGAAGCCCTGCTCGAACAGCTCCTCGGCCGTGGCCATGTTGCCCACGACGGAGTTGTACTCAAACTTGACGCCCATGTCCTCCAGGCCGTCAATCTCGCGCTTGACGACCGCCTTGGGCAGACGGAACTCGGGGATGCCGTAGACCAGCACGCCGCCGCCGGTGAAGAATGCCTCGAAGACGGTGACGTCAAAGCCGTTGCGGGCGAGCTCGCCGGCGCAGGTGATGCCGGACGGGCCGGAGCCGACGACGGCGACCTTCTTGCCGTTCTTGGGAGCCATCTTGGGCGTGGAGGCGAGCTCGGGGCGGTCACCCAGGAAGCGCTCGAGCTGGCCGATGGCCACGGGCTCGGACTTCTTACCACGGATGCACTTGCCCTCGCACTGGTTCTCCTGCGGGCAGACGCGGCCGCAGATGGCGGGAAGCATGGAGTCCTCGCGGATGGTATCGAGAGCGCCGCCGAAGTCCTTCTCGCGGATCTGCTCGATAAAGCGGGGAATGTTGATGTTGACGGGGCAGCCCTCAACACAGAACGGCTTCTTGCAGTTGAGGCAGCGCTCGGCCTCGGCCAGCGCCATCTCCTCGGTGAAGCCCTTGTCGACGGGGCGGAAGTCGCAGGCGCGCTCGGCAGCCGGCTCCTCGTTATCGGGGGTGCGGGGCGACTTCATATCGGCAACGAAACGACCGTTAACTAGTGGCATGCGCAGCTCTTTTCCTCATAGGCCTTGAGGGACTCGCCCTCTTCGGAACGGTAAGCGGCCTGGCGGGCACGAAGGTCATCCCAGTCGACCAGGGTGGCATCGAAGTCGGGGCCGTCGACGCAAGCAAACTTGGTCACGCCGCCCACCTCGACGCGGCAGCAGCCGCACATGCCGGTGCCGTCAACCATGATGGGGTTGAGCGACGCGGTGATGGGGGTGTCGTACTTCTGGGCGGTGAGGGTCGAGAACTTCATCATCGGGACGGGGCCGACGCAGAAGACCTGGCTCACGGCCTTGTCCTGCAGCAGGCGCTCCAGCGGAGCGGTGACAACGCCCTGCTCGCCGTAGGAACCGTCATCGGTGGTGATGTGGATGTGGTCCTCGTCGAGGAGCTCGCGGAACTGGTCCTCCATGAGCAGGAGGTCCTTGGTGCGGGCGCCCATGATGGCGTGGACCTCATGACCGGTCTCGACCAGGTGCTTGGCGACCGGGAAGGCAATTGCCAGGCCGACGCCGCCGCCAATGACGGCGCAGGGGCCCTCGGCCATCTCGGTGGGAACGCCCAGCGGGCCCACGACGTCGCGCAGCGACTCGCCGGCCTCGTAGGTGGACAGCATCTCGGTGGTCTTGCCGATCACCATGAAGATGAACTCGACCCAGCCCTCGTCACCGTTCCAGCCGGCCAGGGTAAACGGGACGCGCTCGCCCGTCTCGTTGGCGCGAACCATGAGGAACTGTCCAGCGTGCGCATGTTTGGCGATTGCAGGCGCCTCGATGCGGAACTTGAACACCTTCTCCGAGAACTGCGTCTTCTCCAGGATCTTATACATAGAACCCCTCTCTTGTAAGGGCTGCCGAACCGTGCCTCCACGGAAATGGACGGTAGCCCGAATAAAACCGTACGCGCACAGGCGTTGTGCAGACATACGGTGCAAATTATACCCTCATGGGCATGTCGCTTACGTGTATCTTCGGCGGTTGGGAAAAGGGTTTATCCACTTTGTCCTACCAAATAGGGGCAGGTTTATTTTGGTCAGTTTTATCAGGTAAAACGGCAAAGGGGGCCGGCCTCGCGTTTGCGGTGAGGCCGACCCCCTTTGGGGCGTTGCGTATGTATGGCGGCGGGTTGCTTATTGCGATGCGGCCGTTGTGGCGTTTCCGCAGGTAAAACCTGCCAAAATAAACCTGTCCCTAAATGGTAGGTTTTAGTGCTTGCCGTTGGCGGAGGCGGCGCCGTTGACATGGTCGCGGGCATAGACCACGCCGTGCACAATCGCCAGGCCGGCGGCGTCGGCCGCGCGGGCGCAGGTGTCCTGGAAATCCTCGGCCTCGCGGGCGCGCAGCTGCTTAAGCACATAGTCTGCCACGGCCATCTTGCCGGGAGGGTTGCCGATGCCGGTGCGGATGCGGCTGAAGTCGCGGCTGCCCATCTTGTCGATGATGGAGCGCAGACCGTTGTGACCGGCGTGGCCGCCGCCCACCTTAACACGCACGTCGCCGGCGGGAATATCGAGCTCGTCGTGGATCACGAGCAGCTCCTCGGCCTTGATCTTGTACTCGCGGCAGAGCTTGGAGATGGGACCGCCCGAGGTGTTCATGTACGACTGCGGCTTGACCAGCACGATCTGGCGCTTGCCGCCCTCCTCCTCGGGGTCGTTGATGTTGATGAGCGCGACCTCGGCGCCGGCCTGGTTTTTCCAGTACGTGACGCCGGCCTGACGGGCCAGCTCGTCGATTGCCTTAAAGCCGGCGTTGTGGCGGGTCTCGGCATACTCATCGCCAGGGTTGCCAAGCCCGGCAACCATGCGAATCTTAAGCGGCTGTGCGGCTGCCATGTTTATCCTTTCGTCGATTTGTCGCCTGCTATGGTGAGCGACCCTGTTGCCGCTGTCAAATGGAGGGCAATTGAGGTTGTTTGGGGGCGTTTGGGCGGCCGTCGAAAGCCGAGGTGGACAGTTAGTTCAGATACGTATAAAGCTTGGGCCACCGGATTGCCTAATTCGATGCCGCGGCGCTGTTTTGACGTTCCAGCTGGTCTATCTGACGCTGTTTTGAGGCCAGTCTGGCCTTTAGATGGGGCGAATTGTACGGAGACGGCGGTAAAACAGCCCGATTCGATGTTCTTCTTTATACAAATCTGAACTAACTGTCCAGCCCCGCTCAACGGCATGCGTGTAATTCGGATTTTAGACCGGTGCGAGGCCGATTCCGGCTCTTAGAGCATTGAGCCAAGCGGCCTGACGCTTGCGGTAGCCCTTGATGCGGTAACGGAATCGTACCCCCGCGAGTCGATGCATCGTCTGAGCGAAGGCCTCGAGTGCAACAAGGTCTTTCATTTGGTCACGATTGATAACCAGTACGTGGATGCCCATTGCCTTGAGACCATTATTTCGATTGCCATCGTGGATGCGAGCGTTTTGAAGCTCATGCCCAATTCCGTTGTATTCGTTGTCGACACCGGCGGCTGGGCAATATAAGTCACAGATGGCGTAGGGGATGCCGGAGGACATGTTGACCGCAAGGGTGTCGAAGTCGACTCGATAGTTGAGTAGCAGGCCGCCCATGGGGAGGCTGCAACATCCGAATCCGCCAAAGCGCATGGGCGCTCCGAGAACGGCAAACATTAGGGATTCGGCTGGGGATGCGGATCCAGCCCGGGCTAGTTTGACGGCCGTGCGGAACGAGGCGTAGGAGCTGCTTTTAGCAAACCGTGCGATCGCTTCGAGATCTTCGATGGTCGTGGCTGGCTCGCATTTGTAGTGCGCCTGTTCGTAGCGAGGTTCATTTGGTTTTTCGGACGTTTGTTCATCGCCCCGGCAATCGAGGTCGCCCATCGCTTCGCAACCGTTGCCCCTGGGCCAGATGTCGTCATAGGCAATGGGGTAGGTTGTCTCGGGCGGAAGGGAGTAGGTTCCGAGGAGTTCCATAAGTAGCATCAAGGTTTTGGCGACCGATTCATTTTTGGAGCAAAGCATGGCCGTCATGGCGGGAGACGTTGCGTAGATGTCGGCCTCGATGTGCATGATTGTCCCTTCGGGAAGCGGGGCGGTGACGGTGTGCTGGAGGAGCCGTTCGTCAGGACGTCTGTTCTTGCCGCCCGCAATAAAGAGATCTAGACGCTCGGAGTCGTCTTCGCTCCAGGCGTCAAGCATCGTAAGAGCTGCAAAGTCTATGGCGTCCTTGTTGGGGATGCAACTTGCAAGGGCTTGCGTTTGCTGCTCGATATCGACGGAATCCCATGGAAGTGCAGAGTACGCCCGTCGTGCGCGGCGGATCGCGCGGAGGGCGGAGAGATGTGAAATCACGGTCGTCATAGCTATAACGTACTAAGTTGCCGGCAGAACTCTACTGCCGTGCCGTTCTTTTCGCTCAAAGGAGCGTCGTACGCCGCGGGCGGTAGTGCGTTCACACGAGAGGCGGTGAAATATTGGAATATGGGGCGCTAGTCTGGCCTTGGAGGCAAGGTTTACAACGGGTGCCGGACAGTTAGTTCAGATTTGTATAAAAAGCATGGCCGAAAACCGTTTCTTGAGGAGTTGGCCGTTAGTTTGGAGCCAATGGCTCATCGGATGCGCCAAAAAAAATGGAAGCCTGGGACAGGTTAACGCGCGCATGATGGCTTCAGGTGTGTTGAGTGGCCTTCTTCGAGGGCTGAAAGAATACAAATTTGAACTAACTGTCCAGAGCTGGTCGACGAGGAATAGAAAAAGGGTCGGAAGCGAGCTTCCGACCCTTTAAAACCAGCGAAGATGATGCGATACACAGCAGGCTACAGCGCGAAGTCGCCGCCGACGAGCGTGGAGACGGGCTCCTCGTGGTAAACGGCGGAGATGGCCTGAGCGAACTCCTCGGCGACCGAGATGGTCTTGATCTTGCCGCCGACCTCGACGGGGATGGCGTCGGTGACGACGCACTCGACGATGGGGGCGTCGTTCAGACGCTCGATGGCCGGGCCGGAGAAGATGCCGTGGGTGGCGCACACGTAGATGTCGCCGGCGCCCATGGCCTTGAGCTCCTTGACGTTGGCGCACAGGGTGCCAGCGGTGTCGATCATGTCGTCGTTGATGATGCAGGTCTTGCCCTTGATGTCACCGATGATGCCCATGACCTCGGCGGCGTTGTGGCGCGGACGGCCCTTGTGGGCGATGGCCAGGTCGCAGCCAAGCATGTCGGACAGCTTCTTGGCGGCCTTGGCGCGGCCCACGTCGGGGGAGACGACGACCAGGCTGTCGGTGTCGAAGTGCATGTCGTTGTAGTACTGGCCAAACAGCGGCAGTGCGGACAGGTGGTTAACCGGGATATCAAAGAAGCCCTGGATCTGGCCCTGGTGCAGGTCGAGGGTGATGATGCGGTTGACACCGGCGCGCTCGAGCAGGTTGGCGACGAGGCGGGCGGTGATGGGCTCGCGCGGGCCGGCCTTGCGGTCCTGGCGGGCATAGCCGTAGTGGGTGATAACGGCGGTGATGGAGCGGGCGGATGCGCGCTTGGCGGCGTCGGTGGCGATGAGCAGCTCCATGAGCATGTCGTTGACGTTGCCGCCGGCCACGGACTGAATCAGGAAGACGTCGGCGCCGCGGACGGTCTCGTCGTAGCGGGCGTAAATCTCACCATTGGCGAACTGCTTTAGCGTAAGGCCCGAAAGCTCGACCCCAAGGTACTCAGCAATCTTCTGAGCGAGGGGACGGTTGGAGGAACCGGAATACACGCGGATGGACTTGCGCATATTCTCCGACTTCTCGGGATCATTAATCGGCATTACCCTTCTCCTTTATATCGAATGCCATATAGATGCCTTGTTGCATTGTAACCGCGCGACGGGGCTTATCGAGTCTTGATAACGTCTTTACCGTCAACGGACACGAACCGACCACTCATCCGGTCGCGCAGGTCACGATAGAAAAAGGAGCCGTCCCCATGGAACAGCTCCTTTTGTGCTTGGTAAAACGTTATACCTCGTCGTCCTCGTGCAGACGGCGGCGATAATCGGCGGCCCAGCCCTCAATATTTACCTGACGGGCGCGGCCCAGACCGAGCGCGTCGGCCGGGACCGGCTCGGTGATGACAGAGCCGGCGGCAACGAGCGCGCCGTCGCCGATCTGAGCGGGCGCGACCATCATGGTATCGGAGCCGATGAAGGCATCCTTGCCGATGACGGTCTTGTGCTTGTGGACGCCGTCGTAGTTGCAGGTGATGGAGCCCGCGCCCACATTGACGCCGGAGCCCATGGTGGTGTCGCCGATGTAGGACAGGTGCGGCACCTTGGAGCCCTCGCCGATCGTGGACTTCTTGATCTCCACGTGCGTGCCGGCCTTGGATCCGTCGAGCATGTGGGTGCCCGGGCGCAGGTAGGCGCGCGGGCCGCAGTCGACGCCGTTCTCGATGACGGCTTCGATGGCGATGGTCTCGTCGATGACGCAGCCGCTGCCGACGGTGGTGTCGGTGAGGCGGCTGTTGGGGCCGAGCTGGCACTCCTCGCCCACGGTGACGTGGCCGATTAGATGCGTCTGCGGCCACACGACGGTGTCGCGGCCGATGGTGGCGTCGGGGCCGATCCAAGCCTGCGTGGGGTCGATGAACGTGACGCCCTCGGCCATCCAGTGCTCGTTGATGCGGTCGCGCGCGATGGCGGTAAGCTGCGCGAGCTGGATGCGGCTGTTGACGCCCAGACCGTCGCGGTAGTCGTCACAGTGGAAGATGGAGACTGCCTGGCCGTGACCTTTGAGGATCTCGAGCATGTCGGGCAAGTAATACTCGGACTGCGCGTTGTCGTTGCCGATCTCGTTAATGTGGGCAGCGAGCTGTGCGCCGTCGAAGGCGTAGCAGCCGGCGTTGCACTCCAGCAGCGTGGCAGCCTGCTCGGGCGTGCAATCCTTCTGCTCGATGATGCGCTCGATCTGGCCGTCGGCGCCCAGCTTGATGCGGCCGTAGCCAAAGGGGTCGGGCGGGGTCATGGTCATGACGGTGCAGGCGAGCTCGCCGGTGGCGACGGTCTGCGCGAACTTGGCGACGGTGTCGGCGGTGATGAGCGGCAGGTCGCCGTTGAGCACGACGACGGGGCCCTCAGCGATGCCGCAGGCCTCGAGCGCGACTTTTACGGCGTGGCCGGTGCCCAGGCGTTCGGTCTGCTCGACGCACTCGACCTTGGTGGCGCTGTTGGCATAGGCGCCGTCGATGAGGGCGCGCATTTCGTCGGCGTGGCTGCCGATGACGACCACGACGCGGCTGCAGCCGGCCTTGATGGTGGCGTCGACGATCCATTGAACCATGGGCTTGCCCAGGATCTTGTGCGAAACCTTGCAGTGGTTCGACTTCATGCGGGTGCCCTCGCCGGCAGCGAGGATAATTGCGGTTGCGTCCATGTGATCTCCTGTTACGTTATAGAGACGTGTGTTTGGAAACGATACACGGCGCAATATGATACCGCAGGCATATGATGAGCGCGTAGCGATTGGCGCGCCACGGCCGAGGTTTGGGCTGCCGGCGCGGCGTTTGCGCTGCTTGCAGGCGGTGTCGGAGGCGCTTTGGCGTTGGTGATTTGGCGGGAGAGCGGGGGTGCCTATGGACAACATGCGAGAGGATTCGGGCGCCGAGCCCATGGCGGCGTTCTCGATGTCGCATCCGGCGGTGCCGGCACTCTATATGGTGCTGACGCTGGGACTCACTATGTTCTCGATGCAGCCGGTGCTGATTGCGCTGTCGCTCGCGGGCGGGTTGGCGTATGGATTTGCGACGCGCGGGGCTGCCCGCACGTTGGGGGCGCTTCGCTGGCAGCTGCCGGTAATTTTGATCATTGCGCTGGTCAACCCGCTGTTTAGTGCATCGGGCTCGACCGAGCTTTTCCATATTGGCATGCGCGTGGTGTATTTGGAGAGCATGATGTACGGCCTTTGCATGGGTGGGCTGTTCGTGGCGAGCGTGCTGTGGTTTGAGGCCGCGGCGTCGATGCTCGAATACGATAAGGTGCTCGCACTGTTGGGCAACGCCGCGCCGGTGATCGCGCTCATGATTTCGATGTGCATGCGGCTTATTCCACAGTTTTTGCGCCGCGGCCGCACGGTGCTGGCGGTGCAGGACGCGATCGATATGCCGGGGCGTGCGCCCATCGATCCCGTGCGATCGCGCCTGCGGGCGTCGAGCGTGCTGATGGGCTGGGGCATGGAAGATTCGCTTGAGCGCGCGGACGCCATGCGCTCGCGCGGATGGGGCGCCACGACGCGCCGTACGACGTATGCGCGGTATCGGCTGGGGCGCGGCGAAGTTGCCGCGCTGGTTGGACTTGCGGTGTTTGGTGCCGCCGCGGTGGCGGTGGCATGGACCGCGACGACGCAGTATTCGTTTTACCCGCAGCTTTCGGTGCCCGCGCCGTGGCTGGGCTATGTCGTGTACGCTGCCTGGATGGTGCTGCCCTGCGTGTTACACGCGATTGACGAGAAGAGGTTTGGCTGATGGCTCGGTTGGATGGGGACTCGGTGTCGGGTGCGGCGTGCGGCCCGGATATGCCGGCGATTGAGGTGCGGAGCCTGAGCTTTGCCTACCCCGGGGCTGATGCTGCGGTGCTCGAAGGGCTCGACTGGTCTGTTCCCCAAGGTGCATTTGCACTGCTTGTTGGCGGTACCGGATCGGGTAAGTCGACGCTGCTGTCGCTGCTCAAGCCCGAGATCGCTCCGGCGGGCGAGCGCACTGGCGATGCGCGCGTGCTGGGCGAGAACGTTGCCGACATGGACGTGCGCGCGTCTGCGGAGCGCGTGGGCTACGTGTTCCAGGATCCCGAGAACCAGATCGTGTGCGAGACCGTGTGGCACGAGATGGCGTTTGGCCTAGAGAATCTGGGTGTGTCGCGCGACGAGATGCGCCGCCGTGTTGCCGAGACCAGTTATTTCTTTGGTCTGGAGGACTGGCTGCATCGCGATACCGATACGCTTTCGGGTGGCCGCAAGCAGCTGCTGTCGCTTGCCGCCGTCCTGGCGCTGCGTCCGCGTGTGCTGCTACTCGACGAGCCCACGTCCCAGCTCGATCCCGTTGCCGAGAAGAATTTTCTGCACGCGTTGTTTCGCGTGAACCGTGAGCTGGGCTGCACGGTTGTTGTGGCTACGCATCAACCGCGGCCGATGCTCGAGTATGCGACGTGTGCGTACCGGATTGAGGGCGGTCGGGTGCGCGAGGTGGCGGATATGGCTTCTTTGGGACGCCGAGAATCGCTGCTTGCCGATGACATGTTGGGGTGGGGTACCATCCGATGTGCAAAAAACGGAGTATTCAGCAGGCGTGAGGACAATTTGGGCTCTCTGGAGCCGCCCGGGGACGTATCGAGCGCGAAAAAAAGTTTGGAATTGGACAAATCGTCCGAATTTGTGGCACAAACGTCGCTCGAGAACGGCTCGGAAGCCTTCCCGAGCACGGATGGAAGCAGAATACTCCAAAAAATGCACGGCGGGTCGGCTACCACCCTGTCGGAAGGCTGGTTTCGCTACGATCGCGCGGGCGGTTGGGTGCTGCGCGGGCTCGATGTGACGTTTTCGGTCGGCGCGGTGCATGCGGTCGTGGGCGGAAACGGCTGCGGCAAGTCGACGATGCTCTCGGTGCTGGCCAAGACGGCTAAGCTGCAGCGTGGCCGCATGGTGCGTGGGACGGCTTCGGCGGCGCTGCTGCCACAGAACCCCAAGGCCCTGCTGGTTGCCGAGACGGTGCGTGACGAGCTGATGGAATGGGCTTCGGCCTGCGGATACGACGAGGCTGCAGCACAGGAGCAGACAGCGCGCCTGGGCCTGGCGGGCTTGGAGGCGCGTCACCCGTACGATCTTTCGGGCGGCCAGCGCCAGCTGCTTGCGTTGGCAAAGCTGCTGTTGATTGGTCCGGAGCTGCTGCTGCTTGATGAGCCCACCAAGGGCCTTGATCTGGCAAGTCGCTGCATTATCGCCCGAGCCCTGCGCGAGCATGCGCAGGCCGGCGGCACCGTCATCATGGCCACGCACGACTTAGACTTTGCCGAGCAGGTGTCCGACGACGTCGCCATGATGTTCGATGGCGAGATCGCCTGCATGGAGCCTCCGGCAGATTTCTTTGCCGACAACGTGTTCTACAGGGTGTGATGGGATGACGGATCATCGCGCCTCGCACCTACTCACAAAAATGGAGATTCCGCTGCTCCTGGCGGTGCCGGCAGTGATGACTGCGGCGCTGCTGGCGGGCATTGAGCAGGCGGCGCTTGCCATGCTGGTGGTAGTGGCGCTCGTGCTCGCACTGTTTTTTGCGGGCTATGAGACATCACGTCCAGGCCTGCGCCAGATCATGCCCACGCTGGTGCTGGCGGCGCTGGCCGCGGCGGGTCGCATCCTGTTTGGGCCCATTCCCGATTTTAAGCCCGTGAGCGCTATCACCATTATCGCGGGTGCGACACTTGGCCGTCGCAATGGTTTTATGGTTGGCGCGTTGGCAGCGCTGACCAGTAATTTCTTTTTTGGACAGGGTATGTGGACGCCGTGGCAGATGTATGCCTGGGGTCTGGTGGGCTATATCGGTGGCGCACTGGCGCATGCGGGCGCGTTTGACCGCGCCGATGGAACCGTGCGAATGCCGGCGCTGTTGGCGTATGGCTTTGCGTCGGGCCTGCTGTATGGCGTCGTGATCAACGCGTATGACATCATCGGTTTTGTGCAGCCGCTCACCTGGGCAGGCGCCATAGCGCGTCTTGCTACGGCGGTGCCGTTCGACATCACGCATGGCCTCGCGACCTGCGTGTTCTTGGCTGCTCTGTACAAGCCCTGGTGTCGCCGCATCAACCGCGTCGTCGTGAAGTACGGGCTGTAGTGGCGGTTGCGCCGGGGTGGGAATCAGTGCAGCTTCGGTGTCATTTCAAAACTATGCCGGTTTACGGGGCTGGATTGACGCGGGCCGACCATACCGGCATTTTTCGAAAATAGACGAGCCGTCTACCTGCGGTTTTATTTTGCTCGAATTGCGTGTGGTTAGGCATCTGCGATTCAGCCCCGTAAACTGGCATAGTTTTGAAATGGCCGGTTGATATGACGGGCATCATGGCCCTCAGAGAGCCAATTGATCCGTTATCCTCCGTCCCCAGACGTCCTCGGGGAGTCAACTGAACCCGCCCGCTACGAAATCGGCCCATCTACTACGTTTAGCCTGATACCCCCGACCATGACCGCGTTTTATGAAAAACCGCAGGCTTTCTACCTGCGGTTTTCTTTTTGCGTTGTTCGCTGTGGTTGAGGGTGGTGGCTTAAACGTAGTAGATGGGCGTGTTTCGTGGCGGATGGGTCACGCGGATACCCTCACGAGGCCCAAAATAATCCGTTTTCCTCCGTCACCGAGGGACCATTTGGGTTTAGAGCTCCAGCGTGAGGGTGACGGGGCAGTGGTCGCTGCCGAAGATGTCGCCGCGGATGCCGGTGTCGCGTACGTTGGCGGCGATTGTATCACTGACCAGGAAGTAGTCGATGCGCCAGCCGGCGTTGTTCTTGCGGGCATTAAAACGGTAGCTCCACCAGCTGTAGACGCCCTCGACGTCCGGATTGGCCGCGCGCCAGGTATCGGTAAAACCGGCGTCGAGCAGCTCGGTGAACTTGCCGCGCTCTTCGTCCGAAAAGCCTGCGTTGCCGCGGTTGGACTTGGGGTTCTTAAGGTCGATCTCCTCGTGTGCCACGTTAAAGTCGCCGCAGGTCACCACGGGCTTGCCGGTTTCGCGCTCGAGCGCGCTCAGAAAGTCACGGTAGGCATCGTCCCAGGCCATGCGTACGTCGATGCGCGCGAGCTCGTTTTGCGCGTTGGGCGTATAGACATCGACGAACCAGAACTTGTCGAACTCGAGCGCGCAGACGCGGCCCTCGGTCGCGGCCTGGGCGACGAGCTCGGCCGCATCGCCGTCGCCGGCGTAGGGCAGCAGCGCGTCGGCATGGAGCACGCGCAGCGGTTCCTGGCGGCTAAAGACCGCGGTGCCCGAGTAGCCCTTGCGCTCGGCGTAGCTCCAGGTTTGGTGATAACCGGGCAGGTCGACCTGCACCTGGCCTTCCTGCAGCTTGGTTTCCTGCAGCGCCAGGACATCGACGTCGAGTTCCTGCGCGATCTGAATAAAGCTCGGGTCCTTTTTAAGCACGGCGCGCAGGCCGTTAACGTTCCACGAAGCAAAGGTGTAAGTCTGAGGCATGGTGTCCTTTCGACGGGGTTGGCAGGCTTAAGATTAGCGCAACAAGAGTGGGGCGGAGTCCGCGAGCGACGGTGCGAACGCCGCCGCCCCGGCGGCAAGGACGGAGGACACATATGACGCAGGCAATATCGGATCCCAAGCAGGCCTCCGCCGCGCTGGCGGAGCTGTTCGAAACCCATGACCACGTGGTGTTTTTTGGCGGCGCGGGCGTTTCCACGGCGAGCGGCATCCCCGATTTTCGCAGCGTGGACGGCCTGTATCATCAGCAGTTTGCCTATCCGCCCGAGACTATGCTCTCGCACAGTTTCTACGAGGCGCATCCGGCCGAGTTCTTCGACTTCTACCGCACCAAGATGATTGCGCTTGACGCCAAGCCCAACCGCTGCCACGCAAAACTGGCCGAGCTGGAGCGCGCCGGCAGGCTCGACGCCGTGGTGACGCAAAACATCGATGGCCTGCACCAGATGGCTGGCTCGGAGCGCGTGTTTGAGCTGCACGGCTCGGTCCACCGCAACATTTGTCCGGCGTGCGGCGCGGTCTATAGCGCCGAGTGGATTTGCTCGCGCGAGCACGAGGACGCCGCGGGCGTGCCCGTGTGTCCCGCATGTGGCGGCCGCATCAAGCCCGACGTGGTGCTCTACGAAGAGCCGCTCGACGAGCGCGTGCTCACCGGCGCGGTTGCCGCTATCGCCGCGGCCGATGCCCTCATTGTGGGCGGAACCTCGCTCGTGGTGTACCCGGCGGCGGGCCTCACGCGCTACTTTACCGGCGACACGCTGGCCATTTGCAACCTGGCACCTACCGATCAGGACGCAAATGCCGACCTGCTGATTTCTTGCGACATCGCGGCCGCGTTTGCGTTCTAGCCCGCGTGCGCGGATACAATAGAAAGACTGATTGCAAAGCGACCCCGCCGCCAGCGCCCAGGCGCGGCGGCGGGGGCATTTTAGGAGGATGTTCATGGCGAACGACAGCAAGACATGGCGGTGCGGAAAGTACGAGCTCAGCTTTGACCGTCCGCGCATCATGGGCGTCCTCAACGTGACGCCCGATTCGTTTAGCGACGGCGGTGAGCACTTCGACCCGGACGCCGCTATCGAGTACGGTTTGGCGATGCTCGACGCCGGCGCCGACATCATCGATGTGGGAGGCGAGTCCACGCGCCCCGGTTTTACCCCGGTCAACCCCGATGAAGAGGCCCGCCGCGTGCTGCCCGTGGTGCGCGCGCTGGCAAAGGAAGGCGCCATCGTCTCGATCGACACGCGTCATGTGGCGGTCGCCAAGGCTGCTGTGCGCTGCGGCGCCTCGATTGTCAATGACGTGACGGGCTTCACCGACCCCAAGATGATCGAGTTTGTCGCGACGAGTACCTGCGGCGTCATCGTGATGCATGCCGGCGAGGTTGCCGCGCCTGCGCGCACGCATGCGACGGTGCAGCTCGATACCTCGGCCGCGGCGTTTGTTGCCGAGAAGGCGCGCGAGGCGGCTGCCGAGGCTGCGCGCGAGGCCGAAAAGCCGGCCCGCCGTCGTCGTGGCAAGCTGCTGGGCGAACCCAAGACGGAGGCCAAGCTTCCGGGCGGCGTGGTGCAGCCCTCGCTGCCGTTTGGCGACCCGGAGCCCGCGACCGAGCCTGCGGTCGAGCAGAAGCAGGAGGCACCGGCCGCCGAGCAGGTCGCCCCTGTCGCCGAGGCCGCCGCAACTCCCGAGCCCACACCGGAGCCCAGCGACCACCTGGCCGCCATGATGCGCCGTAGCGCCCGCCGCGAGGAGGCGTATGTGCCCACCTCGCAGCTCCGCCGCTTTACCCTGCCCGATTCGGCGCCCATCATGCGTCGTGTTATGGGCTTTCTTTCCGACCAGGCCCGCACGCTCATCCATGCCGGCGTGTCGCGCGACCGCATTTGCATCGATCCCGGCCCGGGCTTTGGCAAGACGGCCAACGAAGATATCGTCATCCAGCGCGAGACCGCCAAGATGGCGTCGCTGGGCTATCCGCTCATGTGCGCCGTGTCGCGCAAGCGCTTTGTGGGCGCCGTCTCGGGCGTGACCGAGGCCGCCGCGCGCGATGCCGCCACGTTTGGCGTGTGCCTGGGCGCCATCCAGGCCGGCGCCAACATCGTGCGCGTGCACGATGTCGCTGGCTTCGCGCAGTTCCTGAACGGTTATTGGGCCGTAGCCAAGCCGCAGCCGCGCCGCGCGTTTGTGGCCGTGGGCTCCAACCTGGGGCATCGCTGCGACAACATCCGCGCCGCGCGCGACATGATCGCCGAGATTCCGCTCACCTGCGTGTCCAACTGTTCTCGCATCTACGAGAGCGAGCCGGCCTACGAGACGCGCCAGGACGCGTTCGCCAACGCCGTCATCGAGATTAAGACCGAGCTGGCGCCGCTGGTGCTGCTCGACGAGCTTATGAAGATCGAGGCCGAGCTGGGCCGCGACCGTTCCAAAAAGGCCAAGGCCAACGGCCCGCGCACCATCGACTTGGACCTGCTGTGGATGGACGGCGAGACCCACGGCGGCAAAAAGCTGCGCCTGCCGCATCCGCTGATCGGCGAGCGCGACTTTGTGCTGGTGCCGCTCGAGGACCTGATGCACGACCCGGCGCGGTTCTTCCGCTACAACGGCGTCGAGGTCAAGGAGCCCGAGGACCGCGTGGGCCATATCGTGGGCGAATTGGGGCGTATGTAGATGATTGAGATGAATGCTGTTGCTGCTGGCACCGAGCTCGATGCCGCGCGCGACGCGGGTCGCGAGGGCGTGGCCGCGGGCTGGTGTGCGTGGAGCGCGGGCGATGCGTCGCTGACGTTTTCGCTGGTCGTGCGCCCCGATGTGAACATGCATGCCTTCCACGGTCTGCCGTTTGTGGCCGCGATGGGCATGATGGATGCGCTTACGGGCACGGCCGCAACGCCGGGCCTGGGGCTTGCCGGCAAAGTGGGCATCCAGTGGCCGAGCGACATCGTGTGCGGCGCGCCTGCGTTTGAGACGTCGCTCGCGCGCGTCGCCGTCAACGGCGGTGCCGGTGCTGCGGGCATGTTTGCCGCGGTGACGGTGGATGTCGAGCGTGCGGCACTGGGCGAGCTCGGCGTGGATATGGGCGACGAGGTGCTGGTCGAGGCACTGGCCGCGGCGGTGCTCGCTCGCGTTGACGCCTGGGCGGTTGCTGCCAACACACCACAGGGCGCCGCCGGTCCGCTGGCCCCGGTGCTGGGCGAGTACTTCGACATGGTGCCGCTGCTGGGCCGTCAGGTTGCGGCGGTGTCGCCCAACGGTCTGCCGCTCGCAGTCGGTGTGTTTGCGGGCCTGGACATCTGGGGCCGCGCGACCATCAAGACCGACGCCGGCGAGCAAGAGTTTCCACCCGAGGCCGTGCGGATTCGCGGACTGTAGCGCAGGCGTTCGCGCCCAAGGATAACCATGACAGCGAAGCCCTCCTCGGGCAGCCGGGGAGGGGCTTTTGCGTGATCCGAGAGAATGGCTACCTTCGGCTTAATCCTATTCCTCAAAAATGAAAATGATTCAGTTTTGAGGAATAAGGTCGGTGACCGACCGCTGGGATGCGGCAGGGCTGTCCGGAGCATATTTATACCCGCACTATACGAAGCAATGGTCCTTGTCCTAAAGATCTTCATCAGGGTTATGCCATACTTGTCTAAAGCGACAATGTCGCGACACGTAAACGACACTGT
>CAKUGH010000008.1 GCA_934654605.1 uncultured Collinsella sp. | reverse complement strand
CGCTTCTGCATCTTGCCGATGGCGGCGCAGGTGTCGGCGTCGGACAGACCGCGCGAAAGCGTCGCGGGCGTCACGTTACGCAGACGCGCCTCGCCGATCTGGTCGCACAGGTCGCGGTTGCGGTCGGCCAGGTCGCGCACGGTGGCAAAATCGAAGCCGGGGTCGCCCTCGGCGGTAAAGTACTCGGCCTCGAGCACCTTGAGGGCCTCCTCGCCCTTCTGACGCTCGGACTCCATAGCACCGTGGTCGCCGTAGATAAACATGGGGATAAACGGCTGACGCTCGTATTCAAGTGCTTGCGAAACGTTCATATGCTGCTCCTTGGATGGGCCGCGTCACGCGGCTCGGGGTTACTGAGTTATGGCGAGATGATAGTTTACCATGGGCAACTATTGGCACCACGCCTAGGACAACTACAATACCCTAGTTGACCGCTAGGACTTTTACAATGCTGCCGAAAGACACGAAAGGTTCCATCCGTCATGGATTTACTGATAGATATTCTGCTCGACGCCGGTAAAGACACGCTCTCGCTGGTGCCGTTTTTGCTGGTGACGTATCTTGCCCTCGAGTCGCTCGAGCACGTTGCGGGCGACCACGTCAATGGCGTAATCAAGCGTGCCGGCGCCGCGGGGCCTGTGGTTGGTTCGCTGCTAGGCATCGTGCCGCAGTGCGGTTTTTCGGCCATGGCGGCGACGCTGTACGCCGGTCGCGTCGTGACGCTGGGCACGCTGGTGGCGGTATTCCTTTCGACCTCCGACGAGATGCTGCCGCTGTTGCTTGCCGAGCAGGTTCCCGTGCAGACCATGGCGATGCTGCTGGCATCGAAGGCGCTGATCGCGCTGATTACGGGCTTTATCGTGGACGCCGCCATTCGCGGGTTGCGCCGTAACGCCCGCGCGCATGCCGCGATTCGTCGCACCGTGCTGGGGACCGCGGCCAATCCAGCGCACGTAAACTGTGCACACGATGACCACACCGGCGGCGACATCATCGACGAGGTGGCAGAGGCAGGCGTGAGTGCCGACCACATCCACGAGCTGTGCGAGCGCGACCATTGCGGCTGCGACGACGATGAGGGTGAGCACGGGCATGCCCATGGGCACGATCACGTGGATGAGCATGGTCACCACCACGATCACGGTCACTCGCATTCCCACGAGGGCGCGCCCGTCCTGTCGATTATCCGCAGCGCGATCTCGCACACCGTGCAGGTATCGGTATTCATTTTCCTGGTGACGCTGATTCTGGTCGCCGTGCTCGAGACCTTTGGTGAGTCTGCGATCGAGCAGTTCCTGCGCGGCAACGAGACGCTCGCCGTCCTGGGCTCGGCACTTGTTGGCCTGATCCCCAACTGCTCCGCCAGCGTCGTCATTACGCAGCTGTACCTCGAGGGCGCGCTGCAGCTGGCCCCGATGCTCGCCGGCACGCTCATTTCCGCCGGCGTGGGCTACCTGGTGCTGTTCCGCACCAACCGTAGCGCCCGCGAAAACGCCCTGTTCCTGGTCATGATGTATGTCATCGGTGCCGGCTGGGGACTCATCTTATCCGCCTGTGGCCTCTAAGTAGATTTTTGGGACATGCCTTAAAATCTACCCTTATGACCAGGGCATTTCCCACAGTCAAAAACAAAAAGGGTAGATTTCTGGGCATGTCCCATAAATCTACCCTTTTGTTTTAGCGCAGCAGCTCGGTGAGGTTGCGTTTAAAGCGGGCGCGGTCTTCGCTGGTAAATGCCGCCGGTCCGCGAGTGCGTCCGCCGGCGCGGCGCACCTTCTTTTCCTCGTGGCGAATAAACAGCTGCATGTCGATGGTTACTTTGTCATAGACGCGCCCGCGCACACCGATAGCGGCGGCATCGCGCCCGAGCACCATGCTCGCCAAGCCAATGTCCTGCGTCACGACCACGTCGCCCGCCTGCAGGCGTTCGACAATGGCAAAGTCGGCGCTGTCGGCGCCCACGCTCACGTCGAGCGTCGTGACCCAAAAGCCGTGTCGCGCGTGCTCGGCATCGCGCGGGTCGTCGTGGCGAATGTGCCGTTCCAGGTTTTGCGTGCTGTTGCCGGCGATAACAACGGCGACGCCCGCCCGTCGCGCGCAGTCGATTGACTCGCGCGTGACCGGGCAGGCGTCAGCGTCAATAAAAAGCGTTCGTGGCATCTAGTGCACCAGTTTGCCAAATTGAATGGCGCGAATAATCAGCGTCACGCCAAACACTAGCAGCGCGGCACCGCTAAAGATGACGAGCATCTTGGCCGACCACAGCGGATAGATAAACACGAACATGCCGGCGATGATGGAGAGCGCGCCGCTCAGGATGGCGAGGGCGCGGTTGGACGAAAGTTCGGACTCCAGAATCGACATGACACCCTCGACGATCCAGCCAAAGCCGGCAACGACCACCACGAGCGTGGTGAGGGTCGCGGTCGAGAACGCCTGATTGCGCAGGATTATCACGCCGCCCAGGATGATGAGCAGGTTGGAGATGATGCTCGTCACACGCCAACCGGTGGGCAGCAGCGGCTCGAAAACAGCGGTAAACAGCCTGATTGCGGCCGTGATCACAAAGTAGACGCCCAGGACGGTCGTCAGGAAGACGAGGGACTTGGCGGGCGCAAACAGCAGTGCGATGCCGGCGACGAGCGCCAAGACGCCCGTGATGGCGTAAATCCAGCGCACGGCCTTGACGGCCTTGCCTGCCGTGCTTTTCTCGTCAAATCCAAACGCGCTCGATTGCTTGTCATCGTTCTTAAAGATGCCCATGATGTCTCCTTTCGGTGCGGCGTAAGCCGTAGCTCTTGCAACCAGTATCGCCCAAGGGCGCCGCCGCGTGGGGCGGGAAGGGCGAATGGGAGCCACACCTTCCCGAATTGTTATCTTTGTTCCCGTTTGGATGTGGGATATTCAACAGGTGTAGAACATTTCGCCGCTGTGTGTAATTGCCTACGTTTTAGGTTAGATTTTCTTAAGAACAATTGGCTTTTATTGGGGGGTCCTATGAACGAAGCAGTTCCCGTGGTGCCGTCGAGCGCCGAGTCGATGGCAAAGCAGGGTTGCGAAAAGCTTGGCCTGGACACGTTTGACGCGCTGGTCCGCCGCGCCCGCACGTGCCGCCGATTTGACGAGTCCATGCGCGTGCCACGCGAGTTTTTGCTCGAGCTGGCGGAGCTGGCGCACCTGGCCCCTTGCGGCGCCAACGCTCAGCGCCTGCGCTTTCATGTGGTGAGCGGTGCAGAGGACTGCGCGCGCGTATTTGATGAGCTCGCGTGGGCCGGTGCGCTCAAGGACTGGCCGGGTCCCGATGAGGGCGAGCGCCCGACCGGCTACATCGCGATTCTTGCCGAGCGCGCTGTTGCGGGTAAGCCCGCCGCGCCCATCACCGAGGTCGATACCGGAATTGCCGCTCAGACGATGATGCTCGCCGCCCGCAGCGCGACGCCCGAGGTGGCTGCCTGCATGTTCAAGGCCTTTACGCCCCGCGCGATCGACGCTATGGGGCTCGATAACGACAAGTACGAGCTCAAGCTGATCATGGCCTTTGGCGTGCCGGGCGAGACGCAGGTTATCGACGCGATCGATTCCAACCCCGACGGCTCCATCAATTATTGGCGTGACGAAGCACAGGTGCATCACGTGTCCAAGCGTCCGCTTGCCGACGTCCTGGTATAGTTGCGCGTCGTTGCGGCGCGATCTGGCGGCTAAACCACCACAAAGGTGTCTGTCCCCTTCGTGGTGATGCGAGGGGAGGGCGTGTGGCCGATCTGTATATGGTGCGGCATGGGCAGACCGAGCTCAATGTTCAGAACATTTTGCAGGGCTGGCACGATTCGCCGCTTACGGCGCGCGGGTGCGAGCAGGCGCTGGCGACGCGTGCGGCGTTTGAGGACCGCGGCGTGACCTTTGACCACGTGTATTCGTCTCCGTTGGGGCGGGCGCGGTGCACGGCCGAGCTTATCGTTGGCGTGGGCCAGTCTGTTGAGTTGGTCGACGACTTGCGCGAGTGGCATTTGGGTTCGCTGGAGGGTACATCAAACCGTGAGATGCCGGCGCAACCCTGGGGTGATTATCCGGCTGCGTTTGGTGGCGAGTCGGAAGGTGAGCTTCGCGCGCGCATGGTCGCGGCATTGTCACGCATTATGGCGCGGCCCCGGCATGACTGCGTGCTGGCCGTCTCCCACGGCTCCGCCTGCCAGGAGTTTCTTGAGTACGTGACTGGCGGGGGAGAACAACCCGACAACGGCGCCGTGCTTCATTTTGGCTATTGCGACGGGGCGTTTTCGCTCTTGGATTGTTAACAAACGAAAGGACCCCTATGAATAAAGACCTTTATCTGGTCCGTCATGGGCAGACGATATTTAACCTCAAGCGCATCATTCAGGGCTGGAGCGACTCTCCGCTCACGCAGCTTGGCTGCGACCAAGCGGCGCGCGCCGGCATGTTCTTGCGTGCGCGCGGTATCGAGCCGGACCATGCCTACACCTCCACGCTGCATCGCACCGAGCAGACGATTGCCAACCTGTGGCCGGGTCTGGCGTACGAGCGCTTGGACGGCCTGCGTGAGTGGTTCTTTGGCGACTTTGAAGCCGAGCGCGTAATGCTCATGCCCGAGCGCCCGTGGCGCGACTTCTATCGTCAGTTTGGCGGCGAGGGCCAGATGCAGGTGCGTGAGCGCATGGTCGCGACGCTAACCGAGCTTATGCAGCGCTCGGACCATGCGTGCGTACTCGCGGTAAGCCATGGCTCGGCTATCAAGGAGTTTATGGATCACGTGAAGGGCGCGGCGGCAGACGAGCGCGACCGTGTGCCGGGCAACTGTTCGGTGCTGCATTTTGCGTTTGATGATGCGACCGATACGTTTGAGCTGGTTGAGATCTTTACGCAGGAAGACTACGCGCGCGAGCTGGGGCTTGAGCCGCTCGTGGCGGCAGCAGGCCCGCAGCGCGGGTAGCGCTAGAACCGTGCAATCTGATGGGTGAGTAGGCCTGTTGGGACCTGCGGCGCGGCGCCGCTGACCTGCGCGGCGGGGAAGAGTGCAGCTACGGTAAAGTTGAACGGTTCCTTGCCTGTATACGTACCATCGGCGCGGGCCTCATCGGCCAGGAGCTGCGCCGCTCCCGCCAGCGCGGCAGCGTAGGCAGGGTCGTCGGCCAGCGTCGGCTCCGGCGCCTGATCGAGCATGGCGTGGATGGCACCGACGGCGTCCTCGCGTTTGACCTCCCACACGCGGTGCGTAATGCCCGCGGGGCCGGTAACGGCGTAGAGCGACGCGCCCTCTTTGGCGGCGCCCAGGATGATATCCATAACGGGCGAGGCCTCGTAGGCGAGTGACATGGGACGAGGCTGAACTTTGAGTTCGGCGATCGCACGCGCGCCGGCGGCCACGTCAGCGCTGACTTCGCCCTCGTCGCCCGCAAGCGCACTCATCGGGCAAATCGCCACGACGCCCGTCACGCGCCCCGGCTCGCCCGAGCATTCGTACACGTAATACGCCGCGCCCGGATCCTTGAGCATCAGACCATCGGCAATGGCGCCGCGCAGGGCGTCGTTGCCGCTCAGGATGCCACCCATCTGCGGTAGTGCCTCGAGCACACGGTCCTGAGCCGGGCGGATGCAGGGAAACGGAAGAGCTTTCATGAACGGTCCTAACGCGCGAGTCGGTTTGTTCGCGGCTTATTATGCCCCAAGTTGGCCGCTCGCGTCCCAGAGCACGTTATCGGCGAGCGCGACCAGCACCTGCTGACAGCGAACGATATCGGCATGGGGCACGTGCTCGTTCGGTTTGTGCGCGAGCGCGAGCGACCCGGGACCGTAGCTCATACAGTTGCGGTTGCCCGTCTTGCCTGCGATGACGGCGGTGTCAGTGTAGCCGGTAAAGAAGCCGACGGCCGTGTCCGCGCCCGTCACGTCATCTGCCGCGCGCTGGAGCGCTGCCAGAAGGGGGGAGCCCGGGTCGCGCTCGATGGCGGGGCGGTCGCCTGTCACGGTATAGCTGCCATGGCAGCCGGGGACCGCGGCCTCGGCGCCGGCGATGGCCTGCTCTATCATGCGCGTCGCGGCGGCCGTATCAGTCGGCGGGGTCAGGCGCATATCGACCCAGACCTTGGCGTGATCGGGCACGACATAGGGACGGTAGCCGCCCTCTATCTGTCCAAACGTGATGGTCGATGGCCCCAGCTCATCGTGTACGGGCAGCGCCATGAACGCGCGGCGTAACGCGCAGACGACCTCGGCCATGGCGGCGACGGCATCCGCGCCCTTCCAGGGCTGGCTCGCATGCGCCGTCACGCCAGCCATTTCAATCTCGAACCACGTGCGCCCCTTGTGCGCCACCTGAATCTGTCCGTCGGTGGGTTCGGTATCCAGCACCCATTCGCGCGAACCGACCCAGCCGGCATCAATGGCCGCCTCGGAGCCGCGCATAAAGTCCTCCTCGTCGACCGAGCAGATGAGCGAAAAGCCGCGGTGGGGAAGCTCGTCGCACGCCGCCACACGCTCGAGCGTATGGACCAGCGCGGCAATGGCGCATGCCAGGCCGCCCTTCATGTCACAGGCGCCGCGGCCATAGAGTTTGTCATCGCGCACGATCGCCCCGAGCGGCGGGATGTCCGCATCCCAACCGTCACCCAGAGTGACGGTATCCATGTGGCAGATGTAGACGAGCCGCGGCTCGTCGCTTAAGCCGGGCACGGTGATCATAAGATTGCGGCGCCCGGGAAGCACCTCGAGCTCCTCAATCTGCACCGCATCCAGCACCGGCCGACCGAGTCCCGTGACCTGCGACTCAATCAGCCCTTTGATATACCGCTCAATCTCGTTCTCATACGCACCGGGATCCGAGCTATCGATCCGTACAAGCTCCTGCGCAAGCCGCCAGGAAAAGTCCTCATCAACCATATGCAACCTCACAATCAGTCTGCTTTCCAAACCGATTGTAAGCCTCCTGAGAGATCCGCGACGTGCGCGTAGCGGTATTTACCGTTCACAGGGCGAGCCAGCGCGTTTGCCGTCCGAGCGGGTTCACAAATGACGCAGTGGGTAGGTACCCTTCATGGACGACATGCTGTGCGACATATCTGCCTTTCGGTATCACCGGATACCTCCACAGGTCTTGGCGATAATGCCGGACCTGCCCGATTCTGTGGACGATCCGCGCAGGGAACGCCTTTGCGAGCATCCACTCGTCACGCATTTCCTGGGCACCCCGCTACACGTGTTGGCGCAGGGTGGCTGCGGTCGCAAGGGCAGTCGCATTGTCAGGCATGTTTGGAACGGGGAGAGGCCGTTTGGCTCCGTGCAGCAGACAGAGTTTGGCCTCGATGCTGCGTCTCCGCTCTTTACCCTGCTGACCCTGGCCCCCTCGGTCTCAAACGAGCGTTTGGTCATGTGCATGTATGAGATGTGTGGTTCCTTTGCCGTGTGCAAGATTGCGCCCCAGGTAAAGTCGGCACTTGTGCAGGCGTATGGGGATCAGTGGGGCGACGCGCGGTTGGGCTGGGAAAACGTAAAGGACGTCGCTGGGAATCCAACGGACTTATGGAAACGACCTCCCTTGATCGAGCTCTCTGAGCTTACAGAGTACGTCGATAAGATCCGGGGGCTCCGCGGTGCTAAATCGTTCACACGTGCCGCGAAATGCATTACGGGGCTGGCGGCATCGCCGCTCGAGGTCCAGGCTTCGATGCTGTTTGGCCTTTCGAGGCTGCGCGGCGGCGAAGGGCTGCACCTTACCAATAACGTTGAGATTCGTATGACGCGCAGTGCCCGCCTGATTTCGGGGCTTGATAGGCGCTATGCCGATATCCTGCTGTCAAATAAGGACGGCAGCCGAGAGTGCCTGGTTGAATGTCAAGGTAAGGCCATTCACGGATCCATAGAATCCAAGATCTCGGACTCAGATCGAACGACGGCCCTGCAAGCGATGGGATATCCCGTCGTTCTGTTGACCTATGGTCAGCTGGTCGACTCCGATGCCTTCCGCGTGGTGATGGAGCTCATCATGTCCTATCTCGATGCGCCGTTGAAAGGCAAGACGCCGCGGCAACAGGGGCTCGAACGGCGGCTTCGTGAGGAGATTTTCATCGATTGGGCGAGAATGTAGTCGCGTGGGCGGAAAACGGTCGCATGAGCAAGAGTTTTGGTCACGGAAAAGGCTTCGGTTTCGCCCCGGAAGAGCTTAGAAAAGTGCTACCCAGAACAAGTTGTCTCGGAAAATCGACAGTCAACTTGGATGTGGCATATAGTGATCGATTTTTACCTGCTAAAACCCCTGATGAAACTGTTTATCAATTCGGGTGTGCTTGGCGACTTGGGTTCCACTGTCTATTATCCGAAAAAACTTGTTTTGGGTAGCATTTTAAAGCCGCCCGTAGGCAACGAAATCGGCCCCCGTTTTGTGAAAACGGGGGCCGAATGGGCTTCGTGGTCCGTTTGGCAGGCTTGGTGCCGGCGCTACTTAATCACGCGCACGCGATACATCGAGGGAATCTGCTTGAGCGCCTCGATGGTGCTGCCGTCCAGGTGCTCGTCGGTGTCGAACATGGTGTAGGCGTTTTCGCCGGCGGACTCGTTGGTCATGCGCTGCACGTTGGCGTTGTCCTTGGCCAGGATGGCCGTGATCTGGCCGATCATGTTGGGCACGTTGGCGTGCAGGCAGGCGATGCGGCTTGCGGCGCGCGCCTTGCCCATGCTGCAAGCGGGGTAGTTGACGCTGTGTGCGATGTTGCCGTTCTCCAGGTAATCCTTGAGCTCGCTGATGGCCATGTCGGCGCAGTTGGCCTCGGCCTCGCCGGTGCCGGCGCCCGAGTGCGTGGTGATAAACGTGTTGGGCATCTTGACGGTCTTGGGCGTGGCAAAGTCGCAGCTAAACCAGCTCAGCTTGCCCTCGCGCAGGGCAGCGTCGACGGCGTCCTCGTCAATGATGGTCTCGCGCGCGTAGTTGATGAGGACGGCGCCCGGGGCCAACAGGTCGATCTGCTCGGTGCTGATCATGCCGATGGTGTCGGCCTTGCTGGGCACGTGCACGGTGAGGTAGTCGCAGCCGCGGCACAGGTCCTCGAGCGTGCCCACGCGCTGCACCTCGCGGCTCAGCACCCACGCGTGCTCGACGGAAATGAACGGATCGTAGCCGTAGACGTCCATGCCCAGATCGACGCAGGCGTTGGCGACCTTGGAACCCACGTTGCCCAGGCCGATGACGCCGATGCGCTTGCCCTTGAGCTCGCGGCCCACAAAGGCCTTCTTGGCCTTCTCGGCATCGACCTGGATCTCGGGGTCGTCGGCGTTGTCGCGCACCCAGTTCATCGACTGCACTACTCCGCGGCTCGAAAGCACCAGCATGCCCAGGACGAGCTCCTTGACGGCGTTGCTGTTGGCGCCGGGGGAGTTAAAGACGACGACGCCCTTCTTGGCGTACTCCTCGACGGGGATGTTGTTGACGCCGGCGCCGCAGCGGGCGATGGCGCGGATGCCCTCGGGCAGCTCGTAGCCGTGCAGGTCGGTCGAGCGCATCAGGATGGCGTCGGCCTCCTCGGCGGTGTCCACAAACTCGTAGCCCTCGCCAAACTCGACTTTGCCGTCTTTGGTGATGTCATCGATGGTCTTGATCTTACGCATGGAAAAACTCCTTAGCAGGTTTTGATGTAAACAGGGTAGTCTGAGGTGGCTGGTCGGCCCGCGCGCTGCGGGCTAGTTAGATCGCGGACTCAAACTATGCTGCGCTTCGAAGTCCTTCATGTACGTGGCCAGCGCCTGCACGTCCTCCATGGTGACGGCGTTGTACACGCTGGCGCGCATGCCGCCGACGAGGCGGTGGCCCTTGACGTTTTGGATCTGGTGCTCGGCCGCGCCCGCGACAAAGGCGGCGTCGAGCTCGGCGTCGCCGGTGCGGAACGTGACGTTGGCGATGGAGCGGCTGTCCACCTGCGTGGTGCCGTGGAACAGTTCGCTGTTCTCGAGCAGGTCGTAGAGCAGGTTTGCCTTGGCCCAGTTGCGCTCGGCCATGGCGGCAAGTCCGCCAGTCTGCTCAACCCAGCGGAACACCTTGCCGCACACGTAGATGCCAAAGGTGTTGGGCGTGTTGAGCATGGAGCCCTTTGCGGCCTGGGTCTTAAGGTTCAGGTACTGCGGCGTCTGCGCAAAGGCAGGGCCATCTGCGATGAGGTCGTCGCGCACGATGACCACGGTTACGCCCGCGGCACCGGCGTTTTTCTGAGCGCCGGCGTAGATGAGTCCGTAGCGCTCGACGTCGAGCGGCTGCGACAGAAAACAGCTCGAGACGTCGGCGACCAGCGGCACGTCGCCGCAATCGGGCAGCTCGTGGAACATGGTGCCAAAGATGGTGTTGTTCTGGCAGATGTAGACGTAGTCGAGCTCGTCACCCGCGGCCTCGGCGGCAATACGCGCGTTGATGTCGGCCATGTTGGGAATGCGGTCGAAGTTGGTGTCCTCGGAGCTCGCGAGCAGCACAGCCTCGCCGTACTTGGCGGCCTCCTTGTACGCCTTGTTGGCAAAGTTGCCGGTCACGATGTAGCCGGCGCGGCCGCGGCGCATGAGGTTCATCGGGATGCCCGCGAACTGCAGCGTGGCGCCGCCCTGCAAAAACAGGACGCGGTAGTTGTCGGGGATGCTCAGCAGGCGGCGCAGGGTTGCCTCGGCGTCGTCGATAATCTGCTGGTACATACTAGATCGATGGCTCATCTCGAGCACGGACATGCCGCAACCGCGGTAGTCCATCATCTCGTCGGCGATCTCGGCGAGCACGCTGGTGGGCAGTGCGGCCGGGCCTGCTGAGAAGTTGTGCACACGTGCCATCTTCTAGGTCCCCCTCGTAGTCGTTTGAACGTTCGGGATACTTTAGCACAGTGGAGCGCCAGGTGCGACCGCATCACAGCAAAACCCGAGTGTGCCGCTATGATTTACAGGATGGTTACATGGGGAGCACGTTCGCCGGGTCTATATCACCGGGATATACCGCGACAGGTACTTTTTGAGCGCAGGGTCGCACACGTAGAGAAACGTTCCTAGCATGCCGCGCGTCATGAGGACGTAGTAGGCATTAACGATGATCTTTCGCAGGTCATCGTCACTTGCCTTTTTCTTCGCGACGGCATCTTTGAAGTTCGCCTTGTTAACACAGACGACCCCCTCGTCTTTGTCGTAGTAAATGTCGGGACCCAAAATGACGAATCCGTAATTGAGATCGTAGCCCTGCACTGTGTGAATGCATCCGACCTCGTTAACAGCGTTGGGGGAGTTAACCCAATCCTTTTGGCTCGAGTTCCAACGTTTGGGGATGCCCTCGATGACGATATCGAACGCATCTTTATTGTTTTTGGTTTCCCATTTCCAGGCAAAACCAGCGGTCATGCGAGATAGACCGGCTTCTTCTTCCTTGGCTTGTTGTAGGGAGCAGAAGTCTTCGAATCGGTTGACGATGCCAAATTGATAGCGTGGCGCATCGCTTCCGGGGTCCTTGTCTCGCGAATCGTAGGGCTCCGAGGCAAAGAGCTCATCAAACTTCATGCCGGCATGCATATACGCTTTGTTGTCGAGCAGATCATATACAAAGTCGAGATACTCATCGCCGCCGCGCGCTCGCATTTGGGTACTCAAGTTGAATTCTTCGGTTTCAATTTTCGCTTCTTCGAGTTGGTTAAGTCGCTGCTCAAGACCGTCTCGATCGAGACCAGATGCCCTGACTTGCTGCTTGGGGTCATAGAACAGATATGCCTTGTCGCAGCATTTGAATATCCAGTCAACCTGGTTGCTCGTGTGTGGAAGTCCGAGGCGATCGCAGGTGTTATAGAAGGCCTTGATGCCGGAACCCATGCTTAGATAATTACCCAATCGGTGTGCCTCGTCGACAAGCAGGATGTCGTAATGATCATTTTTGGTTACGTCACTGGGGCTCAAGATATCGCCAGGCTTTAACTCTGGAAGGAAGTGCGTGAGTTTCCTGAGGGTCTTCTTCAGGGAATCCATGGGGGTAACAAAACCGACTCGCAGGTCGGAAAGGTTGGGCTCATTTTTGATTTTGAACATGAGGCTGATGGCGAGGATTGTTTTACCTGTTCCCGGCGCGCCATTCACGACGGTTATACGTTCTCTTTTTGAGCCGCCATGTTTTACATCTTCATGCTCCTGTTCGAGACGTTTATAAATCGTCTCGATTGTTTCGTATTGATCGGGCGTAAGCGTCTTGAAAGGAGAAAACTTGAACAGATCGGAGTTCTCGAGCTCTTCAATCGGATGAATCGCGTAGTTTTCCTCACGAAGCTTCGTCCAGAGGTCTCGGAACTTCTGTCGATACTGAGGCCGCTCAAAATAATCGAACTGGGCATAGCCGTTGTTGGCATTGGTTACCTGGTATTTTTCGTCGGCGCAGAACAGCTCAATGAGCCTGTTTTCAAACTCGAATGTAGCAGACTGATTGAATGTCGGGTTGTCGATCAGAAGGGTCCGGTCGAAGTCCTTCTCAACGTTTGCGGCGTGTTGCTTCATGCGGCGCCGATAATTTGTCGTTTGACCGATGTAAGCCGTTTTGTTTTTGCTGTTGGTCAGGATGTAGAGAACGGGCCAGCTTTCGTCATGGTGTGACCCTGGCTTTGGCGTGCCAAAATCCTGCAACGATCCACTTGTCTCGAAGGGCTGGGGTAGGGGAAGTGTGTACTGACGAAGGGCGAACTCGTTACTCATGATGGCCCGCCTTTCTGTATTCGTCGGAGCCGGTGTCGATGGGGTAGCGCTCGCCGTTGCGTTTGAGTTTGGGCGAAAGCGCCGCCTGTAAGTCGATGTCATTGAGGTCGGCAAAGCGCAGGAGAAAAAGCAGCGTGTCGGCGACTTCGTCTTCGATGGCTTGGCGCTGCTTGGGGTCTTGGAACATTTCTGCTATGTGCTCGTTGCTCATAAAGCGGAAGAGTTGTAGCAGCTCGGAGGACTCAGTTGCCATGCCGATGGCGAGTTCTTTTGGCGTGTGGTATTTGCGCCAATCGCGCGCATCGCAAAAATCTCTGACTTGCGTCGTCATGGCATCGAGCCTGTCCATTGTCTGCAGCCCCCTTGATGGTCATAGCTTTATTATGGCGGTATCTGAGATTTATTGCACCCCATTTAGGATATGCGACACATGCGGGTGAGGTGACCCGGCAGGAGGTTTCATCATGAAGATCAATGTTGATGTGGATCAGCTGCGCGAGGGTTTGCTCGACCGCGCGGGGAGTGCAGTCGGCGTGGGCTTTTCTGCTGCCATGCTCGATGTGATGGATATCGAGGATGAGTCACCCCGAGAGCTCCTAGCCCGAGCTGAAAGCGAAGGTCTCGACCTCCGCGACTGCGCCTTCGAAGATGAGGACAACGGCTACGACACGGACGAGGACTGGTAACCACAGCCATCCCTCAACCTCATCCCCTCAATAAGTTGCGGTGAAATAGGGATTGTTTGGCTGCTAGAAGGCCTATTCAGTCCCTATTTCATCGCAACTTAGGAAGGGCGGGGTGGCTACGACGCGAGCGTGGCGATGACTGCTTCGTCGCCGGCGTATATGAGGGTGTTGCCGTCGGGGATGATCGTTTGGCCGTCGCGCTTGAGCATCACCACGATAAAGGGGTGCTTGCCCTGTGGCACGTCGCGCAGGCGCTGGCCGGCAAGGCGACCGTGGGGCGTTACGGTGACCTCGCGCAGCGTAACCTCGGCACGCTCTTCGAACGTTGGGGCGGCCATCACTAACAGGTCGCCTTCCTCGATCACGGTGTCGCCGTTGGGCAGCACTGGGTGCGCTCCGTCGCGCAGCACCAGCACGACGAGCATATTAGTAGCGCTGCCGATATCGGCAAGCGAGCGTCCGGCAAACGGATGCCCCGCACCCACCTTGAGCTTAACGAACGACATGCCGTCTTCGTCACGGTAGTCATTAAACGTGCGGCGAACATCGCCTTCCGCATCGATCATGTCGAGCTTCTTTGCCACCGCCGGCAGCAGCGAGCCCTGCACCACAATGCTCGACACGGCAATCACAAACACCAAGTCAAATAGGTCGTGGCCTCCGGGAACGCCGGCCACCACGGCAAAAAGGCTAAAGACGACCGACGCGGCGCCGCGCAGGCCCGCCCAGCTTACAAGCGCTACCTGGCGAGGGTTCGTCTTAAAGGGCGCCAGCAGCAGGCCGACGGCGATGGGGCGGCTCACAAAGAGCATGAACGCCATGAGTGCCAGGCCCGGCAGCAGCATGTGCGGCAGGCGGGCGGGCGTCACGAGCAGGCCGAGCAAAAAGAAGATGGTCATCTCGGCCATCTCGGTGAGGGTGTCGAAGAAGTGCGCCAGCTCGACCTTGCCGGTGATGTCGCTCGCGCCCAGCACGATGCCGGCCAGGTACACGGCCAAAAAGCCATTGCCGCCCAGGTAGCTCGGCAGCGCGTAGGCGACGATCGCCACGGCGAACAGAAAGATGGTTTGCGCGCCCTCGGCCGTTGCGTGCGCGCGCTCGATCAGGCGCCCCGATGCCCAACCGATGACAAGGCCCAGCCCCACGCCCAGGATGATTTGCTTGGCGAGCAGCACAGGGATGTCGATGTCGCCGCCGGCGGCGAGGGTCGCGAGCACCGCGGTGAGCATGTAGGCGACGGGGTCGTTGGAGCCCGATTCGACCTCGAGCAGCGAGTCGGTGCCATCTCGCAGCGACAGACTGTGCTCGCGCAGGACGCTAAAGACGCTCGCCGCGTCGGTGGACGCCACAACGGAGCCCAGCAGCAGGCCGCCGATCCAGTCGAAACCCAGCGCGAAGTGCGCAAACGCGCCCGTAATGCCAGCGGTGATGACGACGCCGAGCGTGCTCAGCAGCACCGCGGGCGCGGCGACGGGCTTGGCGCGGTCGATGTTGGTGTTAAAGCCGCCGTAGAACATGATGAACAGCAGCGCCGTGCTGCAGACGGTTTCGGTGAGCGCGTAGTCGCTAAAGTCGATTTGTGCCGGGCCGTTGACGCCCAGCAGCATGCCGAGCGCGATAAAGATGAGCAGGGTGGGGAAGGGGAGCTTTTTGCCGACGGGCTTGATGGTCAGGCACAAAATGATGACGAGGCCGATAAAGAGAAGTATCTGGTTCATGGATGGTGTCCGCTCCTGGGTGGTTGGCGTGGCACGGTCAGTTGTCTGAGGTCATTTGTACCCAAAGATGGTGGGTTTATGGGGCTGAGCCCCCGGCGTTCGTATTTTCGACACGAGGTGCCGGCGCGGGCGGTGCTGGTCGGGGTGCCGGGGCGGGCGGTGCAGTGGGGGCGCCGCGGTCAATCGCTTGCGGCGGCGACCCTTCCCAGCTTTATTGCAACGGAGTACAATGGGTAACGTTTAAGTTCAACTTGAAGTTTTAGTTGCGGCGTCGGGCTTCGGCCGCATGCAAGGAGAGGCGTTCCATGGCGATCTATGTGACATCCGATGCTCACGGGCACGTGCGTGCGCTTGACGAGGCCCTGTCCAAGATTTCGCTGGCGTCCGACGATACGCTGTACGTGCTGGGCGACATGATCGATCGCGGGCCCGATCCGCTCGGCGTCATTAAGTTGGTGCGCTCGCTGCCCAACGCTCGCGTGCTCAAGGGCAACCACGAGCAGATTATGCTCGATGCCATCATTGGCCAGGATCCGCTCGATGCCGAGACCTGGGATATCAACGGCGGTTGGACTACCCGTCAGCAGCTCAACGATATGGAATTTGAGGCGTACGAGGAGCTGGTGCGTTGGATGGCGACGCTGCCGCTCTACGCGGTGGCCGAGACTGACGAGCGTCCGTTCCTGCTGGTGCATGCCGGCATTGAGACCGAGGCCGCGCGCGCGTTTTTGCTTGAGCATGGCGTCGATTGTGCCGATGGTGCGGGAGCGGTTGATGCCGATCGCGAGCTACTCCAGCAGATGCTTGCGGTGCAGTCGTCCGATGACTTGCTGTGGATTCGTCACGGCTATTGGGATGCGCCGACGGGGCTGCTTTCTGCCGAGGGCAAGGGTCCAGTCGTGGTGAACGGCCACACGCCCACGGTGTCGCTTGGGCGTTATTGCGAGGTGGGCGGTCTGGCGGGGCTCGACGAGGAATCGGGCCGCGGGCAGATCGTGCGTCTGGGCGGCGAGGATACCGCCGGCGTGCCCGACCGCATCGACATTGACTGTGCCGCCGCCACCGGCTCCGAGTTCGGCCGCGTCGGCATCCTGCGCCTGGATGACGGTGCCGAGTTCTACGCGAACATCAACCCGGGCGAGTAATCGGTGCAAAGGGTAGCTAATTTGGGACGGGGCTTTTTTAGCTGCCTCGGCCGATAGGGTGCCGGTTTGGCCGATTGGCAGCCGGGGTAGCTAAAAAAGCCCCATCCCAAATTAGCTACCACTCCCACCCCACGGATTGAGGTCTAATACTTTTCCAGAGAAGTGAACGAATGAAAACGGACCCCCGAAGCATCTGCATTTTTCGCCAGCAAAACCGCAGGAAAAACTTAGTAAACCCGCAGGAAACAGAGTCCAAAAAGTGTCGATGCTTCGGGGGGTCAAAATAAGGTCGTTCACTTCTCGGGAAAAGTATTAGACTGCGATTTCCACCCCCATTGTGCCGGTTATGCCCCGTACGGGTTGCGGTCGCGTTCGATGCGTTGGCGGATGTGGGCGTATTCGATAATCAGCAGTACCAGCAGCAGCGCCATGATCGACAGGTAGCTCACAACGGCGCCCATCAGGCCCAGCAGCTTAATCAGGATCACCGGCAGCACCACGCTCACGGCGAAGCAGATCAGGTAGATCTTGGTGACGTCGCCGGCATGGCGCAGCACCGTGATGATGGCGTAGATAAAGTCGATGGCCGCGGTGACGCCGCCGGCGACAACCATCAGCAGCGCCAGCGTACGGTAGCGCTCAAAGTTAAGGCCGTACATAAAGCTCATGATGGGGATGCCGGGGCCCGACATAAATGCGGCGCATGCGCCGGTAATAACCACAATCAGCGCCATAACGGCAACAATAATCAAGTCAAAGCGGCGACGCTTGCGTGGGTTCGCCCAAATGCTCGACAGGCGCAGGAGCTGCGGTTTATAGATAAATCCAATGCTCAGCAAAATAGCCTGCGCCGGAAAGAACAGCGCATTAAAGTACAGCTGATACTTGTAGGCCAGCGTGCCTTCCATCACAAACTTAGGCATGCTCTCGATCAGGTTGAACAGGAACAGCGCGCCAAAGAGCGGGGCGCACTGGACAAACAGATGACCGACCTCGCGTAGACTCACGCGGCGCGATTTTTCGGTCTCGAGCAGGGCGAGCGGGGCGGTGACCAGCACGAGCGAGGCGATCGCGGTGACACCCATGGCCATGGCCGCGATGGGCATGCTGCGCGTAAGGAACAGCGCCACGCTAAAGACGACGATGACGCCGACGGAGCGTAGCGTTTGGCTTATGCCGGCCAAATAGAGTTTGTCGGCCTGCTGCAGGCGGCCCTCGTACACGTCCGCCACGCCGTCGATTACCTTATAGAGGTAGACGCCCAGGCCGATCGTGGCCATCTGCGCATCGTAGCCGCGGGCGCTGCTGTATACCAGGCCGCATGCCAGCGCGAGCGCTCCGCAGAGCCAGCGGTTGAGCTGGTAGGAGGCAAAGGACGTCTTTTCGTCGATGTCCGAGACCTGAAAGTTGCGCACGCCGTAGTTGCACGCGATCATGATGAGCGTACCGGTGACAAAGGCGATGGAGAACTTGCCGGCTTCCTCGGCGCCCACGAGCTGCGTCGACACAATGGTGAGCAGCGGAAACGCCATGCCCCATACGGCGGTGCCCATGGTATTCCAAAGGTAGTCGCGACGGGTGGCGTGATCTTCGTACTCGGCTTCTTGCGTGGAGAAGCCGCCGCCGTAGACAGCTCCGAGCAGGCGGTTCCACCAGGCGTTGACCATGCGACGGATGGGGCCCGGCTCGCGGTCGCGCTCGCGGCGACGGCGCGTGGCCTGGCCGCTGTCGGGACCGCCGGCGTTGCGCTGGCTCAGCTCCTGGATGCGCGCGAGTTCCTCTGCGGTGTGCGAGGCGGGGAACAGGCCGTTCTCGATGCGACCGCCCTGGCCGTGGACCCCGCCGCCCGATACGGTGGGGTCGGCGACGCCGTTGTGGCGGGCGACGGCGCGGCGGATGCTATCGAGGGGCGTGATGCTCAAGGCGGTTCCTTTCTATTGCTGCGCTCTAGTATAGCCGCGAAGGTATCGATTCGTGTTTTTGAACAGGTTGTTCAATAAATTCGGCGGGCGGCATCAATTTGTCGGTAAGCGTGCGGTATTCTGTTGAGGTTTTGTGACCCCCCGATGCCGCCTTCGCGGTACCAAGGAGCTTTTACCCATGGACGTCGCCGCATTTTTGCTGGCTCTTGTGCCGATCATTTGGCTTGTCGTGATGCTACTGTGCTTTAAATGGCCGGCATGGAAAGCCGCTATCGGCTCGTTTGTTCTTTCGTGCGTACTCGCCTTTGCGTGGTGGCACCTGCCGGCGGCGCAGATCGCTACGGCCTCGCTCGAGGGCTTCTTGATGGCCCTGTGGCCCATCGTGCTGGTGATTATCGCCGCGGTCTTTACGTATAACCTGTGCGTGCGCACGGGCGCCATGGACGTGATCGGCAGCATGATCACCTCCATCAGCAGCGACCGCCGCCTGCTGGCGCTGCTCGTGGCATGGTGCTTCGGCGGCTTTATGGAGGGCATGGCCGGCTTTGGTACCGCTGTCGCCATCCCCGCCGGCATGCTCGCGGGCTTGGGCTTTGAGGCCGTCCCCGCCGTGCTCATCTGCCTGCTGGCCAACGGCGTGCCCACGCCTTACGGCTCCATCGGCATTCCCACGGTGTCCGTTGCCGACCTGGTGGGCCTGGATTCCCTGCACCTAGCGACCGTTCAGCTGTTGCAGCTTGCGCCGTTCTTTGTAGTCATGCCGCTGCTTATTGTGTTGGTCGCGGGCCGCGTGGCCGACGATCAGGGCAACGTTGCGAGTGTGGGCGAGCGCCTGCATGGCGTGGCCGGTATCGCGCTGCTCTCTGGCGCGTCCTTTGTCGGCGCGGCCCTGGTCGTCGCCATGTTTGTGGGCCCCGAGCTTGCCGTGGTCGTGGGCTCCATCGTGTCGCTTGCGCTGACCGCCGCGCTTGCCATGCGCGCCGAGAAGTCCGATCACCTGGATGCGCGCTTCCATATGAATATCGAGGCCGGCGAGCAGCTTACCGTTAAGTCGGCGCTTTCGGCCTGGTCGTGCTTCATCCTGATTTTTGTGCTGCTGCTGGGTACCTCCAACCTGGTGCCCGCCGTGCACGCTGCGCTCGCGCCGTTTGCGAGCCACGTGCAGGTGTATTGCGGCGAGAACCCCGGTACGCTTACGTTTTCTTGGATCAACACGCCGGGTGTCTGGATTTTCCTGGCGGCGTTTGCCGGCGGCGCGATTCAGGGCGCTTCGCCGCGCCTGATGGGCGAGGTGCTGGCCGCGACCGTCAAGCAGATGATGCCGACGGTGATCACGATGCTTTCGGTTCTGGGCTGCGCCAAGGTGATGGGCTATGCGGGCATGATCTCGTCGATCAGCGCGTTTTGCATTGCCGTCGCCGGCGGTCTGTACCCGATCCTGGCTCCGTGGATCGGTGCCGTTGGAGCGTTCGTGACCGGCTCGGGCACGTCCTCGGGCATGCTGTTCGGTCCCATCCAGAGCCAGGCCGCTACGGCGCTGGGCGTGAGTGACTACTGGATGGTCGCGCTGAACGCCCTGGGTGTCGCCGCCGGCAAGATGATCTCGCCGCAGACGCTCGCGATTGGCCTTGCCGCCGTCCACGTGCGCGGCAAGGACGCCGAGCTCCTTGGCGCCATCCTGCCCTACGCTGCCGGCATGCTGGTCCTCATGAGCGCCATAGCCATGCTCGGCCAAGGCCTGCCGCTATAGCCGGCACTTTAGGAACGTCCCTAGGTGCCGGGATCTGGGGGCATTCCTTGGCTGTTGCCTGTTCAAGAGCGTCCCCAGCGACTAGTTGTTTAAAAACGTCTCCGATGACTAGGCCGGGTTACGCTTACCTGCGATTTTTGACCGTTGGGCGGGATGCTCTGTATTTGCCGCAAAAACGTTTTTGCACTTCGGGTACAACGAACTCTACGTGAGTAAAGCGCGCGCCCGCGTGACGCGTTTTTAAAGGAGGCCCCATGCCTGGTGTTACCCCTGCAGAAGTACTGTCCAACTTTGGTCTTACGTTGGTCGAAGACCCCGCCGAGAACCAGCCCCGCCTGCTGGTCGACCTGCCGGCGGCCGAGCTCGTCGAATATGCCATCCGCCGTGAAGAGGGCCGTATGGCCTCCAACGGCGCGCTCGTGATCGAGACGGGGGAGCGCACCGGTCGTTCGCCCAACGACCGTTTTATCGTCGACACGCCCGACGTGCACGATAAGATCGCCTGGGGCGCCGTCAACCGACCGCTGTCTGTCGAGAGCTACGAGGCCATTAAGGCTGGCATCGTCGACTATCTCAATGAGCGCGATGTGTTCGTCACCCGCGGCATGGCCGGTGCCGACCGCAACCATACACGTCGCCTGCTTGTCGCCTGCGAGCGTGCCAGCCAGGCGCTCTTTATCAAGCAGATGCTCGCCCGCCCGCTTGCCCGTGAAATCGCACGCACCGGCGAGCCGGACTTCTGCGTGCTCGCCGCGCCGGGCTACCAGTGCGATCCCGCCATCAAAGGCCTCAACTCCAGCGCCGCCGTGGTCATCAACTTCCAGGAGCGCGTGATTCTGGTCGCCGGCACCGGCTACTCCGGCGAGATCAAAAAGTCCATTTTCAGCGTCATGAATTACCTGCTGCCCGTCGAGGACGACGTACTGCCCATGCATTGCTCGGCCAGTATGGACCCCGTCACGCATGAGACCGCCGTGTTCTTTGGCCTGTCCGGCACCGGCAAGACTACGCTTTCGGCCAACCCCACGCGCCTGCTGATCGGTGACGACGAGCACGGTTGGTCCGACATGGGCATCTTCAACATCGAGGGCGGCTGCTACGCCAAGTGTGAGGGCCTGGACGCGTTCCACGAGCCCGAGATCTTTAACGCCGTCCGCTTTGGCGCCATCTGCGAAAACGTGGTGCTCGACGAGTGCCGCAAGCCCAACTACGATGACGTCTCGGTCACGCACAACACGCGCGTGGCCTACCCTGTGGAGCACATTCCCAACGCGTGGACCAAGGGCATGGGCACCACTCCGAGCGTCGTGCTGTTTTTGACCTGCGACGCCTTTGGCGTGCTGCCGCCCATCTCGCGCCTGACGGCCGACGCCGCCATGTATCACTTTGTGACGGGCTTCACCGCCAAGATTCCCGGCACCGAGGTCGGCGTCTCCGAGCCCACGCCCACGTTCTCCTCGCTGTTTGGCGAGCCGTTTATGCCGCTCGATCCCATGGTCTACGCCAAGATGCTCGGCGAGCGCATCGCCGACGGCCGCACGCGCGTGTACCTGGTCAACACCGGCTGGATTGGCGGCGGCTACGGCGTGGGCCATCGTATTGAGCTGGCCTACACGCGTGCTCTGGTCGCGCGCGCCCTCGACGGCACCATCGAGGACAGCGAGTTCGTCCACGACGATATCTTTAACGTCGACATTCCCACCACGTGCCACGGCGTGCCCGACGGCATCCTGGTGCCGCGCCAGTACTGGCAGAGCACCGCGCGCTACGACGAGGCGGCGCACAACCTGGCCGTGATGTTCGAGGAGAACTTCGAGAAGAAGTACTCGCACCTGCCCGAGTCCGTCAAGGCCGCCGGTCCGCACGCTCAGGTGCACGCCGACGCCCGTCATCGCGGCCGCGGCCTGTTGGGACTCCGCCACTAGCGTCGCCTCAGACCAAAAACCACCATAAAGGGGACAGGCACCTTTGTGGTGGTTTTGCTTGGGCGGATGACTCGGGTTACAATACGCCTGACATATCGTCCCCTTCTCCGGATGGGGGCAGCGTAAGCGCTCTTGTGGCGGCACCGTAGGACTTTGAAGGTGGCCGTCGTAAGGGCGCTTTTTGTTTAGGTGTCCGGGCTCGGGCGTCCGCTATGAAGGGAGAACATATGAAGAGTTTCGTTGCCGAGGATTCGTTTTGGGAGCTGTTTCCGCAGGCAGCTATCGGCGTTGTGGTCGTAAAGGGCATGAAGCCCGCGGCTCAGATTCCCCAGGAGGACGTGGATGCAATCGCCGCGCTGCTCGACCGCGCCAACATCGATGCGGAGCGCCATCTGACCAGAGATACCATCAGCGAGAATGCGCCGGTTAAGGCATGGCGCGAGGCGTATCGCCTGTTCAAGACCAAGAAGGGCGCGCGTTGCTCAGTTGAGAACCTGCTCAAGCGCTTGCTCAAGGGCAAGCCGGTCGGCCATATCACACCGGCGGTGGATATCTACAACACGGTGTCGTTGACTTATGCGCTGCCCGTTGGCGGTGAGGATTTGCATGCTATTGAGGGCAATCTGCGCCTGACGGTGACCGACGGCGGCGACGCGTTCTTGCCACTTGGCGAGGAGGCGGATGATCCGACGCTGCCCGGTGAGCTTGCCTATATCGACGATGCGGGTGCCGTGTGCCGCTGCTGGAACTGGCGCGACGGCGTTCGAACGGCGCTGTCCGACGATTCGGCGGACGCATTTCTGGCGATTGAGTGCGTGGAGCCTGAGCGGATGGGGGACTGTCAGGCCGCCATCGATCGCTTGGCCTGGCTGCTCGAGCGCTATCTGGGAGCGACGGTTGTCGTCAAGACGCTTGTGACCCGCGACAATCCCCGTGTGGAGCTGTAGCGACGCCTGCGGATCATGTTCGCCGGTCAAAACCACCACAAAGGTGCCTGTCCCCTTTGTGGTGGTTTTTATGTTGATGGGTTAACAAATGGGATATTTGGGTACGGGTGTTGCCTTGTGCGGCTAAGATGTTTACCCGTTAGCATCATGTAAGCGAAAGGCGGTCGTCACCATGCAGCAGAACGACGAGACACGTTTTGAGGACTTTGTCGGACTGATCAGCGGCCTCTACAAGGAGATTCAGCGCATCAAGACGTCCGAAGGTGCAAGGCTCGGCCTTAAGGGCTCCGATGTCATGTGCCTGTACTATCTCGAGCGCAGCAAGGACGGCCTGACTGGTGCCGACCTCGCCCGCATGGCCGGCGTTACCCGTGCCGCCGTTTCGCGCACACTGGCTCATCTGGAGGAGGGCGGCTACGTCGAGGTTGACGACTCGGGTGATGCGGCCGTCAAGTACCGTGCTCCGGTGCGCCTGACTGCCCTGGGCGGCGAGAGCATGAGCGAGGCTGATCGCATCATTCGCGAGGTGCTCGATACCACCGGCAAGGCCATGGGCGTGGAGCAGCGCGAGCAGATGTATGCGTCGCTGCGCACGATCCTCAACACCCTGCGCGAGATCTAGAGCCGCGCTGGCGCTAGCTTTCGGCCAACAACTGCATCGTCCCGTTTGAGCGCGCATGCCGTGCCGGGACATTGTTGTCAAAATTCCCTGCGCGAGACCTGCGCAAGAAAGGATTCGCTATGTCCGTCCGCATTATTACCGATTCCGCCAGCGATATGTCGCCGGCTGAGCACCCGGCGCTTTCCGTTTTACCGCTGTCCGTCACCTTTGGAACCGATGTGTACATGGATGGCGTCGACATCGATCACCAGCGCTTTTACGAGATGCTCGTGGAGCGCGATGAGCTGCCCAAGACCGGTCAGGTCAACCCGTACGCCTTTTCGCAGGCCATCGCCGAGGCGCGTGAAGCCGGCGACGAGGCAGTGATTATTACCGTGGGCGCCAAGCTTTCGGGCACCAATCAGAGTGCCCGTACCGCACTTGCCGAGGCGCCGGGCGGCGACGTGTTCGTGGTGGACAGCAATAACGTCACCCTGGGCGAGCGTGTCCTGGTCGAGTATGCCCTGCGCCTGGTGGACGAGGGCCGTAGTGCGGCCCAGATCGCGGCAGCGGTCGAGGCCGTGCGCGACCGCGTGGTGGTTATCGGCCTGCTCGAGACACTTGAGTACCTGGTGCGCGGCGGTCGTCTGTCTGCTGCGGCCGGCACCGTGGGTACACTGCTCAACGTAAAGCCCGTGGTAGCTGTCGAGGACGGTCTGATCGTGCAGCTGGGCAAGGCGCGCGGTTCCAAGAACGGTCGTAATCTGCTCAACCAGAAGGTCGAAAAGGCGGGCGGCATCGACTTTTCCATGCCGCTGGCGCTTGGCTATACGGGTCTTTCGGACGCCGTGCTCAAGAAGTATATCGAGGACAGCGCGGCACTGTGGGCTGGACACGCCGAGGGCGAGCTGTCCATCCACACCATCGGTGCCACCATCGGCACCCACGTGGGCCCCGGCGCCGTAGCCGTAGCCTTCTTCCGTCCCGCCAACTAGCTTTCCGGTCAAAACCACCACAAAGGGGACAGGTACTTTTGTGGTGGTTTATGCTATTCCGGGTGGAAGGGAGCGAGCAATGGCGTCTGAGGGCTTTTTTGAGCGGGTGTACGAGGTGGTCGAGCAGATTCCCGAGGGGATGGTCGCCACGTACGGTCAGGTGGCGCTGCTCGCCGGTCGTCCAGGTAGTGCGCGGTACGTGGGCTACGCGCTGCACAGCAATCCGCGCCCTGGTCAGATTCCCTGCCATCGTGTGGTGTTTGCCGATGGCCGCATTTGCGAGGGCTTTGCTTTTGACGGTCCCGATGCTCAGCGCGAACTTTTGCTGGGGGAGGGCGTGACGTTTAAGGACGACATGCACGTCGACTTGGCCGTCTGTCGCTGGCCAGCAGGGCTCTAGCGGCTCGTTCGTGTCAAAACCACCACAAAGATACCAGTCCCCTTTGTGGTGGATTTAGTTTACCTGAGTTAACTTATGGAGAAGGTGTGGCGACGCTTATTGCCACTAAAAAGTAAACCAGGGTGAACTATATTGGTTTCAGCAACGGAGCAGACAATAGGCGATGAAAAAGTCTGCCCTGTTGAGTTTGATTCGCATTCCTCCCCTCTGTGCGATTCAACGGTGTACTTCGGGAAAGCGCCCGTCGGCTGCCATGGCCGGCGGGCGCTTTCCCGTAATCATGGGACAAAACATCGGGTTCGTTATCCCAAAATGAGGTGCCGACGTTTGGCCTTAGGGCGGCACAAACTTTGATTGTTAGTCCCGCTTGCAGCAACCGATCTTTGTAAGCCCCTGCGGCGCCTCTTCGCCCGCGGGGATTCTTGGGCTGTTGCTTCCCAGATACGCCTCTACATGTCGCGCGAACGCTTGCCACGACCACTCGTCTTTATCGGCCTCAAGCCGATCGGGAGAAATCGCGTTGAACAGGCACGTTGGAGTCTCGTGCTCGTGCAGATTCTTGGCGATACAAGGCGTGCAGCCCTTGTCGTGGTTGACAGGGTTAAACGGGCATTTCCGGTCGCTGCATGTACAAAACGCAACTGAGTTCATGGGGCTCCTTCCGGTCGGTCGGCTCTGCTGTAAAACGCTGCCGCATGTTAAAACAATAGGGCGTCATTGCTTAACAGAATATAGTCTTAGGGTGCTTGCGACTTAGGGGTTCTGCCGAGCGGCTGAATACCTCGGCGAACGACCTCTGAAGAAAACAAAACCGCCGCAATGAGGATTGTGCTCATCGCGGCGGTTTTGTTTGACTGCTGTTTATTGTTCTCGGCTAGTACACCATGCCCATGGCGTCCTGAACCTCGGCCAGGGTCTGCTCGGCGATCTCGTTGGCGCGACGATTGCCTTCGTGCAGCACGTCCTTCACGTAGTCCAGGTCGTTCTCGTAGCGCTGACGACGCTCGCGGATCGGGGCGAAGTACTCATTGACGGCCTCGGTCACGTACTTCTTGAGCTGGCCGGAGCCGCCCATGCCGATCTCCTCGGCAATCTCGACCTCGGAGCGGCCGGTGCAAATGGCGGCCGTCGAAAGCAGGCCGGACACGCCGGGGCGGTTCTCGGGATCAAACGTGATCATGCGCTCGGAGTCGGTCTGGCTCTTCTTGATGCGCTTGGCCGTCTCCTCGGCGGTCATCGATATGTTGATGGCGTTGCCGTAGCTCTTGCTCATCTTGCGACCGTCCAGGCCGGGCAGCAGCGGGGTCTCGGACAGCAGCGCGTCGACCTCGGGGAACACCTTGCCGTAGCGGTTGTTAAAGCGGCGGGCGATGGTGCGGGTGAGCTCGATGTGCGGCAGCTGGTCGCGACCGACGGGCACCACGTTGCCCTTGCAGAACAGGATGTCGCAGGCCTGGTGCACCGGGTAGGTGAGCAGAAGGCCGGTGAGCTCGTGGCCCGAGGCCTCCATCTCGGCCTTGACCGTGGGGTTGCGCGCCAGCTCGGCCTCGGACACCAGCGACAGGAACGGCAGCATGAGCTGGTTTGCCGCGGGCACGGCTGAGTGCGCGTAGATCATGGTCTTGTCGGGGTCGATGCCGCAGGCGAGGTAGTCCATGACCATGTTGTACACGTTGTCCTGGATGTGCTCGGTGGTGTCGCGGTCGGTGATGACCTGATAGTCGGCGATGAGCACGTTGGTCTTGGCGCCCATGTTCTGCAGCTCCACGCGGCCCTTGAGGGTGCCGAAGTAGTGGCCCAGGTGCAGGCGGCCGGTCGGGCGGTCGCCGGTGAGCATGGTGAACTTCTCGGGCGTCTTGGCCAGGCCCTCGCGAATGGCGTTGCTCTTCTGCAGCGCGACTTCGTAGCTGTTCTCGTTTGGCATGATTGCTCCTAACGTATGCGAATTGGTCAAGATGATAGCGCGTTTATTGAAAGGGTTGAGGCGTAAGTGGGCGAGGGGCTGGTAAGCCGAGAGTGATGCGACGGGAGTGGCGCGATGACGCGCGGCCGGCGGCAACGCGCCACATCCTCGGCAATATACCCTAGCGCCTGTGGTGGCGCTCCTCCTTGCGTTCCTCGGCCGCCTGCTCCTCCTGCTTAAAGGCGGGGTCGTCGGGGGTCACCAGCTCGTCTTCGTGCGTGCGCTTGTTGTAGTGGTGGCGCAGGACAGGCTCAAACAGGTGCAGGTGCTTTGCGAAGGCTGCCGAGCCAATGGCGAGCACGGTAAAAATGAGTACGCGCGTGGGGACCTCGACCTGATTGATCGCGGCAGCGCCGGCCGAAAGCATGATGCACCAGGCGTAGATGAGCAGCACGGCCTGCTTTTGGTTGTAGCCCTCTTGGATCAGGCGGTGGTGGATGTGGCCCTTGTCGGCCTGGCCGATGCTAATGTGGGCGCGTTTGCGGCGCACGATGGCGCTGAACGTGTCGATGATGGGCACGCCGGCGACGATGAGCGGGATGATGAGCGAGGTGAGCGCGGCGGTGCGGCTCACGTTGAGCAGCGAGATGGAGCCCAGCGCAAAGCCCAGCAGCAGCGATCCCGAGTCGCCCAAGAAGATGCTGGCGGGGTTGAAGTTGTAGCGCAGAAAGGCCAGGCACGAGCCAAAGAGCGCGATGGAGAGCGCGGCGGCGTCGATACGGCCCGAGAGTACGGCGACCGAGAACATGGTGAACGACGCGATGCCGCAAATGCCCGTGGCCAGGCCGTCGAGGCCGTCGATGAGGTTGATGATGTTGGTGAACGCCACCAGATAGACCACGGTGATGGGGTAGGCGAGCCAGCCGAGCATGATCTCGCCGGGGGCAAACGGGTTGACGATGACGCCGATCTTTAAGCCGCCGATGCAGGCGATGAGCGCGGCGAGTACTTGGCCGGCCAGCTTTTGCTTGGGCTTGAGCTGGAAGACGTCGTCGATCGCGCCGGTCGCATAGATCACGGTAAAGGAGAGCGCCAGCATGGGATAGCTGATGTGCAGGCGCGGGTGCGGCACCAAAACGGGCGGCCAGCCCAGGTACCAGGTGCCCAGAATCTGCACGACGCAGGCCACGACGAGGCCCAAAAAGACTGCCGTGCCGCCCATGCGCGGAATGGGCTTGGTGTTGATACGGCGCTTTGAGGGATAGTCGACGGCGTCGAGCTTAATCGCCAGACGCTTGACCAGGGGCACCGTGAGGAAGGTCGTGATAAAGGCCGCGGCCGCCACGCATAGGTACGGTATGAAGCTCGTGGATGAAGCCATGAATTTAAAACCGCCAAGCGTCGAAGGAAAGGGTCAAAAAGGGTGCCATGCACAAAGGGCATAGCCGAACCATGATACTCGACCAAAGGGGGTGTATGGAATTGCGCGTGTCGATAATCACGCGCTTACCAGATATTGCACCGTCGGCAGGATGTTGCCTGCGGAATGCTGGCGGAACGTAATTGAGATGTGGTAATGATTTTCGGCAAAAGAAAACCACCCCCCACGTTACGAAAATGAACCCACCTAAAACAGGTGGGTGCCCTCATCGACCGTTCCAGCGTCCTTAACAACGAAGGATACCTGTACTAAGTACGACTGTGTGGGCTCCCTAAATAAACGCGACGGTTCACCCAGTTGCTCCGCGGGGGGCGGAATACCTACATCATAAAGCGGCACTTTGTCGATTCCAGTCTTGACATTACAAAAATCGTGTCGGACGATTACGGCGCCTTGAGGACGGAGTCGCCTGCGCGATCCGAGCCTTTGCGTTTGAGCTGCCGAATCGTTGTTTTGGAGCATGGTTTCATGTCGACGTCGTTGACCGAACTTTTTTCACCCGCCTGTCATTTGTGTCCGCGCCGTTGCGGTGCGGCGCGCGATGAGGGCACGCGTGGCGTGTGCGGCGCCGACGATACGCTCAAGGTCGCTCGTGCGGCGCTCCATATGTGGGAGGAGCCGCCCATCTCGGGCGAGGCCGGCTCGGGCACGATCTTCTTTAGCGGCTGTTCGCTCAAATGCGTTTACTGTCAGAACCACGAGATCTCGACGGGCAATTTCGGTCTTGAGATTACGCCCGAGCGTCTGGTCGAGATTATGCTGGAGCTGCAGGATCAGGGCGCCAACAATATCAACCTGGTGACGGCGACGCATTATGCGCATCTGCTGCCGGTCGCGATTGCCACGGCACGGGAGCGCGGGCTGGCCATTCCGATCGTCTACAACACGAGTGGCTATGAGCGGGCGAGTGCCGTGGCCGCGTTGGGCGACCTGGTGGATGTGTGGCTCACCGACTTTAAGTATGCCGATGCGGGGCTTGCGCAGTCGCTCTCTCATATTAAGGACTACCCGCGCGTCGCCGTGTCGGGCTTGGCGCAGATGGCGCGCGAGATCGAGCGCCGCGGGGGAGAGCTGGTGGACGACGACGGGCTCATGAAGCGCGGTATCATCGTGCGCCACCTGGTGCTGCCGGGGCATGCGGATGATTCGTGCCGCGTGCTGGACCTGGTGTGGCAGACGGTTGGCGACGTGCCGATCTCGGTCATGAACCAGTACACGCCCAATGCGCTCATGCGTGAGCAGGGCGGCGACTTGGCGCGCGCCGTGACGCGCGAGGAGTACGAGCGGGTGCTCGACCATGCCGACGACTTGGGTTTTACGACGATGTTTTGGCAAGAGGGCGGCGCCGTGGACGAGAGCTTCACTCCAGCCTTCGACACCACTGGCGTCCTCACCAGCGCAAAGTAACGCGTTCGCCGATGATTTTTCTGGGACGGGGATTAAAAAATCATTCGGTACATGATGATTTTTTAATCCCCGTCCCAGAAAAATCATCGAGAGAATTGCTTGCTCTAAAAGTAGTCAAAACAGCCCCGTCCCAAAAAGACTGGGTATTGGGCGTTGACAGTTGGCGAGCCGTAGGTAAAATATCAACTTGTCCTGGGGACGTAGCTCAGTTGGGAGAGCGCTGCCGTCGCATGGCAGAGGCCGAGGGTTCGACTCCCTTCGTCTCCACCCTTGGATTTGATAAGCCGCTGACATTGTGTCGGCGGCTTTTTTTAAAAAGAAAGGGCTGTACCATGGCCGAGCTTGAGTCCCAACCACTGTCTGCCGAGGAGCGCGCCGAGTTGGAAGAGCTCCGCGCCGAGAAGGCCCGCCGCGAGGCCCAGGAAGAGGCCCGCCGCGAGCGTGAGGAGCTGGCTGCCCTGCGTGCCGAGCGCACGAAGGCCGAGGAGGCCGCTGCGAAGGTTGCATCCGAGCCCGAGCCCGCGCCCAAGCCCGAGCCTGCACCCAAGCCCGAGCCTGCACCCAAGCCCGCTGCGCCCAAGCCTCAGCCCAAAAAGTCCGCTCGCCCCAAACCCGCCGAGGCCAAGCTGAGCCGCGACGAAATGACCTTCGCCCAGCGCATGGTCACCTCCAAGGAGCCTACGGGCGAGAACGAGATTCCCGGTATGGCCCCGGCTCAAAAGATCATCATCGTCCTTGCCCTCATCGCGTTTGTCATCTTTATGGTCTACACGATCCTGACCAGCATGGGCCTGCGCTAGCCGATTCACGCCGGGCGCCACGCCCGCACGCCCGCTTCGCCCAACCCTCAACCTCTGCACAACGCATCCGAAAGGTCGCCCCATGGCTTTGACCGACATCTCGCATCCCACCGACATCGCAATGCTCACCGATCTGTACGAGCTCACTATGGCCCAGGGCCTGTGGGAGAGCGGCAAGGCCAATGAGCAGGGTTGTTTTACGGCGTTTTACCGCGACCATCCCTTTGGCAGCGCCTACGCCGTCATGTGCGGCACCGCCGAGCTGCCCGAGCTGGTCGAGAACCTGCGCTTTACGCCCGAGGATATCGACTACCTCGCGTCGCTTGAGGCCCCGGCCGGTGGCGCGATGTTCAAGCCCGAGTTCCTCGATTACCTGCGCAACTTCCGTGCGCACGTGAACATCGACGCCGTGCCCGAGGGCGAGCTTGTTTTTCCGCGCGAGCCCATGGTGCGCGTCACCGGCCCCGCGCTGGAGTGCCAGCTGCTCGAGACCGCGCTGCTCAACATCGTCGGCTTCCAGACGCTCGTCGCCACCAAGACGGCGCGCGTGGTGCTGGCGGCCGATGGTCGCCCCGTCGCCGAGTTCGGCCTGCGCCGCGCCCAGGGTCCCGATGGCGGCCTGGCGGTTGCCCGCGCGAGCTACGTGGCGGGCTGCTCGTCCACGTCCAACGTGCTTGCCGGGCGCCGCTACGGCATTCCCGTTTTTGGCACGCACGCGCACAGCTGGGTGATGAGCTTCGATTCCGAGCTCGAGGCCTTCCGTGCGTTTGCCAAGTCGAGCCCCAAGAACTGCACGCTGCTCATCGACACGTACGACGTGCGAGAGGGCTGCGAGCACGCCATTACGGTTGCCAAGGAGATGGAGGCGGCGGGCGAGCGCCTGTCGGCCATCCGTATTGATTCGGGCGACTTGGCCAAACTCTCCAAGTATGTTCGCGGCCGCTTTGATGCCGAGGGCCTACCCTATGTGGGGATCTCGGTCTCCAACGACCTAGACGAATATACGATTCAGTCGCTGCTCGACCAGGGCGCGCCCATCGACAGCTTTGGCGTGGGCACCAAGCTCGCGACCTGCTACGATCAGCCGGCGCTGGGTGGCGTGTACAAGCTTTCGGCCCGCCGCGCGAGCGAGGCGGATCCGTGGACGCCGGTGGTGAAGCTTTCCGAGCAGCCCTACAAGCGCACCATTCCCGGCGTGCAGCGCGTGCGTCGCTATTACGACGGCTTTGGCGGCCCGGTCTGCGACATGATCTATGACGAGGACCATCTGGCGGGAGAGGGCGCCGCGCGCGGGAACACGCTTGTGGCCGTAAACGATGCGGCGCTGGTGACCGATGTGTCCGAGCTCGAGTATCGTGAGCTGCTGGTGCCGATCGTGCGCGACGGCAGCGCGGTGGCTCCTCGCGAGAGCATCGAGGACGCGCGCGAGCGTTGTGCCTGGGCGCTCGATCATCTGGACGCCGCTTACAAGCGCTTCCTGTATCCGCAGACCTACGTGGTGGGCATGGAGCAGGGCCTGGCCCAGGTGCGCGACGAGCTCGTGCGCAAGAACATGGTCGCGGCTTCGGCCTTCCCCTGGGCAAAGTGATCCGAAGGGGACGGAGGAAAACGGATCATTTTCTCGCTCGCCCGTTCGCCCGAACGCTCGACATTCGATTGGTTTGACGTATGACGATTTCTTATAAAACGATGGTGGTAAAGATCGGCTCGTCCACGGTGGTGGGCGCCGACGGCAAGGTCAACCGCGCGTTTATCGGTGGCCTGGCCGATCAGGCCGCGGCCCTGCGCAAGCTCGGCTGGCGCTTGGTCGTGGTGAGCTCCGGCGCCATTGCCTGTGGCTATCCCGTACTGGGCTTCGACCGCAAGCCGGTCGGCGATCTGCCGAGCCTGCAGGCATGCGCCTCGGCCGGTCAGTGCATCATCTCGTCGGCCTACGACGAGGAGTTCCATGCGCGTGACCTACTCACCTCGCTCGTGCTGCTCACGCGCCACGACACGGCTCGCCGTACGTCCTACCTGCACGCGCGCGACGCCCTGCTGCGCCTCGTGGAGCTCGGCGTGGTGCCGGTCGTCAACGAAAACGACACCGTTACCGTCGACGAGATCAAGTTCGGCGACAACGATACGCTCGCGGCCCTCGTGAGCTGCTTGGTTTCGGCGGATCTGTGCGTGACGCTCTCGGACATCGATGGCCTCTACACCGCCAATCCGCACGAGGACCCGACGGCCGAGTTTATCCCGGTCGTGCATAAGATTGATGCCAAGATCATTGCCTCGGCGGGCGATTCTTCGACGTCGGTGGGAACCGGCGGCATGATCACCAAGATCCGCGCGAGCCGCATTTTGATGACGGCCGGCATTCAGAGCGTGATCTGCTCGGGCGAGGAGCCCGATGCGCTCGTGCGTCTGGCCCGTGGCGAGAGCGTGGGCACGCTGTTTGACCCGCCGGCGGAGCGCCTGGATATTGCGCCCCGCAAGCTGTGGATCGCGCTGGGTGACAAGGCACATGGCTCGGTAACGGTTGACGACGGTGCCGCGAAGGCGCTGGTCAGCCGTGGCTCATCGCTGCTCGCGGTGGGCATTCGCCAGGTCGATGGAGATTTTGCCGAGGGCGATGTGCTCGACGTGTGCGATCCGAACGGTATGGTCGTCGCTCGCGGAATCGCCGAGGCTGATTCGGACGTGCTTGAGCTTGCAGCGGGCCGCCGTCAGGACCAGATTGCCAGCAACCGCCTGCTCGCAGATCTGGCCGAGAAGCCTGCGATCCATCGAGATAACTTGATCGTCTTCGCCTAACGGGTCGACGCTGCGCGCCGCCCAGAGCGACAATTTGTCATTCAAAAGGCGAGGCATGACCATCAGGTCTATGCCTCGCCTTTTTCATGCCAACTTGTTCGCTCTGGGCGGCGCTCGCTTCTTTTGTTCGACCTACGATTTAAAGCCACTCGCTTAGAGGCGTTTTCGCTTTCTGTCCTCTTCCTGCGATATTGCTGTTACCGGCACTTGGGTGGCACTTGGGGACGTTCCTTATGTGCCGGCACCTGGGGACACTCCTACGCTAGAAGATCCGGCTCAGGTCTCCGCGGTTGAGGGCTTCGTCGAAGAGGTGCTTAAACACCACGCTGCCGTGCAGTCCGTCGTGCTCAAACTCGTTGGTTACCCAGGCGTGTGAGTTGCCCACGCGGCTGAGCGTGTCGAGCTGCATGCCCGAGTCCACGTACATGTCATCGAAGTACACTGCAGCCTGGAGTGGCACCTCGTTGCAGGCCAGGCGCTGCGGGTCGTAGATCTTATCCCAGCTGGTGTCCTCCATCAGCAGGTCCATCGCGGACTTGAAGGGCTTGAGCTCGGGCATCTGCTCAAACATCCACGGGAACATGGCCTCGCCGGTAAACATGAGCGGGCGCGCAAGCGTGTCGAACTCGGCGCGATGGGCCTTCTCCTCGGCCGCGGCCCAGCGAATCGGCATGGTATCGCCGTCGGCGTAGATGAACTCCTGAAGCGTCCAGTACAGCGGATTTGTGCGCGTGTTGGTGCGCTCGAATGCGCGCATCAAAAAGCTGTCGGACACTGAGGCGCCGCAGCTCAGCGTGCCGTCGCCGTCAACAAAAGCGTGATCGATAATCCAGTGCATGCGCTCGAAGCTCGGCTTCATGCCAAAGTCGCTGCCCATAAGCTGCAGGCGCTCGACCGTCATCGGCGAGCCGTCGGGCAGCACGGGCTTTTGCTCTTCGAGCGCATCGGCAAGAGCCGCCACGCGCTCGACGTCGGCAGGGTAGCGGTCGTAGTACTGCTGTGTCTTGGCTGCCATGCGTGGGAATGTGTGCGCATAGACCTCGCTGGCGCTCGCCGGGACGTGGGGGATGCCGCCGCAGGTAAAGCTCGCCGCCACGCCCTCGGGGAAGAGCGACAGGTAACTCAGCGTCAAAAAGCCGCCGTAGCTCTGGCCGAGCGTGACCCACGGCTTGCCACCAAAGCCCACCAGGCGCAGATACTCAAAATCGCGCACGATGGAGCTGGCGAGGTGGCGCTTGAGGAAGTCCGCCTGCGAGCGCACCGCGTCGGAACCGGCGGCCGTCGCGCGCTCGCCCAGAGCCGCGATCGTGCGCCCGTCCACGCAGCTGCTGCGCCCCGTGCCGCGCTGGTCGGGCAGCACGACGCGGAAATGCTTGACTGCTTCCTCGATCCATCCGTCGCTCGTGGGCGACAGCGGACGCGGGCTCTCGCCGCCGGGGCCGCCCTGCAAAAACAGGAGCAGCGGCAGGTCGTCGTTGATGCGGTCGGGCGCGCAGACCACGCGGTAGAAGAGCTTGATGCTCTCGGGCGCGCCGGCGATGGGCGCCGGCATGGCGCCGCGGCGCATAGTGCTGCCGACGGCCAGCAGCATCGGCTCAAGGCCGCGCCAATCCAAGGGGACGTCGATGCTGTGATCCTCGACATACAGGCCGGGGACGTGGTACGAAGTGATGAGGGCCATACGGTACTTCCGTTCGTCGCGGTGTTTCGGGTTGACCAATTCTACCGCCGCGCGCGAGGGCATGCACAAATCGGCTACCATGGTGGGCAAACTACTAAGAGAAAGGGCCGCCCATGTCGGTCGATATAGCCACGTATGTCCACGATCTTGCTGTTGCCGCCAAGGCAGCGTCGGCCTCGCTTGCCACGGCGAGCGACGAGCAGCGTCAGGAGGCCGTGCGCGCCATGGCCGCGGCGCTGCGCGATGGTGCCGACTCCATCGTCGCCGCCAACGAGCTCGATATGTCCGCCGCGCGCGATGCGGGCACCTCGGCCGGTTTGCTCGATCGTCTGCTGCTGACGCCCGAGCGCGTCGAGGGCATGGCCGCCGGCCTGGAGAAACTCGCCGAGCTGCCCGATCCTGTCGGTCGTGTGCTCGACCACCGCGTGCTTGCGAGCGGCGTGGACCTCACCCGCGTGAGCGTGCCGCTGGGCCTGGTCGCCATGGTCTACGAGGCGCGCCCCAACGTGACGGCCGACGCCGCGGGCATCTGCATCCGCACCGGCAACGCCTGCATTCTGCGCGGCGGTTCGCTGGCCTATCACTCGTGTGCCATGATTTCCGAGCTTCTTGCTGATGCGCTCGAGGCCAAGGGCTTCCCGCGCGAGGCCGTCTCGATGATTGAGTCCACCGATCGCGAGGCCACCGGCGAGCTCATGAAGCTCCGCGGCATCGTTGACGTGCTCATTCCGCGCGGCGGCGCGGGCCTGATCCAGCGCTGCGTGCGCGAGTCGCTGGTGCCGGTGATTGAGACGGGCACGGGCAACTGCCATATCTACGTGCATGAATCCGCCGATTTTGACAAGGCGCTCAACATTATCGTCAACGCCAAGACGCAGCGCGTGGGCGTGTGCAACGCTGCCGAGTCGCTGCTGGTCGACCGTGCCATTGCCGATCGCTTCCTGCCCGCAGTCGTTGCCGTGCTGCATGACCATGGCGTACTGATTCACGGTGACGAGGCCGCCTGCGCTGCGTGTGCCGACGCCGGGCTCGTCGAGGGCGACGACTACGCGGCTGCAACCGAGGAGGACTGGGGCCGCGAGTATCTGGCGCTCGAGATGAGCGTGAAGGTCGTGGCGGATGAGGATGAGGCCATCGCTCACGTCAACCGCTACGGCACGATGCACTCCGAGGCCATCGTTGCCGAGGACGAGGACGCTTGCGAGCGCTTCCTGGATGCGATCGATGCCTCGGCCGTGTACGCCAACGCCAGCACGCGCTTCACCGACGGAGGCGAGTTTGGCCTGGGCGCCGAGATCGGCATCTCGACCCAAAAGCTCCACGCCCGTGGGCCCTTTGCCGCCGAGGCCCTCACCACCTACAAATACAAACTCCGCGGCACCGGCCAGGTCCGCCCCTAGCGTCCGAGGCAAACAAAAACCACCACAAAGGTGACCTTTGTGGTGGTTTTTGCGCTTTGGCGAGGCGAATTAGGCCTGGAAGGCGTCGCGATCGGGGGCGAAGGACTGCATGGCCGCGATGGTGCGGTCGAAGAGTTCGGGGAGCTCCCAGCCCAACATCTCGGCGCCCTGCGAAATCACGTCGCGCGAGCAACCGGCGGCGAAGCGCTTGTCCTTGAACTTTTTCTTGAGCGACTTGGTCGTAAAGTCCATGACGCTCTTGCTGGGACGCATGATGACGGCGGCGCCGATCAGGCCGGTGAGTTCGTCGCAGGCAAACAAGATCTTTTCCATCTGCAGTTCGGGCTTGGGCAGCGAAGGGTTGAAATCCGACGTGTGCGTCTGGATAGCGCGGATAAGCTCGGGAGTCGCACCCTCGCCCTCGAGGATTTCGGCCGCATAGATGGTGTGGTTCATGGGGTCGTCCTCATGCTCCTCCCAATCCAGGTCGTGCAGCAGGCCGACAATGCCCCAAAACTCCTCGTTCTCGGGGTCGAACTCGCGCGCAAAGTAGCGCATGGTGCCCTCAACGGTCTCGCCGTGCGTGATGTGGAACGGGTCCTTGTTGTGCTCGTTGAGCAGTTCGAACGCGCGGTCGCGAGTGATTCCAGCGGTAAGCGGCTCTGCCATAAGAGACTCCTTGTGCTCGTGGGTATCGCTAAGAATGAATACTACTAGAACAAGAAAACCACCACAAAGGTGCCTGTCCCCTTTGTGGTGGTTTTGGCAGGTTAATTGAGGGCGGCTTGGGCCAGGCAGGCCTCGGCGTCTTCCTCGGTAACGCCCAGTGCCACGGCAAACTCCTCAACGGAGCGGCGCTTTGCCTCTTTGAGTACGCGCATGTAGTACGAGCTGGGTTTTTTGCCGGCCTCCTCGGCCTGGCGAATGCGGCGCATCATGGTCTTTGCCACGCGGACCGTCTCGGGTGCGCCCAGCTTAAGCTGCTGCTTAAAATGTGTCTCCTCGAGCGAGCTGTTACGCTCGGTAAAGGTGTCGCACTCGAGCTCGTCGTAGTGACTCAGCAGGTGCTCGGCATCTTGCTGGGAGATGGCGGCGTGCAAACGATCGGCCTGCGCCACGGGGTACATAAGGATCGTCTGTGCATGTCCCTGCTTGGTCTCGAGCAACAGCATGGGCTGCGGCGTGTCGTCCCTAAAACCGACGACGGTGCAGACTCCCTGACCCGGATGAATGACGTGTTGACCGATTGAGAACATGCTACCTCCAACTTATACGAATTTGCGTATGTCTAGAATACCATGCTGACGTGCGAAAACCTTCACTTTATGCAGGAAAAGCACACAACTCTGATAGGTAAGAGTATTCGATAAAAAGCGTTGCTCATTCATGCCTTTATGCAGTTCCAGCGCGTGCATAATCTGCAGGCAGACCGCCATCTTTGAGCAACCACGCATACGCTGTAGTCATTTTTGTGCATATGCAATATCGATTGGCTTTACCCTACGACAGTGCGCGTCGCTTGTGATAGAGTGCTACAAACTCTGGCTTTTGCCCTACGAGTGACCAAGAGCTCGGGGGCTTTAACACAAGGAGGATCTATGCCCGAGAAGATTGAAGTGCTGGTACGCGCTGCGCTTGCTGCGGCCCAGGAGGCCGGCGACCTTTCCGCATTTGAACTTGACGATTGCGCTATCGAGCGACCGGCTGACACTTCTCATGGCGAGTGGACCTCCACCATGGCCCTGAAGTCCGCCAAGCTGGCTCACTGCGCCCCGCGCAAGATCGCCGAGGCCGTCGTTGCCCATATGCCCGAGGACCCCGCGATCGAGAAGGTCGAGATCGCAGGCCCCGGCTTCATCAACTTCTACCTCTCCGTCGCCGTCAAGAACGCCATCTTTGGCGAGGCCCGCGAGAAGGGCATGGACTTCGCTAAGTCCAACGTGGGTGGCGGCCTGAAGACCCAGGTCGAGTTCGTCTCCGCCAACCCCGTCGGCCCTATGCACATCGGCCACGGCCGCTGGGCCGCTCTGGGCGATTCGCTCTGCCGCGTTATGGAGCACGCCGGTTTCGACATCCAGCGTGAGTTCTACATCAACGACCACGGCTCTCAGATGAACACCTTTGGCAACTCCATCAGCACGCGCTACATGCAGCTTGCCGACATCATCGCCAAGCAGGGCGTGGATATCGATGAGGCTCACAAGATTCTGATCGCCGACCGCGATGCCTTCGTTGCCGACGAGAACGACGAGCACCCCGAGACCCATCCGTACCAGGACAACTTTGCCGAAACTCTGGGCAAGGACTCCTACGGCGGCGATTACATCATCGACGAGGCCGCCGAGTTCTGGCGCACCGACGGCGACAAGTGGGTCGACGCCGATCCGCAGGAGCGCATGGAGAGCTTCCGCGAGCGCGGCTACGTAAAGATGGTCGACAACATGCGCGACCTTTGCCACGCCGTCAACTGCGACTTTGACCGCTGGTACTCCGAGCGCTCGCTGTACGTGAAGGATACCGAGGGCGAGACTGCCGGCACCTCCGCCGTCGACCGCGCTTTTGAGAAGCTCGACAAGATGGGCTACCTCTACACCAAGGACGGCGCCCTGTGGTTCCGTTCCACCGATCTGGGCGACGACAAGGACCGCGTCCTGGTCAAGTCCGACGGCGAGTACACCTACTTCGCTTCCGACGTTGCCTATCACTGGGATAAGTTCCAGCGCGTCGACCACGTCATCGACATCTGGGGCGCCGACCACCACGGCTATATCGAGCGCGTCCGCTGCGTCTGCGACGCTCTCGGCTACCCCGGCAAGTTCGAGGTTCTGCTGGGCCAGCTCGTCAACCTGCTGCGCAACGGCAAGCCCGTCCGTATGTCCAAGCGTAAGGGCACCATGGTGACCCTGCAGGAGCTCGTTGACGAGGTCGGCTCCGACGCCGCTCGCTACACGCTCATCTCCAAGAGCTCCAACCAGATGGTCGACTTCGACATTGAGGCCGTTAAGAAGCGCGACAACTCCAACCCGGTCTACTACGTGCAGTATGCTCACGCCCGCGTGTGCTCCATCCTGCGCCGTGCCGCAGACGTTACCGCCGAGCAGGCTGCCGAGATGGGCATGAAGGCCGTCGCCGCGAAGGCCATTGGCGAGAACGTCGATTACTCGCTGCTGACCGACCCGACCGAGCTCGCTCTTTCCCGTAAGCTCAACGAGCTCACCGACCTCATCGGTAGCTGCGCTCGCGACCGTGCCCCGTTCCGTCTGACGCACTTTGCCGAGGAGCTCGCCGGCGACTTCCACAGCTTCTACGCTGCCTGCCAGGTTCTGCCGAGCGAGGGCCGTCCCGTCGACCCCGAGCTCTCGCGCGCCCGTCTGGCCGCTTGCGACGCTGTCCGCGTGACGCTCGCCCTGGTGCTCACCCTCGTTGGCGTTTCCGCACCCGAGCAGATGTAATCTACGGGTCGTTTGACCGAGTAGGTTCGGCTTAGTTGAGCCTTATAAGCCCGATCTCCCATGCGGAGGTCGGGTTTTTTGTGTTTGGCGGGGCTTTTTGACGTGTTGGAAAATGCTACAAAAATGCAACTATACCGGTTTACGGGGTTGAATCGCTGATTGGCGACTATAGCGACAGCAGTGAAAATGAAACCGCAGGTAGACGGCTTGTCGAATTGTAAGGTATGGTTGGCTTGCGTCGTTCTGTCCCCGTAAACCGACATAGTTTTGAAAATGATCCCTTGGGGACGGAGGAAATCGGATCATTTTTGTCCCGTGGGAGAGCGGTACGAAACCGTCCGCCACGAATCGGGCGCATTTACTACGTTTAGTCGCATACCCCGATCCATGCCGAAAGGCGCGATATTAAAACCGCAGGTAGCGGGCTTGCGATTTTAGGAAAATCGATGGTATGGTCTGGGGTCCCGGGTCAAACGTAGTAGATGGGCGCGTTTTGTGGCGAGCCGATCTCGAGGGCGACAATCTTGCTCTTCGGTTGCGTCACATCTATGGTGCTTGAGGAGAAACATGCCTTCTCCATCTAAGTTGCGGTGGAATAGTTCCTGGTTGGGACGGTTGCCGGGCTTTTGAGGAACTATTTCACCGCAACTTATGAGAGGCGGATGCCGCCGCCCGTGGCTTTGTAAAGAGCGTCTCTTTTGACTAGTCATTTAAGAACGTCCCCAATGACTAAGTTGCAGGTGGCGGCGGTTGTGTTACACTAACGCTGCGTATTTGACGCAATCATCTCAATACAGATCAATGATGTCCGTCGCTTTTTGACGGAGCTAGACTGTTTAGCCGCCCTGAAGGTATATGCAGGGAGCATGTGATCACAGGGCTTGAAAAGAAAGTTGAGCAAACACTGTGTCTGATCAACAGCAAGAAAACGAAATAACGACGGCGCAAACCGCTCCCACTGCACCGGTTGCGTCGGACCAGGTCGCGATGCCCGCACCGGCTCAGACTTCGGCCGACGAGGCGCCCAAGGCTGCCCCGGCACCAGCACCCGCTGCAGCCGAGAAGGCCGCGTCCGCTGCTTCTTCCGCTGGCGAGGATGCCGCGCCCGCAAAGCCCAAGCGTACGCGCCGCGTTGCTAAGTCGGCAGCGGATGGCGAGGAGGCCCCGAAGCCCAAGCGCCGCACCACGCGCACGACGCGTGCCAAGCGCATCGTTGCGGCCGATCCCTCCGCACCGATTTCCGACGAGGTTGCGCAGGCCCGCGCGCTGGCGCAGATCAGCGAGGCCCAGGTTGTGCGCGCCCGTCGTCGTGCTGCCGAGCGCGAGGCCGCGGCTCTGACTGAGCTTGCAGTTCCGGTCGCCTCCGGGGCTCCTGCGGCCACCGAGGCCCCTGTCGCGGAGCAGCCGACCGAGAGGCCGGCTCCGCGCGCGCGTCGCCGTACGGTAGCTAAGTCGCAGCAGGATGCCGAGCAGGCGGCCCCTGAGGCCGTCGAAGCTCCGGCTCGTTCCGCAGCGGGGGAGAGCGCGCAGGCCTCTGGCTCTGCAGCGCCCTCCGAGGCCAGCGAGGCTCCTGTCGTCGATCCGGCCCTTCGACCGCATCGTCGTGGCCGCAAGCCCAAGGCTTTCCTGGAGGCCGAGAAGGCCGCCGCTGCCGCTGCCGCAGCTCAGGCAGCAGTAGCAACTACTGAGCCCGCGCCTGCCGCCGACGCTCCGGCCCAGGACGCAGCATCCACCGAGACCGCTGCGCCTGCTGAGGGCGAACCCGCCGATGTCCGTCCCGGCCGCAGCCGCCGCACGGCCGCTAAGCGCTCGTCCAAGGCCAAGGATGCAAAAAAGGACGCGTCCGAGGATTCTGTCAATGAGGTCGCCGAGGCGACCGCCGATGCCGCTCCCGAGACCGAGAACGCCGATCAGCCGGCGAGCGAGAAGCCCAAGCGCACGCGCAAGAAGTCTCCAAAGGGTAAAGCCGCCGAGCAGCAGGCCGACGCTGAGTCCAACGCCGATGGCGATACCAAGGCCGACGGCGAAGCCCCGGCCGACACCGACGCCGCAACCCCGGCAGTCCAGGGCACCGCGTCCGCCGAGGCCGAAGAGAACACCCGCCCCAACCGTCGCCAGCACAAGCGCAACGATGAGCGCAACGAGCGCAAGGATGACCGCAACAACGACCGTCGCAACCGCCAGCGCGACCGCAAGCAGCGCAACAAGGAGCGCAACGCCGCTCCCACCGAGCCCACGCTTTCGCGCGAGGAGCTCGCGGCCATGAAGGTCGCCGAGCTGCGCGAGAAGGCCAAGGAGTTCGAGATCGAGACGACCGGCAAGAAGAAAGCTGAGCTCGTCGAGGAGATTTACACCACTGCCGCGAAGGCCGAGGGCTTCCGCGATATCAAGGGCATCCTGCAGATTCGCCCGGACAGCTCCGGTATCATCCATGCCCACGGCTACATGAAGTCCAACGACGACGCCTTTGTCCCCGCATACCTCATCCGCTCCGCACGCCTGCGCACGGGCGACGTGATCGAGGGCTCGCTGCGTCCCTCGCGCGGCGGTGACAAGCGCGCCGGCCTCGCCAAGATCACGACCGTCAACGGCAGGGATCCCGAGCAGATCCGCAACCGTCCCAAGTTTGGCGACCTCACCCCGGTCTATCCCAATGAGCCGCTGCGCATGGAGCACGGCAAGGATTCCATCACCGGTCGCGCCATCGATATTGTGTCGCCGATCGGCAAGGGCCAGCGTGGCCTGATCGTGTCGCCTCCCAAGGCCGGCAAGACCACGATTCTCAAGAAGATCTGCCAGTCTATCTCGATCAACAATCCCGAGGTGCACCTCATCTGCCTGCTCGTCGACGAGCGCCCCGAAGAGGTCACCGATATGCAACGCTCCATTAAGGGCGAGGTCGTTGCCTCGACCTTCGATATGCCTGCCGACAACCATACTCGCGTGGCAGAGCTCGTGATCGAGCGTGCCAAACGCATCGTGGAGCTGGGTGGCGACGTCGTGGTGGTGCTCGACTCCATCACGCGCCTTGCCCGCGCCTACAACCTGGCCGCTCCCGCCTCGGGCCGTATCCTGTCGGGCGGCGTCGATTCGGCGGCCCTGTATCCGCCCAAGCGTTTCTTGGGCGCTGCCCGCAACATCGAGAACGGCGGCTCGCTCACCATCCTGGCCTCCGCCCTCATCGATACCGGCTCCAAGATGGACGAGGTCATCTTTGAGGAGTTCAAGGGCACCGGCAACATGGAGCTCAAGCTCGACCGTGACCTGGCCGACCGCCGTATCTTCCCGGCCATCGATCCCGTTGCCTCGGGCACGCGCAACGAGGACCTGCTGGTCGACGAGCAGATGCGCCCGTTTGTCTTTGGTCTGCGCCGCATCCTCGCCGGCATGAACAATACCGAACGCGCGGCCGCGTCGTTTATCAAGGGCCTCAAGGGCACCAATACCAACCAGGAGTTCTTGGTTCGTTCGGCCAAAAAGCACAGCGACTACGAGCAGACGTTCTAGGTCGCCTGCCGAACACGACAACAACCATAGTCATGCCAGAAGGGCCGGGGGTTAGATTCCGGCCCTTTTCGTATAGCCGTTTGCCAACGATTTTTGACCTCACGACCGACGAGCAGCGATTTTCCCGTTTCAATCCCGCTTCGTCGCTTGCAATCCCCAAGGGGGTTTCGCATAATAGCTGTTAAGCTTCGCGACGGAAAACGCAGATGAAACGAACCATATACCGTTGCTTTGGGGCATAGCCCCGCTTCATCTTCTCTCGCGCAGCCAACTGAATGATGCGATTTTGGTGCTGGAAGATGGGGAGAGCTCATGGCTTCTTCTGATGCAACACAACGAGCAGTCCTTGCTGGACTTTCCTGCGGAATCGGCCTTGCCGCTCCTGTGGTGATGTATGCTGCCACGCTGCCGTTTTCGTCGGTGAACGAGACGGTTGTCGCGGGCGCTGTTCCCTTTGCCGTGGGTGCGGTGGCGGGCGTGGGTATCTATGCCGCCTCGCTCGGCATTTCTGAATATCGCGCGCAGCATGCCGAGCGCCTGTTCCAACCCGACGCCATGGGTGGGGCTGCGAACGTCAACCAGTATCAAAATGAGTTCCAGACCGCCTCGATGCCCGCTCAGCAGCAGTGGGCTGCCCCTCAGACCGCCGCCGCTGCCGTACAGCCCAATGCCGCTCAGCCTCAGGCCGCACGGCCCAATGTCGCTCAGCCTCAGGCCGCACGGCCCAATGTCGCTCAGCCTTCTTCGGTCTTCTCCGGTCTGACCGGCGCCTTCCAGCGCCTCCACGCCGATGATGGCGTTCCGACTATTGCTCGCGCCGCGGATGCCATGAGCGAGGCCGAGGCCTGGTCTATGATCGACAGCATGCTCGACGAGGATTCGCCGGTCAGCTGCGACCCCGCGCGCTCGCGCGATGTCTACCAGGTCGCTATCGACGAGCTCACCTACGGCGGACAGACCGGCTCTTACAACCGTGACGATATCGCTGCCGCGGCACGCGCCGTCTCGGGCTCTCATGCCGCCCCTGCAGGCAGCACCGCTGCCTTCGTGGCGCTCGTCGCCAATGCCGCCAACAATGCTGCCACGGCTCAATCCGTTACCTATGACACCGCCGTGCCCGTGACCCCGGCTGCCGCCGTCGTCGACCCTTACGCCGACGAGCCACTGGCCGTCGACGAGGAGACCATCGCCGCTCGCCGCGCTGCCGAGAGCTCGCTGTGGGGCGCTCCCGCACAGCAGCAGGCGGCAGGTGCTGTACCGTACAATACCAATATCGCTAACATGCCGATCATCAGCGATGCTTCTGCCGTGGCCGTCGATCTCGATGACCTCGACGAGCCGGTCATCTCGAACGACATGCCGTATGTGGTGGCTGCTCCGGCAGATGCCCCGGCTTCCGCGTCCCAGCCTGCCGCAGTCGACGAGCCTGCCGCTGCAGCCTCCGAGGAAGACGTCCCCATGGCCGATTACTCGGGCCACGAGGGCATGTGGGCCGCCGCTGCCGCCATTTTGGACGAGGTCGTCGAACCTGCTCCCGTTGCAGCTCCGGTGTTTACGCCCGCTCCTCAGCCCGCGGCCCCCACTTACGTTGGCCGCCACAGCGCCGTGTTCCCCGAGGACACTGCTCGCATCTCGCGCGAGGGTATCGAGCGCGCCGAGGCCATCGCCGCCGGCATTATGGAGAACCGCCGTCACGAGCGCGTCAATCAGATTCTCGAGGAAGAGATCGACCGCCTGCAGTCTGCGGCGGTGAGGCGTACGGGCCGTGCCTATCTGAGCGTTATCGAGGGTGGCACCGCCAGCTTTGAGCCGCTCTGCGCGGAGGCATAGCTTCTGCATGCTTAAACTCGATCGAAAATGGGCAGTCGTGACCTGCCTTATGGTGTTGCTCATTTGGGGCAATTCGATGGTTCCCGGTACGGGGTCCGGCTCGCTGAGCCTGTCGATTATGGAGGCCGTTCGCGGCTTTCTGCGCGGCATGGGGCTCCCGTATGAGTGGGTAACTAATTTCGTCGTACGCAAATGCGCGCATTTTACCGAGTACATGGTGCTCGGCATTCTGGCGACGCACGCTTTCGATATCGAGGGCCTTCGCACTTTTGACGTACTGCTCCCCACCGCCGTGTTCCTGCTGCTGATTCCCTCGATTGACGAGACGATTCAGCTCTTTGTGCCGGGGCGTGCCGGCATGATCACCGACGTGATGATCGATGCGTGCGGGGCGACGACGGGTGTCGTGCTCAGATATCTTCTACGATCGCTCATATGTGCCAAAAAGGCCGCCTAGGACACATTGCTTGGTCCTAGGCGGCCTTTCTTAATATGAGGGCTTATTCGGGGCGTGGCGGCGCTATCCCGTAGGCTGGCTTTCCTTGTGCCATGGCGCCCCCATTGGCGCGTCTACTGCTGAAGCGCGGCGGCACCCAGGGCGAGGCAGCCCATGATGCCCTGCTTGCCCTCGAGGCTGTTGTTGACGATGTAGGTGTCGATATCGTTGACCTCGGGCGTGACGATGTAGCCGTTGAGCATCTCGGCGCACTTTTTGCGGGCGAGCGGCACGATGGGGGTGTGGTCGGCCACGCCACCGCCGATGATGATCTTCTGCGGCGCATAGCACAGCGTGTAGGTCATGAGCGCCTGTGCCAGATAGCCGGCAAGCAGGTCCATGGCCTCCGGGTCGTCGGCCATCTCGCCGGCGGACTTACCGCCCCAGCGCTTTTTGACGCTAGGGCCGGCGATGAGGCCCTCCAGACAGTTGTCGTGGAAGGGGCAGGCGCTGTGCTCGCCGATGGTGTCGCGCGGGTCGCGTGTGACCAGGATGTGCCCGGCCTCGGGGTGCATCATGCCATGAACGAGCTGGCCACCAGAGAGGACGCCGGCGCCCACGCCGGTACCGATCGTCAGGTACACCACGTCGGTGAGGCCCTGCGCGCAGCCAAAGGTGACCTCGCCCAGGCAGGCGACGTTGACATCGGTGTCGTAGCCGCAGGGGACGTTGAGCTCGTTTTGGATGGTGCCCAGCAGGTCAAAGTAGCGCCATGCGGTCTTGGGCGTCTCCAAGATCTTGCCGTACTGGGGCGAGGCGAGGTTGACCGCGGTGGGGCCAAAGGCGCCGATGCCCAGGGCGGCGATGCCCTTGTCTGCAAACCATGCGTTGACGGCCTCGACGGTCTCCTGCGGGGTCGTGGTCGCAATCTGCTCGCGTTCGAGGACCGTGCCGTCCGCATAGCCCGTGGCGCACACCATCTTGGTGCCGCCGGCCTCGAGTGCTCCGATAAGCTGTTGCCCTGCCATAGTGTTCCTCTCTCCGGGACGAGTTGATCCACCTCTAAAGTATAGCGCTCTAAAATAATTAAGAAAGCGCTATAAAAAAGAGACCTCGAAGCCCAACGGGTTCGCGAGGTCTCTTTGGTGCCTTTAGTTGCTGGGCAGTCCTTACCCGCGCGGCTTGATTTTATCACGCAGTGACTTGAGGTTCTCCAACGCGGCGTTGAGCGTTTCGTCACGTTTGGCAAAGTGGAAGCGGATCAGATGGTTGACGGGCTCGCGGAAGAAGCTCGAGCCAGGAACGGCGCCCACGCCCACCTTTGAGGCCAGGTCCTCGCAGAAGTCGAGGTCGCTGTCGTAGCCAAACTCTGAGATATCCATCATGACGTAGTAAGCGCCCTGCGGCACGTTGTGCGTGAGGCCGATGTTGTCGAGTCCCTGGCAGAACAGGTCGCGCTTGGCGGTGTAGAGGCCGAGGACCTCCTGGTAATAGCTGTCGTCGAAGTTGAGCGCGGTGACGACGGCCTCTTGCAGGGGAGCGGCGGCGCCTACCGTGAGGAAGTCGTGGACCTTTTTGATGCGTTCGGTGATCTCGGCGGGCGCGATGGTGTAGCCCAGGCGCCAACCGGTGATGGAGTAGGTCTTGGACAGCGAGCTGCAGCTGATGGTGCGCTCGAACATGTCGGGTAGCGTAGCCATATAGACGTGCTCGTGGGGCGTGTAGACGATGTGCTCGTAGACTTCGTCGGTGATGCAGTAGGCGTCGTACTTTTTGCACAGGTCGGCGATAAAGGTGAGCTCCTCGCGCGTAAAGACCTTGCCGCAGGGGTTGGACGGGTTGCACAGGACGATAGCCTTGGGGTCGTTGTCGCGGAAGGCCGCCTCGAGGACCTCGCGATCGAAGTCGAACGTGGGCGGGTTGAGCGGCACATAGATGGGCTCGGCGCCCGAGAGGATAGTGTCGGCGCCGTAGTTCTCATAAAACGGCGAGAAGATGACGACCTTGTCGTCGGGGTTCGTGACCGTCATCATGGCGGCCATCATGGCCTCAGTGGAGCCGCAGGTGACCACGATGTTCTCGTTGGGGTTGATCGGCATACCCATAAAGTGCTCCTGCTTGGCCGCGAGCGCCTCACGCATGGCCTGCGAGCCCCACGTGATGGAGTACTGGTGATAGAGCGGCTTGGGGTCGGTCGCGATGGTGCTAAGGCTCTCGAGCAGCTGCGCCGGGGGATCGAAGTCAGGGAAGCCCTGCGAGAGGTTGACGGCACCGTACTTGTTGGAGATGCGCGTCATGCGGCGGATGACCGAATCGGTAAACGTTGCCGTGCGATTGGAGAGTTCTTTCATGCCGGTCCTTTCGAGCATTTGCAGTGGGGCAAGTTTACTCCTATGAAACCGGTGGGAATTGCTCGAAACGCGCTCGAAAAACTCTTTTCAAAATTCTTGATAATTGGGGCTTGCATCGCGTGGCGTTCCTTGCAATAATAGTCGAGCGCGAAGCGCACAGGACACGGTGGGTGTAGCT
>CAKUGH010000007.1 GCA_934654605.1 uncultured Collinsella sp. | reverse complement strand
GTGTTTGGCTACGACATTCCCGAGGGTCCCATCGGTGAGTGCTGGGCCATCTCGGCCCATCCCAACGGCGACTGCCAGATTGCGGAGGGCCCGTACGCCGGTCACACGTTGTCGTGGCTGTGGGCCGAGCACCGCGAGCTCTTTGGCAACTGCGAGGGCAAGGAGTTCCCGCTACTCATTAAGATTCTGGACGCCAAGGACGACCTTTCGATCCAGATCCACCCCAACGACGAGTACGCCGCCGAGCACGAGAACGGTAGCCTGGGCAAGACCGAGTGCTGGTACGTTCTGGATTGCGAGCCCGGCGCCACGATCATCGTCGGCCAGCGCGCACACGACCGCGCCGAGGCCGCGCAGATGATCGAGGACGGCCGCTGGGACGAGATGCTCAACGTGCTGCCCATCCACAAGGGCGACTTTTTCCAGATTAACTCCGGTACCGTGCACGCCATCAAGACCGGCACACTGATTCTGGAGACGCAGCAGTCGAGCGATGTGACGTATCGTCTGTACGACTACAATCGCCCCGGCACCGACGGCAAGCTGCGTCCGCTGCACATTGAGCAGAGCCTGGATTGCATCAACTTTAACGCGCAGGCACCGACCGACGGTACCGTAACCGCGCCCGAGGTCGATGGCGTAACCGAGCTCGAGTCCAACCCCTGCTACACCGTCGATCGCGTGCGCGTCGACGGCAGCAAGACCTTGGAGCAGCGCTGGCCCTTCATGTGCCTGTCGGTCATCGACGGCGAAGGCACCGTCTGCGGCGACCCCGTCCACAAGGGAAGCCATCTACTGGCGCCCAGCACCGTGGACAAGATTGAACTCGAGGGCACCATGGAGCTGATCATCAGCCACCTCTAGACCGCAACAACAACCCAAAACGCAACAAGGGGCTCCCCCGTTCTTCAACGGGGGAGCCCCTTGTCATGTCTATCAATCAGCCCACCCGGTTCTCCAGATCAAAAAGCGAACGAGCAGAGCAACGCTCGTCCAGCAACGTTACCTAAGGACCTGGGCGGGCGTATGGGGCAACATCGATCGCGAGTTCCGCACGCAAAGGAGAGCACTTAATGTGCTCTCCGTCTTGCGCAGGACTGCCCGAGCAGGCGATGTTGCCCCATACGCCCGCCCAGGTCCGCCGGGACTACGACAGCTTAACGATCGGAGCAAAACCCTTCATAAGCTTTTTGGTCTGGCCGGTCTTTTCGAATTGGACCTCGATCATGTCTCCGACGACCGAGATCACGGTACCCGTGCCAAAGGTCTTGTGGCTCACGGTATCGCCCGCGGCAAAGTCCTGCGATGCGCTGGCGCGATCGACCTTGCGCTCCACCGTCGGGGACACCTTGGACGAGGACTTTTTGGCTCGCGGCGCGCCCGAGCCAAAGGTCGAGGCAACACGGCCGGCGTCGGGCGAGACCCCACGATGGCGCTCGGTCCCATAACTGCTGCCGCCAAAGAAATCGTCGAAGCTCGATCCGCCGCGCGAACCGGAACCGCCGGTCGAGCGCGTATGCGAACCGAACACCTTGCCGCCGTACATATCCGAGCCCATGCCCGATCCAAAGGTGCCGTGACGGTCGCCGCGCTTCTCCCAGCCCGTGCCCTCAAAACCGGCAGAACCGATGCCGCTAAACTCGATATCCTCAAACGGAATCTCGTTGAGAAAGCGCGAGCGCGGATTGGCAGAGGTCGAGCCGTAGGTGCGACGCGTGGCCGCATAGGTCAGGAACAGGCGCTTACGGGCACGCGTGATGGCAACGTAGGCCAGGCGACGCTCCTCCTCGAGCTTGCCCGGGTCATCGCTGCCGCCAAAGTCGTGCACGTGCGGGAAGATGCCCTCCTCCATGCCGGCTACGAACACCGCCGGGAACTCCAGGCCCTTGGCGGAGTGGATGGTCATCATGGTGATGGCATGCGTCTCGCCGGCCAGGGAGTCCAGATCGGAGCGCAGGGCCAGCCACTCCATGAGGGCGGGCAGTGCCTTGCAGGTGAGCGGGCCGTAGGTGCGCTCAATCTCGTCAGCATGCACAGCACCGGCCGGCAGCTCCGTCGGCGCGGCATAGGCGTTGCCCGCGATGGCGGCGGCCAAGGCATCCTGCGGCGAGAGCGCCGGAGCGGCCAGGCTATCGAGCGGATTGGAGCCAGCGGCATCGCGAGCGCCGACCAGCGCCTCAAACGAAGACGCGGGCGCGGACGGGCCGGGCTCGGGCGCCGGGGCGCTCACCACGACGGGCTCGGGCTCGGCACCGGCCGGCACATCGGCAACGCCAGCCGCACGCAGCTCTTCCAGGCTCTCGAGCGTGCCCTCGATATCCTCGTGCGTCTCCTCAAATTCGGCTGCAACGCCTAGGAATTCCTGGATGTTCTCGGCGCGGCTCTCGGACTCCATGGTGCCCTCGGCGCGGAACGCCTGCAGCAGGCCCGTCTTGTCGACGATCATCTCGACGACGTCCTTGAGCTCGCCGTCCATGCGGCGGCCCTCACGCACCAGCGACACAAAGCTCGACAGGCCATTGCGGACCTTGGCACTAAACATGCCCGTCTCGGCGCACGCGATCTCGCAAGCTTGGAAGAACGAGCAACGGTTGTCGCGCGCCAGCTGCTCGATCTTTTGGATCGAGGTGGAGCCGATGCCACGACGCGGCGTGTTGATGACGCGCTTGACGCTCATCTCGTCTGCCGGGTTCACGATCATCTTGAGGTAGGCCATGACGTCGCGGATCTCGGCACGGTCGAAGAATCGCGTGCCGCCCACGATCTTGTAGGGCACGCCCGCGCGCAGGAACATATCTTCGAGGATACGCGACTGCGCGTTGGTGCGGTAGAACACGGCGATGTCGTCGTAGCTCGTGCCCTTGGAGTGCAGTTTTTCGATCTCGCCGGCAATCCAGCGACCCTCGTCGCGCTCGTCGCTCGCCTGGAAAGCCTGGATCTTCTCGCCGTCGCCCTCGGCCGTGAACAGGCGCTTGTCCTTGCGCTGCGAGTTATGGCGCACCACGGCGTTCGCGGCGCTCAGGATATGACCCGTGGAGCGGTAGTTCTGCTCCAGCTTGACGGTCTTACAGTTTTTAAAGTCCTTCTCGAAATCTAGGATGTTGGTGATGTCGGCACCGCGCCAGCTGTAAATGGACTGGTCGTCGTCGCCCACGACCATGAGGTTTTGGTACTTGGCGGCCAGCAGGTTGGCGATCTCGTACTGGACGTGGTTGGTGTCCTGATACTCGTCGACGCTAATGTAGCGGAAGCGCTCCTGGTACTTGTCGAGTACCTCGGGGCGGGTGCGCAGCAGCTCGAGCGTGCGCACGAGTAGGTCGTCGAAGTCCATGGCGTTGGCGGCGCGCAGGCGGCGCTCCAGCTCCATATAGACCTGCGCGGCCTTTTTGTCGTTGGGACTGTCGGCGGATTTGAGCATGTCCTCGGGCCCGATCATGGCGTTTTTGGCCGAGCTGATCTTGCTGCGGATCATATTGATGGGGAACTGCTTTTGCTCGATGCCGAGCGCCTGCATAATGTCGCGCACCATGCGCTTGGAGTCGTCGTCATCGTAGATGGTGAACTGGCCGGTGTAGCCCAGCAGGTCGGCGTCCTCGCGCAGCATGCGCACGCACATGGCGTGGAAGGTGCACACCCACATGCCGCGGGTGCCGTTGGGGATGAGCGCCGCCAGACGCTCGCGCATCTCGGCCGCGGCCTTGTTGGTAAACGTGATGGCCAGGACCTGCCAGGGCTTAACGCCCAGGTCGCCAAGCATATGCGCGATGCGGAAGGTCAGGACGCGGGTCTTGCCCGAGCCGGCGCCGGCGAGGACCAGCAGCGGGCCCTCGGTGGTCAGGACCGCCTCGCGCTGGGCGGGATTAAGGCTATCGATATCGACGAGCGGCTTGGCGGGCTTGGGTGCCGGAGCCGGGGCGTCGTAGATGTCGAGCGGAACGAGCTCGGGTTCCGGCGCGGCGGGGGCGGTGTACGCATCGAGCGGCACGGGTTCCGGCGCGGGCGGCACGGGCGCGGCAGTGTTCTTTTCCCAGGGCAGGGGCTGGGTCATGGGCGACTCCTCATCTGACGGACGGCGCGCCTGCGGGCAGCGCCATAGTTTGAGCCGTACCAGTATACCGAGCCGCGCGGACACCGACGCAAATCACACCACGACTCCGCGCACGGCCACCACCCAAGCACCCCCAAATAAGTTGCGGTGAAATAGTTCCTCCAAACGGCCTTCTGGCCCCTAAACAGGAACTATTCCACCGCAACTTCAATTGGCTCGAGGGGATAGAATATCTACCACTTCTACCCCATTCCCATATGGCAGGAGGGCTGTTGTGAAGCATAGGGTGCTCTATTACATGGTCGATGGTTCGACCGAAGCGGGCCAGGCGGTGCTCGACACAATCGAAGGTGGCGACCAGATTGAGCTGGTTGGCTGCGCGCATGAGCCCAATGTCTGCCCCGCCGCCGAGCAACTGGCAGGCTGCGAGGGCTTTGTCGGCGAGTTCGGCCCCGTCGATGATGCATGTGCCGACGCCATGGCGGCCGCTGGCATGCGCATCGTCTCGAGCATGTCTATCGGCCTGAACCATGTGGCAGCGGATCGTCTGGCCTCCCATGGCATCACCGTCACTAACTGTCCCGGGTACTGCTCGGACGATGTCGCTCAGCACACCGTTGCCCTGATGCTCGACCTGATGCGACAGGTCACGTTGCTCAACCGCGACGTGCGTGATGGCGTCTGGAATCCGCTGGGTGGATACACCATGCACCGCACGCAAGGCCGTACGTTGGGACTGATCTTTTTTGGCAGCATCGCGCGTGCCGTCGCGCCCATCGCGCAGGCACTCGGCATGAAGGTACTGGTGTGGGCGCCAACCAAGAGCGCAGAAGAGCTTGCCGCCGCCGGTTGCGTCAAAGCCAAGACGCTCGACGAGCTGCTCGGCACCTCCGATATCGTTAGCCTTCACTGCCCGCTGATTCCAGAGACCGAGAAGCTGATTGGCAAGCGCGAACTTGCGCTCATGAAACCCTCGGCGTTTTTGATCAACACGGCCCGCGGGCCCATCGTGGATGAGGATGCCTTGGTCGCCGCACTGGACGAGGGCATTGCCAGCGGCGGTGCACGCGGCATCTGCGGCGCCGCACTCGACGTGCTCGCCGACGAGACCGCGCCCAACCAGGCCCTGATCGCACACCCACGCTGCATCGTCACGCCCCATTGTGCGTACAGCACGCAGGAAGCCTACGACACCGTCCGCCGCATGTCGCTGCAGGCCGTAGTAGACAAGCTCGTCTTTAGCCGCAAGCCAGAACACGCGGTAGCAGGGTAACCCCATTGCACCAATCTATTGACAATCACGAAACCGCCGATGTCATGGCAACAGCAGCGAGCGGCGGCCAGAGCGAACAAATTGGCATGAAAAAGGCAAGGCATAGACCTTCTGGTCATGCCTTGCCTTTTGAATGACAAGTTGTCGCTCTGGCCGCCGCGCAGCGTCGACTAAGTTATAGGCCGAACATAGGCTCCAGAACGAAGAAGTATGCGAGCACTACGATGCCCAGGATGATGCGGTAGACGCCGAAGCACTTGAAGTCGTGACGACGGACAAAGCCCATGAGCCATTTGATGGCGATGAGCGAGACCACAAAGGCCACGACGCAGCCCACACCCAAGATGGCGATCTCGTTAGCGCCGAAGGTACCGCCCTTGATAAAGTACTTGACCAGCTTGAGGGCGCTCGCGCCAAACATAACGGGGATGGCCAAGAAGAACGTGAACTTGGACGCCACCGAACGCGTGCAGCCCAAAAGCAGGCCGCCGATGATGGTGGAACCGGAGCGAGACGTACCAGGCACCAGAGAAAGCACCTGGAAGCAGCCGATGCCCAGCGCAGTCTTCCAGCTCAAATCCTCGAGCGTGGCAATGGAGCCAAAGTCCAGATTCTCGTCATCGCCCTCGTCCTCAGTGGCAGCCGCGGCAGGCGCCGCAAAGTGTGCACCGGCAGGACGTCCACCCGACACCACAGCACGCGAACCAAACGAACCGGCAACGGCCATCTCCTCGCGCTTGCGGGCACGCCAATTTTCAATCACGATGAACAGCACGCCGTAGACGATAAGCGCCAGTGCCACGACGGGAGCGTTATAGAAATGCTCCTCCATCCAGTCGTTGAGCGGCAGGCCGATCGCCGCCGCAGGAATGCAGCCGAGCACAATCTTGCCCCACAGCACCCACGTGTCGCGACGGCCTTCCTTGCCCTTGCTGGGCGAGAACGGATTGAGCTCATGGAAGAACAGCACGCAGACGGCCAGAATGGCGCCGAGCTGAATCACGACCAGGAACATATTCCAGAACGTCTCGCTCACGTTCATCTTGACGAACTCGTCCACCAAGATCATGTGACCCGTCGACGAGACGGGCAGCCATTCGGTGATGCCCTCGACCAGGCCCATGAAGGCAGATTTTAGAAGCTCGATAATATCCAAAGGGACCCCCTCGTTAGACACCCGCCGGTAGATGTTCTGCGGACGATGCGGGCGATGTCCCATTATCAACCGTTGGCGGCGCGACCGCGCCTACCCTTACCAAAAAACTCGCCCGTTCACAGAATTGCGAGCGGTCAAACCGAAATCCTTGGGTATAACTGCAACAAGGTAAAGTGTCCGGCGGTCAACGCACCCGCGCCCGCCCGACGCACGAGCCCCGCGCCCGTGCGATAGACCAAGGAGGAAACCATGAACGAGGGCTACACCAAGGTATTTGTTTCACTCGACGGTACTGAGCAGCAGGATTTTGTGCTGGCACGCGCCATCAAGGTCGCCGCGAACAACGGCGCCAAGCTGATTATCGGCCACGTCATCGACTCCACCGCGCTCGAGAGCGCCGGTTCCTATCCGGTCGACCTGGTCAACGGCCTGGAGGAGGCCTTTAACAACTCCATCGCCAAGCAGCTCGAGGAGGCCAAGGCCAATCCCGACATTCCCGAGGTCGAGGTCATGATTCGCACCGGTCGCATTCGCGAGACGCTCAAGGACGAGATGCTCGACGTGGTCAAGCCCGATCTGGTGCTCTGCGGCGCCCGCGGCCTGTCCTCGATCAAGTACGCGCTACTGGGTTCGATTTCGACGTTCCTGCTGCGCAATACGGACTGCGACATTTTGGTCGTGAAGTAGGTTCCTTCCCGTCGGCGCAAGGCCTGCGGGGTTATCACGCCGACGTCCTCGCCGCTTCGCGGCTGCGGGATGTCGGCTTTGATAACCCCTCCCGGCCTTGCGCCTTCGTCACCATACTTCAGCGAGTTGGCTGATAAAAGATGGCGTGCCGCCCCGTTTGGGGCGGCACGTTTTTGTTTGGGCGGACGTCTGCCGCATGCGCTACTCGAAATATTGGAACTTGTTCGTTGAAAAAGCGAAGGTTACGACGAAGCCTTCGCCCGGCTCCGATGCTGCGGTGACGTCGATGCCCATCTTGGAGCACAGGCGCGCCACCAGGTAGAGGCCGATGCCCGTTGCGCGCTTGGTCGTGCGGCCGTTGTCGCCGGTAAAGCCCTTCTCGAACACGCGGGGCAGGTCGGCTGCGCTCACACCGCAGCCGTTGTCGGCAACGGTGAGCTCAATGCGCTCACTCGCCAGCCCCTCGTCCAGCAACGCGCCCGAGAACGTGATCTTCGCACCGTCCTCGCGCGCATATTTAATACTGTTCTGAATGAGTTGGCCCAGAATAAACTCGAGCCACTTCTCGTCGGTAAAGACCTCAAAATCGAGGTCCTCGCACACCGGCGCCACGTGCGCCGCGATGAGCTCACGCGCGTTGGCTTTGATGGCACCCGTCACCAGGGCCTTGAGGCTCCAACGGCGAATCAGGTAGTCGCGCTCCACGACTTCCGAGCGCGCATAGTAGAGCGCCTGGTCGATGTAACGCTCCACGCGGGCCAGCTCGCGGCCCAGGTCATCCACGCGTGACAGGTCGTCTTCGCTGCCGTCCAGGTTTTCCAGAATCAGATGTGCTGCCGCCAGCGGCAGTTTGGCCTCGTGGACCCAGCTCTCGATATAGTCGCGATAGTCGTCGGTCTGGCGCCGGCCTTCCGCCACCTCATCGCAAGCAGCCTTGCCCACGCGACGCAGGACCTCGTACTCGAGCTCGCCCTCGGAATAGGTCGGACACTGCACCATCTCCTGCACCCATGCGGGACTTTCCAGCTCCTCGGCCGCCCGCTCCAGCTGATGCAAAAATCGACGACGGCGCGCATACTCGATCACAATGCCGAGCATGCCAAAGATAAAGGACACGCCGACCGCCACAATCACGATGGAGACGGGCGCCCCGGCAACCGTCAGCACAAAGCAGCTCAGCAGCACGCCGCACGTCCACACGGCGACGGGAAGCAGCGCGTCTTTAAAATACTTGGCAAACGACATGGCCGGCCCCTAGACCGAATAGCCCTGGCCGCGGTGCGTGGTCAGATACCCCTTGATGCCGATTTTTTCGAGCGTGGAGCGCAGGCGGTTGATATTGACGGTGAGCGTGTTGTCATCCACGAAGGCGTCGGAGTCCCACAGGTCCTGCATGATGGCCGAGCGCGAAACGATCTTGCCCGCGCGGCTCAGGAGCAAAGAGAGGATTCGCAGCTCGTTTTTGGTGAGCTCGGTGCTGTCGCCGGTTGCGGTGTTGGTGACCGCGGAGCGGGCGAGGTCGAGCTCCAGCCCCTTGTGGACAAGTGTGCTGCGCTCGCCGGCCGCCGTGGTGCGCCGCAGCAGCGCATTGATGCGCGCCACGAGCACGCGGGCGCTGTAGGGCTTGGGGACAAAGTCGTCCGCACCGAGCGTCATGGACATGACCTCGTCGATCTCGGTCGTACGCGACGTGAGGACGATGATGGGAACCTCGGATTCGCGGCGGACTTCGTGGCAGATATGCTGGCCGTCTTTGACGGGAAGCGTGAGGTCGAGCAGCACCAGATCGGGTGCGGCGGCCAGGATGTCGCGCGAGACGTGCTCGAACGATTCGCAGGCCTCGACCTCAAACCCGGCACGGGCCAGAATGTCGGTGAGCTCGCGACGGATGGGCTCGTCGTCCTCAACGATATAGATCAGCGCCATGGATTCCGCTCCCCTCTTGGTTGTCTTGCCACCATTATGGCCGCGAACCCGCAGGCGTGCACCGCGCGCGGCGTCAAGGTGACAGAACTGTTCGCGAGCGGTGGCGTTTGGCCCGCCTCGCACTCGCGACGGGAGCGGGGACCAAAATGATTTTTTAGTCCCCGTCCCAGAATAATCATTTAGCGGCGGGCGCGGAGCTTTTCGTAGCCGTCGGCGAAGAAGGCGACCGTGGCGGCGTCTGCCTCGGCGGCGTCGGCGTCGTTGGCGGGGACCACGCCGTGCTCGTCGCTCACCAGGAACAGCGCGCCCTTGAGCTGCGCGGGAATATCCACGCGTGCGACCGGCATGTCCTTGGTCTGCGCCAGCTGCTCGATGAGCGTTGCCGTGCCGCACAGGCACTCGTCCTCCGGCGCCACAAAGGCCAGCTCGCCGTTGTTGACGGCGGCGAGCAGTTCGGGCGCCACGCCGGTCTCGTCGGCCTCGGAGCGGGCCTCGGCAGAGCGTGCACGCAGCGCCTTGGCCGAGGTGTCGGCCAGCGGCTCGTACTCCCCCACCGTCATGGCGGCGTTGCCGTTGACATCGATCACCAGCATGAGCACACCGTCGTGGGCGGTATAGTCGCCCTCGGCAAGCGACCACTCAACGTGCTGCTTGGCCCAGCTGAGCATGTTATGGGTAAGCGGCTCGCCCTGCACTAGGCGCTCGGACAGCGCGCGGATGTGACGGTTGAGCATGGGCACCTTTTTGTTGGACATGCGCCAGCGGCAGATGAGCGCAGGCTTGTCGAGCGTGAACTTCTCGACCGCCTCCTGATTAGCGCAAAAGTCCTCGTACGCGCGCTGATCCTCGGCATTGCCAAACAGCTCGGCATCATCAATCTGGGGCATGGTTGAACCTTTCGTGTTAGTCATTCCGTCCTCTTATACCAAAAAGACGGCCCTCCAAACGGAGCAGCCGTCTTTTGCAGAGATTATTTTGAAGGAAGGCCAAATCAGAGGACGGGATAGCCTCCCATCCTCCCCAGTCAACCTAACAGGTCGGCGAGGGTTGCCCAAGTGCCCGAGATTGCCCCGAAAGAGGAGCGCCGCGTACTAAATGTACGCAAGCGACGGTTTGAGGGGCAAGGTCGGGTGCTTGGGCAAGCCGCAGCGCCTCCTCGCTACTTAGTGGCGGAAGTGGCGAGCGCCAGTGAACACCATCGCGATGCCATGCTCGTTGCAGGCCTGGATGCTCTCGTCGTCGCGTTTGGAGCCGCCGGGCTGAATGATGCAGGTCACGCCATGTGCGGCAAGCACGTCGACGTTGTCGCGGAACGGGAAGAACGCGTCGCTTGCGCAGGCAAAGCCGCCCTTCTCCACGCCCTCGCGCTCGCAGAAGTCCTCGGCACGCTCGCAGGCCAGCAGCGCGGAATCCACGCGGTTGGGCTGACCCGGGCCCATGCCAATGCCGGCCTTGCCCTTGGAGACCAGGATGGCGTTGGACTTGACGCCCTTGCAGACCTTCCAGGCAAACTCGAGCTCGGCCATCTCGGCGTCGGTGGGCTTGCGGTCGGTGGGGAACGTAAAGGTCGCGGGGTCCTCGGTCACGTGGTCGACCTCCTGGACCAGCATGCCGCCGTCGATGGAGCGCAGCTCCACCTGGGCGCCGTGGTCCACGCCACCGGTAGCCAGCACGCGCAGGTTGGGGCGCTTGGCCATGCGCTCGAGCGCATCATCGGTGTAGCCCGGGGCGATGATGACCTCGACGAACTGCTTGTTCTGGTCGGCGAAATGCTCAACCAGCTCAAAGGGAACCTCGCGGTTGCAGGCGATGATGCCGCCGAAGGCGCTCTTGGGATCGCAGGCGAAAGCGCGGTCGTAGGCGGACGTGATGTCCTCGGCCACGGCAGAGCCGCAGGGGTTCTGATGCTTGAGGATCACGCAGGCCGGCTCGTCGAACTCGCGGACCAGGTTCCAGGCGGCGTCGGCATCCAGATAGTTGTTGTAGCTGAGCGGCTTGCCCTGGATCTGCTCGGAGCCCACGAGCGGGAACTGCGAGCTCGCGGTGTTCTCGCAGCCCTCGGCAAAGCGATAAACCGTGGCCTTCTGCTGCGGGTTCTCACCATAGCGAAGGTCATCGACCTTCTCCAGCGAGATCTCGAGCTTAGCGGAGGTGTCCGCCACGTCGCTTGCCTGAGCGGCAAGCCAACGGGAGATAGCCGTGTCGTAGGCGGCGGTGGTCTGGTAGACCTTCACCTGCAGGCGACGACGGGTGGCAAGCGTGGTGCAGCCGCCGGTCTCGTGCATCTCGGCCAGGACGGCGTCGTAGTCGGCCGGGTCGGAGATGACGGTAACGCTCGCGGCGTTCTTGGCGGCAGAGCGCAGCATGGAGGGGCCGCCGATGTCGATGTGCTCGATGGCGTCCGCGAAGGTAACCTCGGGGTTGGCGACGGTCTTCTCGAACTCGTACAGGTTGACGACGACCAGGTCGATCAGCTTAATGCCGTGCTGAGCGGCTTCCTGCATGTGCTGCTCGGAATCACGACGGGCTAGCAGCGCGCCGTGAACCTTGGGGTGCAGCGTCTTGACGCGGCCGTCCATCATCTCGGGATAGCCCGTGAACTCCTCGATGGGGGTTACGGGAACGCCCGCGTCCTCGATGGCACGAGCCGTGCCGCCCGTAGAGATGATCTCGACGCCAAAGTCGTCAACCAGCGTCCGTGCGAAATCGACGACACCCGTCTTATCGGTAACCGAGATCAACGCGCGTGCGATCTTCACATCAGATCCCATGCAGTCCTCCTGTCTGGTACGCCGCCGTGCTCTGTGAGTCGGTGATACGTCGATCTGCAGCGCTCGCGCAGCGGCATTGAAAATACTGATTTAATGTAGCGCATCGAGCGCGCCGATGCACCCCGCATCGTCCGCTTGTGCAGAAAAAGCTTGCGAGCGGAGGGCACGGGCGCGCATTCGGCCGCGGTGAGTTGATGGAACACAGGGGCACCATATTTAGATGCCAATGGCGTGGTAGAACTTTGCTCGATATGCATCCGCAAAAGAAAGAGGCACCATGGTCTCGCGGGTTCTCTACCGACCGTTTGATACCGAAGATTTCGACGCCATCGCGCTGATTCTGCAGCAGCTTTGGCACAACAACTCGGATAACGATGAGTACAACCGCCTTGAGGCCGCGTGCGATCTTGCCTATTGCCTTTCGTCCTCGACGTTTTCGCAGGTTGCCGTGATTGACGGCCAGGCGCGTGGCATTGCGCTTGCGCGCGCGGGGCAAAGCTCCGGCCGCACCATCAACGAGCACTGGATGGATACCGAGCGCGCGCTGCTGTCGCAGATGCGCGAGCTGGAGCCCAATGCGTGCGCCGAGTACCTCTCGTTTGTGCGCGCCACCATCCGGACCAACAACCGTCTGCTCGAGAGCAGCCCGCTGCCGCATGAATACGAGGTCACGCTGCTCGCCGTCGACCCCGATGTTCATGGCCTGGGCGTTGGATCGGTACTGCTCGACGCCGCGATCTCGCACCTCTCCTCGCGCGGGGCAACTAAGGCGCACCTGTATACCGACTCCAACTGCTCGTGGAAGTTCTACGAGCTGCACGGCTTTAAGCGCACGGCCACGCACCGCGCCAACCGCGAAGAACGCCGCCACGACATGCCGCGTGAGAGCTTTCTCTACGAACTGGACCTAACAGCCTAGCCTCGGCAGACACACCTAGTCATTTAAGAACGTCCCCAATGACTGTTCCCCAACGACTGGTCATTTAAGTCTGTCCCCAATGAGTAGCCTAGGGGGTCTGCAAATGGCTGTGGTCAAAAAACATCAAATATGAGTACTGTTACCTTTTTAGTAGCAGCGATTCGGGTCATTTTTAAGGCTTTTAGACATGGTAGCCAGCCGGGCGAGCTGACGTATCTCCCCAAATGTTCGATAAAATTGGCTCTTAACGAGAAATACTCTCATTAGAAGCCAATAGATGAGCGCAAATTAATGTAACTATAACGGCAACAGTACTCATATTTGGCATTTTTTGCCCACCCACCTTGCGCGGAGGTCCGCAGCGGAAAGCTTGGCCCGTTTTGGTGCACAAAAATGGGATGGATCTTCCCTGGCAACCGCCCAGAAAGGTCCACCCCAAAGCTAGCGCTCGCTAGAACGTTCCGCCGCCGCCTCCGCCGGCGCCACCACCGCCGCCGCCAGAGAAGCCGCCGCCTCCGCCGCCACCGGAGCTGTCAGAGCTCGATGCCAGCTCGCGGATACTCTCGTGATACACGCTATCGAACGAATCGAGCGGGGACTGGTTGCCGTAGTGATGGTAGTACCACCAGTAGCAGGGGTAATTGTCGTAGAAGCCATCAGCCTCGCGCACCTCAGGCGGCACGGCCTCGGCAAGCTGGCGCAGCACTTCCTTCGAAACGCCCAGCGCCGCGCCCATTACCAGCAGTTTGTTCCACAGCACCAGGTCGCCCGGGACGGCTTCCTTTAGGCGCGTGAAGTCCTCGAGCCAATGCTTAAGCGCCTTGCAACGGGCCGCTACCTCGGCACCCTCCGGCGTAAAGCGACGGAACGTAAGGCCCACGCCAATGCCCACCAGCACGATTGGCACCGAGATCACCGCGGCGATAATGTTCGCCTGCGCACCATCGGTAAAGAAGATGGACCCCACGGGGATAAAGGCGACCAAGATGCCAAGGACCAGGCAAAACACCATCGCGACAATACCGTCCGAGGCAACGTACTCGCTGTCGGCCAGTTTGCCTTTAACGCTGTTCTGATAGTCCTCGAGCTTGTCGCCCACGGGCGTAGCGTGCTGCTTGACGTAATGCTGCAGCTCGTCGAATGTGCGCGAACGTTCGCCGTTCTCGTCGGGCTTGACACCGGCAAAGAACACCTTGAGTACCATGCGGTCAATGCCCTTGGCCGATTTCCAGCCCTCATCACTCACCGTCACGCGGTACGTCTGCTCCTCTTTCTCGCGCCCCAACAGGCCCTTCTTGGCCTTGGTCACGGTCGCCTGCTCGAGCCTGATCACGCGGTCGTCAGTGAGCTTCATGAGCGTGGCGATATATGCCTGATCGGGCACCTCATTCCAGCTCATAAGAGCCGAAAGCACGGCAGGATGGTCGGCCGAGGGCACGTCGCGGAAATACTCGTCCTGGAAAAGCGGCTTGGGTTTACGCTTGCGCAGTTTGAGCACGACGATTGTGCCGGTAAAGGCCACCGCCGCGACAACACTCACCACGGCCAGCACGTTGGCAATCATACGCGCATGGGCACGGCGGGCATTGGCCTCCTCGGCCCATGCCTTCTCCTCGCTTAGGATCGTCGGCAGGCGTTCCTCGCTCGAGGCGCTAAGCCACGGCACCCAGTCGCCGGGAAAGACCACGCGTGCCTCGGCGAACTCGCCCTGATGCACGCAAGGAATGGTATAGGTGACCATGGGCTCGTCCGCGTCGAGCGACACATCGCCCGTGAGCGGGCCGTGACCCCACGCACGGAAGTTGTCGCCCTTGGAGGCCGCCGTCCCAGCGGCGGCGTTTGCAAAGTAAACCTCCAGCTCCACATCGTCGGAATCCGCGGACCAGCCGTCGCCCACAAACTTCCAGTAGAGCTCGGCGGTATCGGACCAGTTCATGACCGCGCCGGTCATGGTGTAGCTCACGTAAAAGATCGCACTGTCGCCGCTCTCGTGAGGGCTGAACACCTTGATCCTCACGCCATCGTCGGACTGTTCCACGGTGTAGACGCCACGATCGCCTTTGTTTGCGCTGTCGACCTTGTTAAACGCGGTGCCATCTTCCTCGACGCTCAGCACATTGACGCCCACCGAGCCGCCTTGCTGGTTAGAGCCTGTATTGATATCCCAATACACGCCGTTAATGTCATCGTCGAAGTCGAACTGGCGTCCCTCGACAACGGTCAGCGAGCCATCGGCCTCGACCGTGGCGCCGATGTAGGTTTGGCTCATGGAGTAGCCGTCGGCGTGCGCGGCGGCAGGCAGCAGCAACAACGCGAGCGCGACGAGCGCGCAGACGGAAGCGAATCGCGCGAACAGGCGACGCTGCCGACAGGTCTTGGCAACGGGGGCGTTCATAGGCACATCCTTTGTCTGTGATACCAACAGCGTCATTGTCCCACGTTTATGGGCGCACATGACGAATATCTAGGCCAGCGGAGCGCCAAATGGGACAAAAGTCCCACCTAAGCCCGGCACTTAGGGACGTTCCTTATCTGCCGGCAGTCTGGGACACTCCTTGGCATGGCCCGCGCCAGCAATAGATATCACTTCACACCTCCATCACAGGTGTAGCGGCTTTGTGTGGGCGTGACGCGCACTGATTGAGCCGCCGGACGAGGGGCATAAAGCAGTTAAGCGAAAACGGTTTGCCCCTTTGCCGTTCGCTCGAGGATCATGTCCCCCTTTTCCGCGGAAACCCCGGCAGTTGCGAAGAGCTGCCGGGGTTTCTGTCGTTTGAGGGGTTGAAAGAGCTGAGCTTGTGGGCGGCAATCGAAGTGTTAAGCCGGCAGTCCACTGCACACAATGCGCGCCCTCGGCAACTTGCGAGTCACGGCAACGGCTCCCCCACCGCGCTCCGCGCTATACTCGTCCGCATGGATATCAACGCATGCAACATAGCAACGCCCGCCGCGAGCACACCGACGGCACCCAACGCGTCCGCTGCCACGGCGGGCGCACCCGCCGGCACGCCTGCGCCCGTCGTGGGCCGCTTCGCCCCGTCGCCCTCGGGCCGCATGCACCTGGGCAACGTGTTCAGCTGCCTGTGCGCATGGCTTTCGGCCCGCAGCCAGGGCGGCCGCATCGTGCTGCGCATCGAGGACCTGGACGATCGCTGCAAGCGCCCGGAACTCGCCGCCCAGCTCATCGACGACCTTGCTTGGCTGGGGCTCGAATGGGACGAGGGCCCCTACTATCAGCGCGATCGCCTGAACCTGTACGAGGCCGCCCTGCACCAGCTGCAAGACGCCGGCCTCACGTATCCCTGCTTTTGCACGCGCGCCGAGCTCCACGCCGCGAGCGCGCCGCACGCTAGCGACGGCACGCCCATCTACCGCGGCGCCTGTCGAGGTCTTTCTGCCGAAGAGATCGCCCGCCGCAGCGTCCTGCGCGCCCCGGCCACACGCCTGCGCGTGCCCGCCGTCGACGACCTCGCGGACGACGTGGTCGAGTTTGTCGACCGCACGTACGGCGCCCAATGCGAGGCGCTCGCCACCGAGTGCGGCGACTTTTTGGTGCGCCGCAGCGACGGTGTGTTTGCCTACCAGCTGGCCGTGGTGGTCGACGATGCCGCCATGGGCGTCACCGAGGTCGTACGCGGATGCGACCTGCTGGGTTCCACGCCGCGCCAGATCTATCTGCAGCATCTACTGGGACTGCCCACGCCGCGCTACGCGCACATCCCGCTTCTCATGTCACCAGACGGTCGCCGCCTTTCCAAGCGCGACCGCGACCTCGACTTGGGCGAACTCCGCGCCCGCTTTGGCACGCCCGAAGCGCTGCTCGGCTGGCTCGCCGGACAAACAGGCATCGCACCGAACGCCACGCCGCGTACAGCCGAACAGCTGGTCGAGCACTTTAGCTGGGACGTCATCCGCAAGCATAGGGAGAACATCACCGTAACGGCCGAGTAGTCAGGTGTCCCGTCCCTACGCGACATCCCAGGGCATGAGTTCGTCGCCCAAGTGGACGATGCGGTCGTAGAGTACGGTGTGGCGCTCTGCCGGGTTGGCATCCCGATGAAAATGCCCGTAGTACCAGTGCTTGTAGTCCAAGCGGTCTTCCAGCTCATCGAAAAATGCCGTAAGCCGATCAACGGCGGGACAATTCCAGCCGGGCGCCGGGTAGAGCGTGGGCGACAGCATGCGCGTGGAACAGGTATGGGTGACCACGTAGTCGATCTTCCAGCCCACGCTGTCGAGCTTTGCCCGCGCCTCCTCAAAGTTACGCTCGTCCGGCAGCTCCTGTGGCCACCAGCTGGAATACGGTATGCGGTATTCCTTGTCCACACTCGTGGCGCCGCCCATGGTAAAAATCTTTGAGCCGTCGAGCTCAAAGATCTCGCCGCGCGTCAGGCGCCGTATGGACGAGGTGTCCGACAGGCGCTGCGTGAGCCCGCCGTGCCACATCTCCATGGGGCGCTCCGCCCAATGGTCGAAACGCTCGTGGTTGCCGTCAACGAACAGCACCGTGTAGGGCCGCGACTCCAGCCAGGCGATGTCGGCGCATTCCTCGGCAGAGAAATCCCACGGAAAGCCAAAGTCGCCGACAACGATGAGATAGTCATCGCTCGTCAGGCCGTCCCCGAGCTCCCAGTCACGCAGCTTTTGCATGTCAAGCCCACCGTGAATGTCGCCCGTTACGTAGACCGTCATCGAACCGTCACTTCCCTCTTGTAAGCCTCGAGCTCGCGCTCGATCTGCTCGTCGCCCGTGGCGTTAACCCACCACGGCCACTTTACGCAGCGCACGGGTTCGTCCACCTGCGCAAACCACGCCTTAATTTCCTCCAAGCTCACCGGCGCGTAGCCGTTGGCGTCCACACCCACGTCATAGCGCAAAAGCCCCTGCTTGTGGTTGAACTCGTTGTACGCGCTGCCACCGCTGTGGATATGCCCGTGCAGGTGCCAGCCGCCATGCGACATGCCCTGCCAATCGGTCATGGGGTAATGGCTCAGCACGATTTTCTGCCGGTCAATTTTGAGCACGCAGATGGGCGGCTCAACGATAAAGGCGCCTGCCACCGCCGGCTGCGACCAGTCTTTATCATGGTTGCCGGGCAGCAGATGAACACGCTTGCAAGCAATCGTTTTGCGCAGCTCGTAGGCATCCTGGGCCGTCATCTTAAAACTGAAGTCGCCCAGGATGTAGAGCTCGTCGTCCGTAGCAACCCTGCTGTTGATATTGGCAATGAAGGCATCATTCATCTGCGCAACAGTCGACCAGGGTCTATCGGCGAGCCGCAGCATGTTCTCGTGCCCAAAGTGGGTATCGCTGGTAAACCAGATCATGGGGGGCTCCTAACGTTCTTGTACAGGATGGCTCTCGCGCGCTTAGCGCCACTCGTCGGTGCGCCGCGCTTCGATCGAAACGATATCTTGGTAGACAAGACGATGCTTGTCGTCGCGCCATTCGTCGTCATGGTAATGCCCGAAGAACCAGGCGCGGTAGTCGAGCCGCCTATCCAGCTCGCCCAGAAAGTTCTGCAGCGAGTCGTCGTAGAACTCGCGATTGCACTCCATGCACAGCTCGTCTGCCAGATCGACCGGCGCCTCGTGAGTCACCACGTAGTCGACCTTCCAGCCCACGCGGTCGAGCGAGGCGCGGCAATGTTCCATCTCGCTCTCGCTCGGCATTTCCTCGGGCCACCAGGTCTTTCCCTCCCGGCGCCACTGTTTGTCGTGGCTTGCAGCGCCGCCCATCGCGAGCACTGTACTCCCCGCGATGTCGAACACCTCGCCACGCATCAGGTGCAGCACGTGCGGTCGCGCCACATGAACGAGGCCTCCGTTCCACTCCCGTACCGGCAGCTCCGCCAGCAGATGATGGTTCTCGTGGTTGCCGTCGACAAAACACGTGGTCCAGGGCTTGGACTCAAACCAGTCAAGCCAGTACTTGTCGGTGTTTGAGCCGCTCCATATAAAGCCAAAGTCGCCCGTTACGATTACCACGTCGTCGCGCGTCAGCGTTCTTCCCAGCGGCCAGCTGCGCGACGAAAAGCGGCTCGCCCCGTACTCGGCAACACCGTGAATGTCTCCGGTAACGAACATGGGCATCGCGTATCACCTCCGCACGGTGCATCTCTGGACAAATCGATGACAGGGGGTGTGCGCCGGCCACCGACCCCCGCCCCTAGGGCTTACCCCTCGTTCTTCCATCCAAACGGGTCAAACACCCAAAAGATCAGATCGAGCACGCCGCCGGTCGCCATGGCGCCGGCGAGGGCAATGCAAACGTGCAGGTAGCTGGCGCTTCGAAGCACGTCGAATGGCCCCAGAACAGCGAGTAGTCCAACCGCCGCACCAGCCATGCACAGCGCGAGACACGGCCCCGCATCCTTGACGCATTTCCTTGCGATCTGTCTTGTGTTGTCACTCATCGATATCGAACTCCTTGAAGGGTCGCTGTTTGAATTCCTGCCGTCACGGCAGAGCATGGCGGCAGGTTAAGTCTCCCACGCCGTGCGGACACGTTTTTAGTTACCCTACAAATGATTGAATTTGATAGAATGTAGGGTAACTACTCGGAAGGGAGGCGCTGTGTCCGTCTTAGAAGATGTCCTAGAAGAGGAGTACTCACGATCGAGTCGCCTCCTGGCCCTCATGGAACAGGAAATCAGCAACCTTCCAAAGGGCAGCATTCGCACGCGAAGCATAAAGGGTCACGAATACTGCTATCTCAACTATCGCGTCGGCAACAATGTCAAAAGCGACTATGTCCCGGCTGCAGACGTTGATGAGCTGCGAGCCAAAATCGAACGCCGAAGAGCTCTTGCGGCCGCCATCAAAGAGCAAAAGCAATCTCAAAAGCAAATCGTACGTGCGTTGGGAAGGGTGCCAGATGTTGACTGAGCAGCAGAGGTTTTCCTCTAAAACAATTTGAAAACCTTGCCGCATACATGCTATTCACATCCGCTGAGTCCGAGCCGCTGCCCAAGCCACCATGTGCACGGCACACAAATAGTTACACGCGGAACTATTCCAAAACCGAAAGAACCATTGCAGTTAGTACCCGATAACCATAATGCCTTTTAACGGAACAGGCATGCGCCCGCTTGCGTACAACGTTTTGAAAAAAGTTACGACCTTTTCGTAGTCTCTGCTTGAGTTGTTACCACTCTTGTACACATTGCGAACGGCTACGCAAAGATATGCTGCATCCTGTATCATGCACGCTTCAAAAAAATCCTTCAGAAACTGGTTGTTCGCGACAGCGCGTCCGGCCTCAATCTCTACTATCGTATTGGTGTCCCTATGGACGGCATCGACCTCAAAAGATTTATCAATTAAGCCTTTCTCCCCATACAACACTGGCATCGATAGTTTTTCTTTTTTCTTTTTCCCCGTCTCAACATCGAAACCAAATTGCCTCAAATCGAACGCCAAAATTCGGAGAACGCTATCGCTGTGCTCACTGTTCTTATCAGAACGAATCTGCTCAATATTTTTATTTACAGCTTTCACAACGTCCATTAACGACTGCGGCGGATGACCGTTTAATGGGAAGTAAATCCAGTTGCACTCCATCGATAGTCCTTTGTCTATATTCATTCAGCCACTGCAGCTATTCTAAATGAATGTTATAAAACACCGCCGACTAACGATGCCATAAACAGTCAATCGGCCAACCTTTTAGCAGTTAGCGAACCATGCAAGCAAACAGAAACCTGAATCAACATTACGGATTGGCGCTCTCGGTCATTAGCAAACAGAATCACTTGCCCATGGAGTCATTTACCCTTAGGTCTTTAAATTAGGACTGGCGTCAAATGCCACATGCCTAAGTAATATTAAGGTCCTTCCATGGCTGCCGCGCAGCGGCCCACGCGCCCAATAACATCCATATGTGAAACTCATGCTGATCCGGAGAGCATGGGCATGCGACTCGGTAAGAAAAACGCCCAGTACCACACCCAAGCTACAGACTTCACTAATCCCACGGCAAGCAACTTATTTGCTGCGCGAGCTTTTTCATATGAACAAGCTCAAATGTCTCTATATCGTTTGTGTTCTATCTTCTTGCCTGCAAACACAATAAAGTGAAAGTTTATTTGCATTAAGCAGTACTCCCTGGACGTTTAGCTTTCATCCTGGTAGCCTGGATATCTAGAAGTTTCTGTTTGGAGAGGGTTAGCAGTGATTCCCGTTATTGACTTATTCGCGGGCCCGGGAGGCCTTGGGGAAGGCTTTTCATCACTTCGAGACGCTGAGAACAAGCCCGTATTCCAAACAATCATGTCCATCGAACGTGACAAGCAGGCCCATCAGACCCTGAGGCTTCGTTCATATCTACGCAAAATTGCAGAACCGGACGGAACATTGCCGAGAGTTTATCTCAGATACATGAAAAAGCATGACAATGAGACCTTCGACCAACTTATCAGCTACCGCCCAAAAGAATGGCAGGCCGCTTGTGATGAAGCTTTATGCGACGAGCTCGTCGATGGGGACGACCGTCTGGTCAAACTCGGCGCCGAACGCGTCACAAGATGGTTTGAAAACCGTGATAGGGGTCCGCTGGTCCTTATTGGCGGACCTCCGTGCCAGGCATATTCGTTGGTGGGCAGATCGCGGCGCAAGCACGACATTACATTCGAAGAGGACCCGAAGCATACCCTCTACCGTTGCTACCTCTCGTTTATCAACGAACTAAAGCCAGATGTATTCGTTATGGAAAACGTCAAAGGACTTCTCTCTGCAAAGCACGAGGGCCATGGCGTATTTAACCGCATATGCAAGGATATGGAAGAGGCAGGATACACCATCCATTCCCTCGTCACTGATGACCCCCATAATCCAAAAGACTACGTGGTCAAAGCCGAGCAATATGGAATCCCCCAGATGCGTCACAGGGTTATTCTCCTGGGTATTAAAAATGACACAGGAATTGAACCAAGTACACTGGCCAAGAAACAAGTCTGCACCCTCGGATCAGCCCTTCGCGGACTACCCAAACTGCGGAGCGGGTTCTCTGAGCGCAACGAAAACTGGCACGACATGAACTGGGCAGAGTATATAAACTCCGCGGCAAAGGAACTGAAAAATTGCGGCGAGTGCGATGATCTTGCGGACATCCTTGACAGAGTCATCTCTCGTTATGCGCCGAAATTAACAGCTAAGCACAAAATTGAACCCGTTTCTAATCGGTACGGAGAGTGGTATAGGGGGCGGCTCGGAAATAGCAAGGTCCTCACGAATCATGAGTCTCGCTCTCACTTGGCAAGTGATCTTGACCGCTATCTCTTTTGTGCAGCATATGCAGAAAAATACGGTACACCCGCACGTCTTGAAGAATTCCCCGAGTCATTGCTTCCTAATCATAAGAACGTCCAGGCAGCAAAAACGACTGGCAACTATAAATTCAACGACCGTTTTCGTGTGCAAGTATGGGGAAGACCTTCTACGACCATCACCTCGCACATCGCCAAGGATGGACACTATTACATCCATCCGGACCCGTCGCAATGCAGGAGCCTTACCGTGAGAGAAGCTGCAAGACTTCAGACGTTCCCAGATGACTACCTGTTCGAAGGCAATAGAACATCTCAATATACCCAAGTGGGAAACGCGGTACCGCCGCTGCTTGCTCAGCAGATAGCGGCGGTAGTCGCAAAGGCGCTTGGGGAAGAAGCCCACGGGTTTTACGAGAACCTTATAGACGATACTGACTGCTCTTGAGACGGTGAGGACAACCGACCCTGCGCAGCCGCTTCATCATATTGATAAGTACAACGGACTGGCTCTCGGAGGGTATTTTGTTCGGCAAGGCGCATGCATACTGCAAAATACCCCGTTCTTTCTCGGTTCCCTCGCCCTCTGCAAGGCACCAGTTAAGAACATTTTGCCAAAATTCGCTTCCCATCTCGCAAACCGCCGTCTGAGCTTCAATCCCGTTCAACGCCTTCTGGTTACGGGAGCCCTCTCGCTGAATGTCTTTCTCCTCATCGAGGTCAATAAGCTCACCAAGCCACTCTTTGTCCCAGTCAACCTTTGTTAGCTTGATAGCCTCCCAGCATTTCTGTTGTTTTGCCCATTCAGAAATGTTTCGATAGCCCGTCGCGGGATGCATCAATACATCATGCGCAGCGTCAGCTGCTTGCCCAAGCGCCCTCTCAAATGCTAGCGACAACGATTGTTGATTCCAAATGCCGAGAAAGTTGACGGCTTTTCCTGAAGCGGAAACTGCATTTGAAAGCGCTCCCACCGCAAGGACTACATGCTGAGAGCGATAGCTGCCAGTTTCCCACCAATCGCGCGACTGCACAATCTTGCCAGCGCGATCGAATATGATTTTCTTGGCAATCAAATATTTGAAATAAGTCTCATTGAACTGACTCTCATCCTTATCCCAAGAGTCTTTAATTAGCCGAGCAAATTCAGAGAAGTTCTTCTGAGCACCACGATTAACCAAGTAGGCCTTATCCGTCCAGACCATGAGATATTTTGCCAAGTCCGTTTTCGTAAAAGTCTGCGCTTTAGGAAACTCAGCAACAAATTTACGCTTCTGCGCAGGCGTAAGATATGCTTGCTTATCTCGATATGAGCCTCTTGCCCGTTCGTAAAACCATTTGGTTTGTGTGAAGCTATCTGCCCGCATGGGAGCAAGTATCCTTTGCGAGAACTCTTCGATCCTCACATGATAAGGATGGTTTGCAAAGAAATCGGCTGAAGAAACCTTATTCTGGCTGTTTGCATATTCAGAGATTCTAGGCACCAGTTCGAGAGCCTCTTCCGGGCTGACAACACTAAGCTTCATTTGGACAAACACGCGGTCCAAACTTTTTCCAGCCTTATATGCAGCATAAACCGATGCGGTCGTCTGGCCACCATTAACTATCTGCAGGTTTTCTAAACGGTCAATTAAAAGCCCATCTTCCCCGCTCTCCGTTGTGACGCTTTCTGCGGTTGCCGTGATACCGTTGTTGAACGAGAAGAAAAGCTCAGGTTCATTCTCGAGAGTACGCTTTATACCCTTGTTGACATTACTTCTCGCCTGAAGAAACACACGAACGTTTTGCTCAAGAAGTCGCGCTCCCCAACGATCGTAGATGCGCGCCAAATCGATGCCCGGTATCGCAGCAAGGTAGACCTTGTTCTTGTCTTTCGGAGAGCTTGCGAGAAGGGCACGAATCGGACCCGTCGGCAATTCGTTAAAGTCGATGAACAGCCTCTCCCGCTCACGGCCCGATTCAATAAGATTACCTATCCGCTCAAGGTCCCAGACGTTGTAAACAACCTCTTTGCCTAGGACACTCCCCGTCTCTTTACCCGAGACCCTTTGGCTGAGCTTTTTGTTTGAAAGAAGATACAGATTGACTCGCTCGATTTCCTTCCAGCGAGCGTGAATTAAATCGGCGAGCCCAAACCCCGGATCCGTCGGCTCAAGAGATTCCCTAAATTGAGAATCCAATGCTTTGGTTACGAATTTCTCAAGCCGCCGAAAATCTGCCTCCATTTCAGAATTCGTTAATGTAAGCAAGCCAGCATCTTGGTTGAAGTCGAGAACAATGAGGCCGAGGACCTTTCTGCTTGACTCAAAAGGATCGCCACAGTAGCCATCAACCCTTATTCCAGTTCTCTGGCAGAAGGCGGGGATGGCCTCATCGAATTCTCCTGCGTCGCAAAGATAGTCAGTGATGAGGTCAAAGAACGCATCGTTCTTATAGACTCCCTCCGAGTCCGCCTTATTCTTGACCTCTTGAAACAGTTCCTCCTGAAACGAAGTGGAATCTGTCATCTAATTCACCTCAATGCCTGGGTAATTGCACTCCGATCAACCTCGTAATCACAGCAGCAATCAAGGTCGATTTTATATGTAACAGCCTTAACTCCGGGCGGACACGAACTGGAAACGATTCGCGGAAATCCACCCTTAACTTCATATGCTTCGGTTACGCCCTCGCTCCACAAGGTGTGGGAATAATCGTCTTCCGGAAAATACCCGGCATCCGATAGCTTCTCCTGAAAGTGCGCCAAATCCAATGGGCTGTCGAAGAGCATTTGAACATCGTTTACGACATCGGTAAGGCTAAATGCCGCTTTATCTTCATCCGTAGCGCTGTTCAACTCTACTACATATAAGAAGAGCCTTTCACTTTCGTTGGTATTCAATTGCTCTTCTGACGATATTCCAATTTCCGAATTCGACGACCCTCGCTTGCTTTTTACCTCGACGAAAACCTGTCCGTAACCGAAATCGCGCTTAGATCGTTCTGGACCTGTCCAGCCACTCAAGGCATTCGAGGGCTCGTAAATGGTAGCGGAAACCCGTTTAAAGAATAGCAATTCGCCGATAAGCCCTTTTTGTTGCTCGGCTGTGAGGGGGCCACGCCCAGGCCTGAGAAACGAGGCCCATTTCTCGAGCCTCATGAAGGTCATCTTCCTCATCGCAACGGCGGGGGCCTTCTGCACCGAATCGGCAATATCAAGACATAAGCGGAGAAATTGGGTTTTCATTTCTTGGTCTTGGAGCTCAAGTAGTATGGAACGCTCCGATTCAATGTCGCGAATAGAAATGTTCTTAAACTTGGGAGGCTCCGGTGCCCCCGTCTCGCTGCTGTCATATTCGACAAGAAAAGCGGGATAATTAGAGCGGCCCTTTGCCCAATAAATCCTTTTTGCATCGGGATTGACATCGGGTGCGACCATTCTCGTGTTGTAGTCGCCCCTTCCACGCGATCTAGGCAGCTCATCCCACGGATTATCGCTAGTCGTCTTCATAATCATCATCGCTATCTTCGGGTTCCGGCATCATGTTCTCCAGCGCCACAGAATTAAAAACGTAAGTGACTGGTCGCGTTTGCCTATTGGTGTGCGGAAAACTGATGCTCCAGCCGAAAACGTGTTCTTGAGCATCCCAGCTCTTCCACCAAGAAGGAGCTTCTTTTCCAGCCTCCTTTTTTTCTTTAATTTTTATTTCTCCAAATCGCATGCAAATCGGATGCAAAACCAGCAATGGCCGCCTCCTCATTTGACGATAATAGAGGTCGGAACAGTTTTTCGCCTTGTCGCCGTTATGGTCTGCAGCATATCGTTCTTCCGCCGCCTGCCTTTCTTCCGCACTTAAGCCAGCGGCCTCAACTCCACGACCGGATAAACGATGCTTCTCTCCAACAACAACGACATTATTGTTTGAAGCGCTACCGGGGTATCTTTGCTCCATGTTGACCGTTCCATCAACAGGCAAATCGATTGGATCATTTGATTGAGAGCCATGTGCTAAGAGAACATCCCATTCCTTCAGCTCGCCATCAAGCAACCGCTCGTTGATATAGCTTAGAATCGGACCTTTTTGAGACTTTGGCGAAAGGCCATCTTCATTTTCATAGGATTCTAGAAAAGCAGCGACAAACTTGACCGGAACCCCCTTATAAAGATATCTATAAGAGCCCCCGTCCTTGAAGTCCGCATACCCCTGTATTTTGCTAAGCAGGTCCCTGCATGCCGTTTCGTTATCGGCAACTATCTCCACATCCCTGTCAAATGCAATCGTTTCAACGAACCCCTCATTTAGATCGATTGGGGCCTTTTCCTTTTGCCCGGCACCCATCTTATTTCTCGCGGTAACGGTCAGGGCATCAGGGCTCTGACGTATTTTCAAAACGTAATTCTTTGGAGTGCGCTTAACTTGGCGCATGCTCCTTAATTGATCGAACAGATTCTCCGTCGAATCGGCAACGTATTTGTACCAGCCCGCCGCCTCGTCGGTCATCCATACGCGACAAAGATCCTCATACTGAGGCCTATATCCAAACCAACGAGCCATCTGCATCAGTGCGTCATATGCCCTAGCGTTTCGCGAATAGTAGGAGACCGTTAACCCTTCAAGGGTTAAACCACGAGAAAGCCTATATCCGCCAACCGCGATAACTCGCTCGTTCCTATTCTCATAGTCCAGAGCATCTCCCGAGTCTGTATTGATGCTCAGAACATGGTAATCCGGATCGTAAAGACATGGCTGTATTTCGCTCCATCCAAAACCGCAGCCTGCATATTCCAACTCCCAAGTAGCTTTCAAATCCCTTAGGTGCGAAGAAGCCTTAAGCGCGTCCTCCGGGCTTAAGGCCCCATAGGATTTTGCCGCCGTATTCAGGTCGATAAGGTAATCCTCAACTAGATTCCGCATGCAATTCTGCGGTTTCTTATAGGGAGAGACATTGACCATCATCGTTGAATGAAAATTTGTGCCAAAACGAAGCGTCTTTATCGTCGTCGCCAATACAAAAGTACGAATCGCCGCCTTTAGGCTAAGGGGCAGCATAAAGGGCTCAAAGCTACTTTTATGTTTTGCAGGAAGGACATCGTCCGCATCGCCAATGAAACGCAAGTGCCTGTGAGTAGGCTCGTCATAATCTCCGAATACCTTCTTGGCACCGAAGTAGTCAGAAGACTCCTCAAGCGTGTAAATAAAGTTGCTCGGGAAAAGGTCCTTACCATACTCATCGCTGTCAACGCTAGGATCGATCAAAACGTTAGCAAATGGCGTAGCAGTGTAGCCAACATAGCAGGCCTTATTGAATAGGTTAAGCAGGTTTCTTATCTGCCCATTGATTTTGGTCGGTTCGTTCTCTCGCTTTTCGAGCTTGTATTTTCCGTTAATCGAAGCATTATCCGCCTCATCGTCAATGAGCAGCAGGGGATCATTTTGATTGCCGTTGCTTTTCAACCATTCATAGACCTGCTGGAGAGATTTGCTGTTCTTTTTTACCACAAAGAGAAAAGGCTCGTTTGCCTGTACGGTTTGAATACCCTTCAAAGCATCAGCCCTACTCGTGCTGAAATCAGCCTCCCTCGATGTACAAGCAATTGGACGCCTTGCCTGATTTCTATTGCCAACGCCAACAGGTTCAACCTTACGGTTCTCAATATTGAATCCGGTAAACCCATCTTCGAGGCGGGCTTGTGTCTGATTTCGCAAGACATTATGCACGCCAGCCATGACAATAATGATTCGATATCCGGCGTCGGCGGCACGGCACACCAATCCGATATAGTTTGCCGTTTTTCCAGATTGAACAGACGCAACTACAAGACCGCGCCTCGTGAATGATCCGCCTTTTAGAGGGTTAGCCATTAGGTCAAGGATGTTACGACCGTCTCTATCAATTGATTTAACCGCAGCTTGCGCCCATTTTTTATCGCGCACTAAAAACTGCTTATAGCGATTCCAGTAGAACCAGTCAATTGAGTCTTCTACCTCACTCAACCAAGGATGGCTGTCCTCATCCTTAAATTCAAACCCAAGTTTCTTTTTAATCGTTAGCTCGCTGCAATACCTCTCAACAAGCTTAGATACAATTTCGTTCTTGTTGCATTGCTTAGCAATGGGATAGGCAAACGAAAGAGCGTCGTAGAGCTGAGAGAAGGCATATAAAACATCAGCTTCCTCAGGGATTTTATCTTCGTTTCCTAAAGTCTCTCTAACGGTGTTATCAAGATAGCTGATGAACTGCTCTAGCGTAGCATCCATTTAACGCTCCTCAATTCCAAGAATTGCAAGTACATCGTTCCAGCGTCTTACGAACAAGTCAACAGACCTCATGATGGAAAGGATGTCATCCTCATCCTTCCCCATTTGCTTTAGTGAGCCAAAGAACGTGAGAACAGCATTACAAAAGTCATCGTCTTCCATCTCTTCAAAGCAAACTGACCCTTCGTTGTTCGACAGTTCGTAGAAAAGAGATTCCGTTGGGAATGACGATTCGACCAGCGAAAGAACAGTCTTGAAAGCGGCCCTCTGATCATCATCAAGAGACGAATTGAAGCTATCCAGAATTGGGTTTTTGCGATTAATGCAATAAAGAGTTTTGTCTCCAGTTTTTACCGCATTCCAAGCCGGATATACCTCAGGCCTCGTTAACCTAGCGCCGCGACGACGATAAACTCTTTTTGAAGGCGCACCAATATGAGCAATCAATTGTTTGATACTCGCCCTTACTTCTTCTGGAAGCTGAGCGGACACTTTCTTAACGTCAATTTTCCATGCTTCATCTTGGTTGACATCAATATCAATCTTCACGCGGCACAACTGGGTGAGAGCGGTTTTCTTTGCAATCCCAAACCAAGTTCCATGCAGTATCAAGCGCTTCGCGCGATAGAGAAAGACGCCCTGATTCTTTAAGTAACCGCCAGGAAGAGCGAACTTTTCGTACTCTGCATCTGAAGCATAATTTGACCTATGCGGAAGAGTGAACGCCTGCATCATAACGCCGGGACATACATTTTCGACAGGCGATGGTTGCGTCGCCTGATTGCTAACATTAAATGGATCGATGGGGTCAAGCGTGCGATTATTCACATTGACCTTGATGCGCTTGAGCCCACGCTCTCCCGCCAAGTAACGATGAAATACAAGAGAGAGATAATCTTGTGCCTCGCTAATAATTCTGTCGTAATTGGCTTTTCCGAATCCATTTACCCCGGTTAGACGATCAAGTTTTTCCCAGAGAACAAGCGTACCCGTCTCGTGCATCTCTCCAATAAACGGAATGGCGTCCGTTTTTTTCTGTTCCAAAACTGTCCATTTGTTTTCACTGGCAACAAGATCGAGATCCCACGTGAAGGCATTCACTTCATCGTTTTTCTTTGACACAACTGTCAGCCTTCTGCATTGTGAAAATGAAGCGGTTTTTAACCCGAGACCAAAACGCCCGAGATCGTTCAAATTCCGCTTGCACCTCGGATCAGTGCTGCCGAGCTTCATGGCATGCATTAGCTCATCTCTGCCAAGGCCCTCACCGTCATCAATAATTGCAATTCTGAAGTCATCAGAGGGAATAGCAAGGATTGAGATATTCCTTGCCTTCGCGGTAATAGAATTGTCGACAATATCAGCTAGCGCGCTATTAAACGAATACCCAATATCTCTTAGGCTTTCAATTAAAATCCTCGGTTCGGGCTCAAGCTGCATCGATTCCATCCAAAGCCAATCTTACTAGCATCATATTCGCCAAGTATAGCAGTGGCCATTAATCAATTATCACTTACTGACACCCAAATCATGCGAACGGTAGCGCTACGGTAGCGCTACCGGCTTACGTGACAATCGCAGCGCGATTTTTCACGTTTCAGCATTCGTTTAAACCTGCCTTGCAGCATCCCTAACAGCCATCTCCAATGCGGCAGGTGTCTTGTACTTCACCATGTCCTCCGTTTCGCATTAGTCGTTCAGCACCATTAGCAGAGGCATCATTAGCTCACGTCGTTTGGCGGTTTTAGAGTTCTCTTCTACGAGTCCTTTCAGCCGCTGCGTATTGAGCCCACGCCCATGCGCATCGTGATAGGCATCAGTAATTAATGAGGGGTCCTCGCGATCGAGGCATAGATCGACAAGCGTGCGCTCGGGTTTGGTTACCGGCAGGCCATCGAGCCAGACGATATCCTGCTCGGCAATCTCGCGCTTTGCAAAGGAAAGGGATTCGTTTCTTGTATTGATGCGCGTGGGCGCGGTCATCCTGTAGGGGAACAGATAGAAATCGCCCATTTGCTGTAGGTTCGCCGCGGTCGTACCACTTACGGCGATGCCGTCCCACTGTCGTTTTCTCTCCCACGCGCAAAGGGAGGGATTGGTGAGCTTCCAAAGGGCGTTGAGCTCATCGGTGTCTCGGCGCTGCGTGCCAGACATCCGGTAGGCGCCGTGGCATATCCGTTCAAGACGACCCACGCGGCATGAGTGTGCCAGCGCATCTCGAGAGATGTCCATGCGAGCCGCCTGAGCCGTGGTGAACACGCCCTCGCTCTCGGAAAGCTCGCTTATCGCCGTTATGTTGCTAAAGTACTTCATGTTGCAATTGTAGGATATTTTCATACTTTTGCAACGTAGTTTGTAAAGCCCATCATCGACTACCTCTGTCCCGCCCAGTCTCTGCCGCCGCATTGTTGTTGTGGGGCAACCTTCTCCAATGAGGTCTAATACTTTTCCTGAGAAGTGAACGACCTATTTTGGACCCCTGGAGCATCCGCATTTTTCGATGGCAAAATCACAGGATTCCAGCCTCAAAACCGCAGGAAACGGAGCCTTCAAAGTGTCGATGCTTCGGGGGTCCGATTTCACTCGTTCACTTCTCGGGAAAAGTATTAGACCTCGTCGCTAGCAACCCGAACGGCACGCCGTCTCTCCCCCGCACAACCCCAAAAACACGTCCCGCCTCTCCCCCGCGCCACGCAAAACCGGCCTTTCCCTCGCCTACACGCCTCGGGCCACGTCTCGCCCCACCCAAAAACTCATCCAACATTAATCTTGGCTCAAGAATCGCTTAATCTATAACCTGCACTATAGAGTTCGACCAAGGGCGGGGCGGCACCGCGCAACGCAGGCCGCCGAACGCAACGCTCGCGCCCGGACAATCGCCCGGCGTCGCGCCCATCGAACGAAAGGAAAGGTCATGGACGACCTCGAAAAAGTTGAAACCATCCGCACCAAGTGCAACGTGAGCTACACCGATGCCAAGGCCGCGCTCGACGCTGCCGATGGCAACGTTCTGGACGCCATCATTTGGCTCGAGTCGCAGGGCAAGACCCAGACCACGTCGGCGCACGCCGCCACCGAGTCCGCGCCGGTCGACGAGCCCTCGGCCGAGATGGTCGCCGCGCAGGCCGCCTACGAGAAATCGAGCGAAAAGACCGACTTCTCCAAGAAGATGGACACTGTGTGGGAATACCTCAAAAAGCTGTTCCGTCTGAGCCTGGACACCAAGTTTATCGCCACGCGCCGCGACGCCATCATCCTCAACATCCCCATCCTGATCCCCATCATCGCGCTGTTTGCCTGGGGCGCCACGGTGTGGCTGATGCTGATTGGCCTGTTCTTTGGCATGCGCTACCGCATCGACAGCGACGGCGACGTGCCCGGCAGCATCAACAACCTGATGGACCACGCCGCCGACGCCGCGGACGGCATCAAGCAGAATCTGAACGACGACAAGTAATCGCAGACGGGGGGCACGTATGGCACGAATCTTGATCGTAGAGGACGAGGAGAAAATCGCCCGCTTTGTGACGCTCGAGCTGGAGCACGAGGGCTACCAGGTGGAGCACGCCGCCGACGGCCGTACCGCCGTGGACCTGGCGCTGGAGCGCGACTATGATCTGATTCTGCTTGACGTGCTGTTGCCGCAGCTCAACGGCATGGAGGTGCTGCGGCGCGTCCGCAAGCACAAGGATGTGCCGGTAATCATGGTCACCGCGCGCGACGCCGTGATGGACAAGGTGGCCGGGCTTGACGCCGGCGCCGACGATTACCTGACCAAGCCGTTTGCCATTGAGGAGCTGTTCGCACGGATCCGCGTTGCGCTGAAGCGCGCGGAGGCCGTGCGTGCGGCTTCTGGCGGCGGCGCGGGCGCCGTTGGGGTTGCGGGTGCTGCGGGGGCCGCTGGGGTTGCTGGCGCGGGGTCCCCGGCGGACGACTCGGGGCACGCGCTCGCGGCCGCCTCCCCCGCCGCGTTCACCGTGGGCTCGGTCGCGCTCGATCCGGATCGCCGCGAGGTCACGGTCGGCGGCTCGCCCATCGCGCTGACCGCCCGCGAGTTCGACGTCCTCGCCCTGCTTATGGCGCACACCGGCACCGTGCTCACGCGCGAGCGCATCGCGCACGAGGCGCTCGGCTACGAGTACGTGGGCGACACCAACAACGTCGATGTGCATATCGCGCACCTGCGCGCCAAGATCGAGGACGCCGGCAGCGCCCGCATCATCCAGACCGTGCGCGGGGTGGGCTATGTCTGCCGCGCGTAACACCGAGACCAAGCGCGTCACCTCCATCGCCCGCGCCATCAACTGGAGCTACATGTGGCGACGCCTGGTAAGCTACGTATGGCTCGACCTGTTGCTGCTGTTTGTTGCGGCGGCGATCCTAGTCTTCGGATACAACCAGACACTGCCCGATGGCACGTTTAGCGCAGGGTGGATTCCCGGCGCGGCAGTCCGCGACGTTTTTCTGGGGCCCTCGCGCGGATGGGACCTGACCACGCTCACCTACACCGTCGAGCTTGCGCGCGGTGCAAAGACCTTTCCCCTCGCACAGGATCTTATGGCGCTTTGGCCTCTCTATATTGTTGTCGTTGGCTGGCAAGTTATCAGCGTGCTCAACATGCTCAGCGGCGCGCGTCGCGTGCGCCGCACCATGGCGCCGCTCAACGATCTGGCCCTGCGCGTGGACGAACTCGGCCGCATGCAGCTTGCCGGCGGCAAGATGGAAACGTTGGAGCAGGCCATCGAGCGCGCGAGCGTCGACTCGCCGAGCGTCACCACCGGCGACGCCGACCTGGCGAGCATTGAGGTCGCGCTCAACCGCCTACTGCGTCAGATGCAGGAGGCCAAGCTACAGCAGATGCGCTTCGTGAACGATGCGAGCCACGAGCTGCGCACGCCCATCGCGGTGATTCAGGGCTACGTGAATATGCTCGACCGCTGGGGCAAGGACGACCCGGCTGTGCTGGCAGAGTCTATCGCCTCGCTCAAGGCCGAAAGCGAACACATGCAGGAGCTCGTTGAGCAGCTGCTGTTCTTGGCGCGCGGCGATGCCGGCCGCACCGTGCTGCGGCGCGTGGATACCAATCTGGCCGCACTGGTCGGCGAGGTGTGCGAGGAATCGCAGATGATCGATGCCGGGCATACGTACCGCTTGGCGTACGATGCCGCGCTTGTCGGCAACCCGCGCTGCAACGCGCCGGTCGACATGGCGCTCGTGAAGCAAGCGCTGCGCGTGATCGTGCAAAACGCCGCCAAGTATTCGGATGCGGGGACAACCATCACGTTTGGCGTAACGCCGGATGCGGGCACGGGCACCATCGACATAAGCGTTGAGGACGAGGGCATCGGCATGAACCAAGAATCCGCAGCTCACGCGTTTGAGCGGTTCTACCGCGCCGATAACGCGCGCGATGCCGGCGCACAGGGTTCGGGCCTGGGGCTCGCCATTGCCAAGTGGATCGTCGACAGCCACGGCGGCGTCATCGGCGTAACCTCGGTCGAAGGCGTCGGCAGCCGCTTTACGATTCGCCTACCGCGGTAAGGGGCGCCTCTCGCAAAACGAAGGTGAATGGTTTTCCCGAGAAGTGAACGACCCATTTTGGACCCCCGAAGCATTCACACTTTTTGGCGCCAAAACCGCAGGAAAAACTCGATGAAACCGCAGGAAATTCCACCTCAAAAGTGTCGATGCTTCAGGGGTCCGATTTTGCTCGTTCACTTCTCGGGAAAACCATTCACCTTCGATTTTCAACAGCCCACCAGGCGGGCGCGCGGCATAAAAATGGGGTAAGGCCACGCGGCCTTACCCCATTTTTCGTTAGCTATGGCAGCTTGCGCGCTACTCGCGGCACAGGTGCACGGCGAAGCCGGCGAACTCGCGCTTAAAGTACACGAGCTTGGTGCCACCGTCGGGCAGCAACGCGCGCGACTCCTCGTTGACCTCAAGCCCACGCTCGGCAAACCACTTCTCGGCCGCGTCGATGTCGTTGACGGCAAAGCCGATGTGGCCCTTGGTGCCACGACCGTTCTGCTTCATGATCTCGACCAGCGAATCGTTGAAGTACGAAACCGGGGTCTCGATAACGGGCATGCCCATCATCGTCGAGAACAGTTCCGCGATCTCCAGGGCGTCGGCCGGGTCGGTGGCGTTAATGCCCACGTGGGCAACGCGCATGCCAAAGAGCTCGACCGGGTTGGCGTTCTGCTCACTCATACAGGCAGCGCCTACTGAGCCATGACGTCGAGGACGGCCTTCTCGGCGGCGACGCGGTTCATGCCGGTCATGAAGGGCACGCCGCTCACGTACGGGCAGGTGAGGCCCTCGGGGGCAACGGTGGTGGCGATCAGCAGGTCGGCGCCCTCGTCGCAAGCGTCCTTGGCCTCGGAGATGGCGCACTGCACAATCTCGTACTTGTCGGCATAACCGTTGGCGTCGAGCAGGTTGGCGACCTTTTGGGCAACGAGCGTGGAAGTAGCAGCGCCAGCACCGCAAGCCAAAACGATCTTCTTCATAGGTAATGTCTCCCTTCGAGGTTTACTTTTGTTAAGTGTACCGCAGCGAGCAGTGGCGCTCGGCCTCGATGCACTTTTATGCCAGTTTGCTTGCACGCTGCGTATAATACATCTAGTACGTGTTGTCATACCGCTCACTTTATGAGCGACTAAGGACTCTGAAATGCCCGATTCCCGCACCCTCTGGACCGCCGTCGTTATCATCTGTATCGCCGTGTCGGTGTTCTTTAGCATCAAAAAACGCACCACGTTTAAGCGCCTGCAGCAGCTTATGGCCGCCAAGCAGTGGGACGAGTTCGACCGCCTGCTCGACGCCAAACTCACCAGCATGCTGTACCCGCGCTACAACCGCGATTACCTGCGTCTGAACTCCTATCTGTTGCGCGAGGACCATGAGCGCGCCGACGAGATGTTCGACCTGCTGCTGGGCCTTAACCTGCCTAAGATGCAACGCGTCGACCTGGTGATCAAGGCTTTCAATTACTACGTTGGCCAGGAGGACCGCAAAAAGTCCAAGGAGCTGCTGCACGAAATCAAGGGCTTTGAGGGCGGTCAGGCAGAGGCGGTCGCGCACGAGTGCCAGCTGATGTACGACACGATGATCCTCAAGCGCCACAACGACATCCCCGAGCTGGAGCGTATGCTCGAGGAGGCCGGCGACGACAAGGTCAAGAGCTGCCGTCTGGAATACCTGCTGGCCCTGCAGTACAAGAACAAGGGCGACGAGACCAAGTTCCAGGAGTTCCTGGAAAAGTCGGGGCAGCACTCGATGGCCGTCAACGCGTAGCGGGCGGCTTGTGCTAGACTTCTAGTCTTACGGGGGCGTGGCGGAATTGGCATACGCAGGAGACTTAAAATCTCTCGCCGCAAGGATTGTGGGTTCGAGTCCCACCGCCCCTACCACGTATTGTTTACGAGCCCGTGTCCCCCAGGGATGCGGGCTCGTTTCTTTTGGATGCCGGTGGGGCTCGAACCCGCGAGGGGGCGAGCGTCAAGCGGACGCGCAGCGTCCGCAGCGAGCCGGCGAGGGCGCCAGCAGGCGACCGAAGCCGGTGCGGATTTGCGCAGCAAATACGCAGATGTCCCACCGCCCCTACCATATAGCGCCTACGAGCCCGTATCCCCCAGGGATGCGGGCTCGTTTCTTTTAGATGCCGGTGGGGCTCGAACCCCCTCGGAAGTTGCGGTGGAATAGTTCCTGTTTTGGCTGTTTACCAGCCCATTTAGGAACTATTTCACCGCAACTTATATGCCAACTCCCACATTTTTCGATGGAAAAACGTGGTTTACTCCCACATTATTCGATGGAAAAACGTGGTTTACTCCCACATTTTCCGAGGGAAACGCTTGGACAGCCTTATACTGACCATAAGCGTTAGGAGGCAATATGCGCAGACAGCTTATGGACGAACTCATCGCCTGGAAATCCAGAGCGAACCGAAAGCCTCTCCTGCTTAAGGGGGCCCGCCAGACTGGAAAGACTTGGCTTCTCAACGAATTCGCAAGCCAGCAGTATCAAAATGTTATTCGCTTTGACTTTATGCTGGAGCCGGGCGCGCGTTCGCTGTTCGACGGCGACCTCGACCCCCGGCGCATCATCTCCCAGATAGAACTCCTGCGCGGCCAAACCATAACGCCGGAAAACACACTCATCATCTTCGACGAAATCCAAGAGGCGCCGCGCGGCATCACGTCGCTCAAGTATTTCAACGAGCTGGCGCCGGAATACCATGTCGTGGCGGCCGGTTCCTATATGGGACTCGCGCTCCGACGCGAAAACGAGTCGTTTCCCGTTGGCAAGATCGACCAGCTCACCATGCGTCCCATGGGGTTTGTCGAGTTTGTTCGCGCCATCGATGGCGACCCGCTCGCCGATGCCGTCCTTGCCGCAGACATGGACCTGCTGGCAAACGTCACCGAAAAGCTCGAGCGTCTGCTCAAGGAATACCTTGTTGTCGGAGGTATGCCAGAAGTCGTCTCCGCCTTCGCCGACTCCCACGATTTCACCGAAGCTCGCAGGCTCCAGCAGCAGATTATCGAGGCTTACGAATCCGACTTTGGTAAGCATGCTCCCGCACGTATTGTCGAGCGCATGAGGCTGGTTTGGAACTCTCTTCCCGGCCAGCTTGCAAAGGAAAACAAGAAGTTTGTCTATGGCGCCCTTCGTCCCGGGGCGCGCGCACGCGATTTCGAGGAAAGCCTCCAGTGGCTCATGGACTACGGAATCGTTCATAAGGTGCCGCGTGTTTCTGCTCTAAGGGCGCCGCTCTCGAGCTACGAAGATCTCTCGGGCTTCAAGCTGTTCTGCATCGACACCGGCATCCTCGGAGCGCTCTCCGGCCTCTCGCCGACCATCGTTCTTAACGGGCCCGCTGTTTTTACCGAGTTCAAAGGCTCGCTGACCGAGCAATACGTCGCGCAGGAGCTTTTACTCCAGGGCAAAACCCCCGCATATTGGTCATCCACCTCCGGCAATGCCGAGACCGACTTTGCCATCGACCATGCGGGGACGGTGCTCCCGCTTGAGGTCAAGGCGGCAGAGAATCTCAAAGCGAAGAGCCTCAAGATAGCCTGCGAGAAGTTCAAGCTCGAGCGATGCGCAAGGACTTCCCTGGCGGCATATAGAGACGAGGGTTCACTCGTCAACATTCCGCTTTGGGAGATCGGGCAGGTCGACAAGTTGGCATAGGCGCTGTGAGGACACCCCACAAGGACTGTCCCAAGCTGCCGGCAGAAAAGGAACGTCCCTAAGTGCCGGCTATGGAGTTGCGGTGGAATAGTTCCTGTTTTGACCGTTTACCAGCCCATTTAGGAACTATTTCACCGCAACTTATTTGAGGGTGCTGAGGTTTGGAGTCCAGGTGATGGTGGGGGCTTCGCCGTCGAGGACTTCGTTGATGGTGGCGGCCATGCCGGCGAGCAGGCTGTTCTCGCTTACGGTGAGCGTCTGGTAGCCACCAGCGCGCATGAGCTCGCGGATCACCACGGCGCCAGCGAGGATCACGCCCGCGCGCTTGGGCTGCACGCCCGGCAGCGCGGCGATGCCCCCCACGTCCAGCGTGGACATGCGCTCGATGGCGGCCGAAATCTGCTCCATCGAAAGCTCGCGCAGGTGCACAAAGCTTGAGTCGTACGGCTCCAGTTCGTGGACGAGTGCCACGAGCGTGGTGACGGTGCCGCCCACGGCGACCAGGCGCTCGGCGCGCTCAAAGTCGCTGGGCAGGCTCTCAAAATAGGCGGCGAACTGCTCTCCTGCCCAGTCGGCGGCAGCTGCAAGCTCGCCGTCCACAGGCGGCAAGGCCGAGAAGAAGCGCTCCGTTACGCGGCGGCAGCCAATGTCCAACGAACGCGTGCCCTCCAGCGCGAAAACCCCGCGCTCCGGTGCGTACACGCCCGTCGCGAGCTCCGTGGACCCGCCGCCCGAATCGGCGACGATGATGCGCTCGCCGGCAAAGTCGTGCGCCACACCAAAAAACGTCAGGCGCGCCTCGACCTCGCCTGGAATCACCTGCGGCTCGAGCCCCAGCTCGCGCAGGCCGTCCAGCAGCAGCGCGGCGTTGGACGCATCGCGCGCGGCGCTCGTGCACGTGGTGCAGATGCACGCAGCCCCAAAGGTGCGCGCCTCGGCCACAAACATCCGACACGCAGCGAGCACGCGCTCGACCGCCGCCTCGCAAAAGCGGCCCGTCGCGTCGACGCCCTCGCCCAGGTCGGTAATCTCGGTATGCTTGGACGATTCCACAATCGCCCCAGCCTCGACCTGCGCCAACACCAGCCGCGACGACACCGTTCCCAGGTCGATCGCCGCCACCTTATATCGTTTGCAATTCGTCATTGCGGGCTCCCCTCCGGGCGCTACTCGCCGTTGGACACGACCGTCTGGCCCTCGACGCCGTTAAACCCAAACAGCATATCGAGCGCCTGAATGTACCACGGCGCGTCCTTGCCGACCTCTTCGATCTCCTTGGCCACTTCACTGGCCTTCTTGGCGTTCGACGACTTTGAGCTCGACGACGAGTCCGAATCGTCGTCCAGGCCCAGCACGTCGATCTTGGTCTCACCGGGCATTACCAAGCCCAGGTCCTCGGTCGCCGCATCCTTAATGCCCTCCTCCGAGAGCAGCTTGTCGACGCTTTTTTGCAGCTCGTCATTGTATTGCTCGCGAATCTCGACCTGCTTGGCCAAAATGTCGCTCGAGCGCTTGGCCACGTACAGGTCGCGCACGGGGAAATACAGGCTCACGAGCGCCAGGGCCACGACGATACCAATGAACAGCCCTCGCTGGGGTCCGTGGGTAAAGTCGTAAATCGCCTTGACCACCGCGTTATCGTTGGCGTAATGCATAAAGTCCGAGCCCGAAAGACGGCTCGACGGCCTGCTCGACCTATCGTGCGTCTGAGCCGTGGGGCGCGAGGCATGCGCCGAGCGCGAGGGGCGCACCGGACCGTCTGCCGAGGTATTCATTTGAGCATTAGAACGCGAGGCACCTGCCGCACGATGCGCAGGACGGGCGGCGCCACCATAATCGGACCCACCGAGCTGCACCGTATGCGCGCGGCGAGGCGCCGGCTCGCGCGAACCGGCGGAATAGTACCTGTTGTCGTAAATCTGATCCATGTGCGCCTTGTGCGGTTGAGGTTTGTTTGCGCTAAGTATTCTAGTTATAGCACGAGCGCGCGCACCGCCTTCGGCAGCCTTTGCTCGACATAAAAAAGGCGCTGAGCCACACGGCCCAGCGCCCAATGGCAGCCATCAGAAGTGGAGCGGAGCCGAGTCAACCCCGCCCCCGCGAGCACCACTTGTTTAGCGAATGTTGTAGAACGCGGTCTTGCCGGCGTAGCGCGCACTGCCCTCGAGCTCGTCCTCGATACGGATGAGCTGGTTGTACTTGGCGATGCGGTCGCTACGGCACGGGGCGCCCGACTTGATCTGGCCGGCGTTGACGCCCACGACCAGGTCGGCGATCGTGGAGTCCTCGGTCTCGCCGGAGCGGTGGCTCACGATGCAGGCGTAACCGGCCTCCTTGGCGGTCTCGATGGCCTCGAGCGACTCGGTGAGCGTGCCGATCTGGTTGACCTTGACCAGGATCGCGTTGGCGGCGCCCAGCTCAATGCCCTTCTTGAGGCGCTCGGTGTTGGTGACGAACAGGTCGTCGCCCACCAGCTGCACCTTGTTGCCAATGCGGCGGGTAAGCTCGACCCAGCCGTCCCAGTCCTCCTCGGCCATGCCGTCCTCGATAGAGATGATGGGATAGGTGTCGACGAGCTTCTCCCAGTAATCGACCATCTGGGCGCTCGTGTACTCAACGCCCTCGCCCTTGAGCTCGTACATGCCGGTCTCGGCGTTGTAGAACTCGGTCGACGCCGGGTCCATGGCGTACATGAAGTCGACGCCGGGCTTAAAGCCGGCCTTCTCCACGGCCTTGGTGATGTACTCGAACGGCTCGGCGTTGGTCTTAAGGTTGGGCGCGAAGCCGCCCTCGTCGCCCACGCCGCCGCCCAGGCCAGCCTCGTGCAGCACGCCCTTAAGGGTGTGGTAGACCTCGGCGCACCAACGCAGGCCCTCGGCAAAGCTCGGGGCGCCCACCGGCATGATCATGAACTCCTGGAAGTCCACGTTGTTGTCGGCGTGCACGCCGCCGTTGAGGATGTTCATCATAGGCGTGGGCAGCAGATGGGCGTTGACACCGCCCAGGTACTGGTACAGCGACAGACCAGCCGACTCGGCAGCGGCGCGGGCGACGGCCAGCGACACGCCCAGGATGGCATTGGCGCCGAGCTTGGTCTTGTTGGGGGTACCGTCCGCGGCGATCAGCGCGGCATCGACGGCGCGCTGATCGAAGGCATCGAGGCCCACGACGGCATCGGCGCACTCGTTGTTGACGTGCTCGACGGCCTGCGAGACGCCCTTGCCCAGATAGCGGCCCTTGTCGCCATCGCGCAGCTCGCACGCCTCAAAGGCGCCGGTCGAAGCGCCCGAAGGCACCATCGCGCGACCAAAGCTGCCGTCCTCGAGCACGACCTCGACCTCGACGGTGGGGTTGCCGCGGCTGTCGAGCACCTCGCGACCGTAGACGTCCAAAATATCACTCATGTTGTCTCCCTCTCACTTGGAAACGTAGTTGATGCAAGCGACTGGCCGACCGTGCACCATCGGTGTGCCTCCGTAAGTTAGCCATGTCGCACTTTTTGCATTATGCCCTAAGTTAGCCGAGGGATACATATGAATTGGAGAAATCATTCTTTAGGGCCCTTGTTTTTACACCAGGCATTCATCTCTAGAGGTCCTCTCCATTAAAATCTCCAATCCGCATACCGTCTTTACCCGACTTGCGAATGTAAGAGCCAATAATGTGCTTTCACATCATGCAAAGTTCTGGATATCGTGCAAATCTAAGGGTCTGAAGTTCTGGATATCGTGCATAATCAGGTTATAAAAGTTCTGGATATCGTGCACGAGGTAGCCATGCTTAAACGAAAAGCCTATGACACACTACTAAAATGGAAGCATGAAAGCGCTGGTAAAACAGCACTTCTTATTGAAGGAGCCCGCCGCGTCGGCAAGAGCACGCTTGCCCGCACGTTTGGAGAAACCGAATACAAGTCCTGCCTTGTCATTGATTTCTTTCAAGCACCTGCCGAAGTTAAGCAGTATTTTGAGGACTATCGCACTGACTTCGACTCGCTCTTCCTCTATCTCTCGGTTTTCTATAACGTCAAACTCTATGAGCACGAGACGCTTATCGTCTTTGACGAGGTCCAGATGTACCCGCAAGCACGCGGACTCATCAAGTATCTCATTGCAGACGGACGTTACGACTACATCGAAACTGGATCGCTGCTCAGCATCAAGCAGAACATTAAAGATATCGTCATCCCGTCCGAGGAAGAGTCTTTGGAACTTGAGCCCCTCGACTTTGAGGAGTTCCTCTGGGGCATGGACGAAAAGGGGCTGGCCGATCTCATTCGCATGAGCTTTAGCAAAATGAAGCCGCTCCCCGATGCCCTACATCGCAGAGCGCTCTCCCTTATGCGCGAATACATGCTCGTAGGCGGCATGCCTGAGCCGGTATCCATCTATGTTGAACAGCGCACTTTTGCGCCCGTCGACGCATCGAAACGCCGAATCGTCCAGCTCTATCGCAACGATATCTCTCGTTTTGCAACCGGTTATGAATTCAAAGTCGTCTCCGTACTCGATGGCATCCCGGGTCAGCTCTCTAGGCACGAAAAGCGATTCAAGCTTTCCTCGCTTGATAAAAACGCGCGCATGCGCACCTACGAAGAAGCCTTCTTTTGGCTGGCAGACGCGCGAATTGCCAATATCTGCTATGCCGCAAGCGAGCCGAGCGTGGGCCTTTCACTCAGCATGGAGCAAACAGCACTCAAGTGCTACATGGCAGACACCGGCCTGCTTGTAACGCTTGCCTTCTCTGATAACAACGATACCGATGAAGACGTTTACAGGGCCGTGCTTCGCGGCGACATCGGATTGAACGAAGGAATGCTTACCGAAAACTACGTTGCCCAATCTCTAAAGGCCAATGGACACAGGCTCTTCTTTTATTTCCAAAGCGGAAAGAAGGAGGGGGAGGAGCGCATGGAAATCGACTTCCTCGTTACCCGACCCTATGTCAATGCCGCCGGAAAGCCGCGCATCAGCCCCATCGAAGTTAAGTCGCCACGCAGATACGGAACCATCTCCCTCGACCGATTCCGCGCGCGCTTTAACAAGAAGATTGGGACGGCTTACGTGTTGCACCCTAAACAACTCGAGTGGGATGCCGAAGCGCAGCTGGCACATCTTCCGTTGTATATGGCCTTTTGCTTGTAGAGACCTCTCTGCGAATGGATGCCGTGAGAGGCGCAGGTCTCACTCGCTTGCTTTTGCTTGGTCCCACAGGTCATTGAGTTGAGCGGTTGAGCAGACGGCGAGGTCATCGCCCGCCTCGCGCGCAGCAGCCTCCATCGCGGCCCAGCGGCGGCGGAACTTTGCCGTGCTGGCGCGCAGGGCGCTCTCGGCGTCGATCCCCTCCTTGCGCGCGACGTTGACCAGGGCAAAGAGCAGGTCGCCAAACTCCATCTCGCGCTCGGGCGAGCCGGGCTCCTCGGCCTCAAACTCGGCACGCTCCTCGGCGACCTCGTCCCACACGTCCTGGACCGTCTCCCACTCAAAGCCCACGGCCGCCGCCTTGCGCGACACCTTCTGGGCCTGCATCAGCGCCGGCAGATGCGTGGGCACGCCGTCGAGCAGGCCCTCGGGCGCGGCCTCGCCTGCTGCCACGGCCTTGTCCTTGGCAGCCTTCTCCGCAAGCTTAACCTCGTCCCAGATCTTGAGCACCTCATCGGAGCTCTCGGCGTCCGCATCGCCAAACACGTGCGGGTGACGGCGGATGAGCTTGGCGTCGATATCGCGCGCCACGTCGGCCAGCGTAAACTCGCCGGCGTCCGCCGCGATCTGCGCATGCAGCACTACCTGCATGAGCACGTCGCCGAGCTCCTCACGCAGATGCGCCGCATCATCAGCCTCGATACAGTCGAGCGCCTCATAGGCTTCCTCAATCATGTTCTTGCCGATGCTCTGATGCGTCTGCTCGCGATCCCACGGGCAACCGTCGGGCTGACGCAGGCGCCAGATAGTCTGCACCAGATGCTGCAGCTCGGCCGACGCGTCGACCAGCGTGGACAGATCGCGCGAGCCCTCGGCATTTTGCTGAGCCATGTGCTGCGCCATGGTTACTCCTCCTCCAGGATCACGTGGCGGAACGCGCCGCCCTCGTAGATGCCGTAGCTGTGCGTGCCGTCCTTGGGGATGCTCACGCTGCCGGGGTTGAAGAGCCACAGGCCCGGGTGCGCCTCGCTTGCCTCGTTGACCTTGATGTGCGTGTGGCCGTAGACGAGCGCGGAGCCCTCGGGCAGCGCGGGCGCGTGGTCGACGCTGTTGTGCATGCCGGCGCCAAAGACGTGGCCGTGCGTCAGGAACAGCTCGCGGCCGGCCTCGTCGAACAGCGTGGCGTAGTCGGCCATGACGGGGAAGTCGAGGACCATCTGGTCGACCTCGGCGTCGCAGTTGCCGCGCACCGCGATGATGCGGTCGGCCAGGGCGTTGAGCAGCGGGATCACGCGCTTGGGGGCGTAATCGCGCGGCAGGTCGTTGCGCGGACCGTGATAGAGCAGGTCACCCAGCAGCACGATGCGGTCGGGGTTCTCGCGCTCGATGGCGGCGACGAGGTGCTCGGCCCAGTATGCCGAGCCGTGGATATCGGAGGCGATGAGGTATTTCATGGGGGTCCTTTCGGTGGGGTTAGTTGGGCTGGGCGCGGCGTGTCTCCGGCCGCGTTACTCAAATTGGAGCGCTGCGGCTTGCGCTGCCTGCATCACGCGCTGGAGCGGCACGCCGTGCTCTCGGGCGAGACGGGCGCAGTCCTCGTACTCGGGCGCCGCGCGCTCGCTGCCGTCGGGCAGGGTCGCCACCTTTACGGCCACCTCGCCCCAGGGCGTCGCCACCTGTTCAAAGCGACGCGGTAGGCAGACGCGCTCCATGACCTGGCGGCGAATGCCGTTGGTCGTGGTTTCCAAAAAGACAATCGTCTGCAGACGCTCGATATCCTCGTGGGCGCAGATCACCTGCAGCTGCCAGCCGGGGCGGCCTTTTTTGCAGTAGAGGGGCAGCCAGTGCACCTCGCGCGCACCGGCCTCGCGCAGGCGGTCGGCGGCGTAGGCGAGCACCTCGGGCGACGCGTCGTCGATGTCGCATTCCAGCTTGACGATGGTTTCGGGCGCATCGGTCTCGCGCGACAGCGGAGATGTACTTCCACGTTGCATACGGTCCGGATCCTTTCCGCACGGGCTCGTTTTGTTCACCCAAACGCTAGCACATCGCGGGCGACGCGGGAGCGGTATCCTCGGATGGGCGCGACTTTCGTCCGTCGCCACCACCCCCATCAAAACGTGTACGTCAGCCTCCAAACATGTCATTTTTAGTCGATTTTGGAGGCTGATGTACACGTTTTGAGAGCGCAAGCGAGGTGCCACCGCACGCCGCCCGCCCTTTCCGCTCGATTTCGACTCGCAGCATACCCGGCGCGTTGAGAGTCGCGCCGTTACAATGGAGCGAATTCGCCAAATGCAAAGGAGCCGCCATGCCCGCATGCCCGCTGGTCGATTGCCATACCCATACCTCGTTTTCGGACGGGCATGCCTCGTTTGAGGAGAACGTCCGTGCCGCTGCCGCCGCCGGATGTCAGGTCATGGTCTCGACCGACCACCTCACCCTGCCCGCCAGCATGGATGCCAACTGCGAGGTACAGGTTGTCGAGGGCGACTTGCCGGCACATCGCCTGGCATTTGAGGACGCTCGCAAGCTCGCCACGCAAATCGCGCCGGAGCTCACCTTTATCTATGGTTTTGAATGCGATTGGTACGAGGGCTGCGAGCCTTTGGTTGAGCGCTGGTCAAAAGGCGCCGTGGTGCGCCTGGGTAGCGTGCATTGGATCGGCGACCCCGGCGATATCATGGCCGGTGCCGCAGGCACGGCGGGAACGGAGGACGTCGCTCGCCCCGATACGCCTGATTCGCCCTGCGGTTGGATCGACGACGACACCAACCTGCACGTCTGGGAGAACCTGGGGGTGCGCGGGGTATGGGAGCGCTATGTCGACGACTGGTGCCGTGCTTGCGAAAGCTCACTCAACTTTGACGTGATGGCACACCCCGACCTGGTCATGCGCTTTTCGAAGGAGGGCTTTGCACCCGACTTTGATCCCGCGCCGTTTTGGGAGCAGATGGCCGAATGCGCCCACGATACGGGTCGCCGCGTTGAGGTCTCGACCGCCGCACCGCGCAAGGGCCTCGACGACTACTACCCCGCGACCGGGCTGTTGCGTTGCTTCGCCCACGCCGAGGTGCCCATCACCTTTGGCTCGGACGCGCACCGCGCCTGCGACATCTGCTGGAACATCCGCGAGGCCCAGGCACACGCCTACGACTGCGGCTACCGGGCCTTCGATATCCCCCACCCCACCGGCGAATGGGAATCCACACCCCTCGCCTAGCCATCCCTTCATGAGTTGCGGTGAAATAGTTCCTGTTTATGGCCCTAAGACCGTCAAACAAGAACTATTCCACCGCAACTTCCATTTGATCCGTTGGAGACGGAGGAAAACGGATCATTTGGAGCAAAGTATCCTGCCCCCCTTGCACCAAAAGCTCGACTAGTGGCGGCGGGCGTTGAGTTCGCCGGCCAGCTCGTCGAGGGTGATGCCGTAGCGCTCGAGCGTCACGAGCAGGTGGTAGACCAGGTCGCCGGCCTCGTAGCGGATGTGATCGTGGTCGTTATCCTTGCAGGCCATGATGACCTCGCTCGCCTCCTCGGCAAGTTTCTTGAGCAGCTCGTCCTCGACATCGCTCAGTAGGCGGGCGGTATAGCTCTCCTCCGCGGACGCATCGCGACGACCGTGAATCACCTCGGCCAGTCCCGTCAGCGTCTCGCCGATATTTCCCGGCTGCACGTTAGCTGTTCTGACTCCCATGGTTATTTCCTCTCGTTACTGCAGCGTAAAGTAGGTACCGGTCTCATCGAACCGAGGCTTTGCGCCCTTTTTCTCAAAGAACTCGACGATGACGGCATGGGCCTCATCGAGCCTTTCCTTCTCGGCCTCGAGCCAAAGCGACTGCGCCCCGCAGGCATCAGTCAGGTGCACGCGGCATGGCACGCCCGCGCGGAGGAGCTCGGTGTTGCAGTCGGCGACCTCGAACGGCGTCACGACTTTCATCGCACTCCCCCTTCCACGCGCTTAAAGAAGCAGGTACGGTTGCCGGTGTGGCAAGCCGGGCCCGGAGAGTCCACCTTGACCAGCAGCGTGTCGTTATCGCAGTCGACCCAGAGCTCCTTGACCTCCTGCATGTTGCCGCTCGTCGCGCCCTTGTTCCAAAGCTCCTGGCGGCTGCGGCTCCAAAACCACGTGGTCCCGGTCTTGAGCGTCAGCCCCACCGATTCCTCGTTCATCCAAGCAACCATAAGCACCTCGCCGGTGTCATACTGCTGAACCACACAAGGAATCAGTCCACTGGCGTCGTACTTAAGATCCGCTGGAGTAGTAATTTCTCTCATTTCAATTCCCCAATTTAAACATCGCCGGTCGGCGAGGGTTGTCCAGGTGCCCGAGATTCCGAGCGACAAGCCCGACGACGCGTACTTAAGTACGCGAGGAGGGTTGGAGCCGGAAGGTCGGGTGCCTGGGCAAGCCGCAGCATTAAAAGTCCAATCTCACAGGAATACCTTGAGAGGCCATATACTCTTTGACTTCACGAATGCTGAAAGTTCCAAAGTGAAAGACGCTGGCCGCCAGCACGGCATCGGCCTCGCCCTCGATCACGCCCTCGGCAAAATGCTCGAGCGTGCCCACACCGCCGCTCGCGATGACGGGAATCGGCACCGCGCGCGCCACGGCGCGGGTGAGCGCCAGGTCAAAGCCGGCCTTGGTGCCGTCGCGGTCCATGCTGGTGAGCAGGATCTCGCCGGCGCCGCGACGAGCCGCCTCCTCGGCCCACGCCACCGCATCGATACCTGTGGCGTTGCGACCGCCCGCCGTGAAGACCTCCCACTTGTCGGCACCCGGCTCGCCGGGCAGGCCGACGCGCTTGGCATCGATCGCCACGACCACGGCCTGGCTGCCAAACGCCGCGGCGGCTTGGCTGATCAGTGACGGGTCACGCACGGCGGCAGAGTTGAGCGACACCTTGTCGGCGCCGGCGGCAACCATGGTGCGCATGCCCGCCAGGTCGCGAAAGCCGCCGCCCACGGTATAGGGAATGGCGAGCTCCTCGGCCGCGTGCGACGCCATCTCGATGGTCGTCGCGCGGTTGTCACTCGTCGCGGTGATGTCCAAGAACACAACCTCGTCCGCACCCTCGCGGTCGTAGGCGCGCGCCAGCTCAACCGGGTCGCCCGCATCGCGCAGGCTCACAAAGTTGACGCCCTTGACCACGCGGCCGTCCTTGACGTCCAGGCAGGGAATCACGCGTTTGGTAAGCATGGGCTACTCCTCCCCTCGGGCGGCGGCGAGCGCCTGGGCCAGCGTAAAGTTGCCCTCGTAGAGCGCACGACCGGTAATGGCACCCTCGATGGCGTCCTCGTCCACCGCGGCAAGCGCACGAATGTCGTCGAGTGTCGAGATGCCACCCGACGCCACGACGGGAAAGCCCGCGACCTGCGCCACATGGCGATAGGCCGCCACGTCGATGCCCGTCTGCATGCCGTCGCGCGCGATGTCGGTATAAACCAGGTGCTTAAAGCCCAGCTCGCTGAGCTGCGCCACGGCATCATCGAGCGCCACGCCCGCGCCGTCGCGCCAGCCGTTTACCTTGACCTGGCCGTCACGCGCGGCAATGTCTGCCACGAGCAGCTCGCCAAAGCCGCGAGCCGCCACCTCGGCAAAGCCCGGCTCGGTCACAAGCACCGTGCCCAGCGCGATGCGGCGCGCGCCATAACCGGCCAGCTCGTCGATACGGGCGAGCGAGCGAACGCCGCCGCCCACGTCCACGGACAGACCGTCGACGTCGCAGATGGCCTTGATCGCCGCCGAGTTGGCCGCACGTGCGTCCTCGTCCTCGCCAAAGGCGGCGGACAGGTCGACAACGTGCACCCAGCTCGCGCCCTGCTCGGCAAACGAACGGGCCACGGCGACGGGGTCGTCGGAATATACCTTGCAACGGCTGCGGTCGCCGCGCTCCAGGCGTACGACCTTGCCGCCGATCAAATCGATTGCGGGAAACAGGATCATCGGCCGGCCTCCTCTACGATGCTCACGAAGTTCTTCAGGATGCGCTGGCCCAGCGCGGAGGATTTCTCGGGATGGAACTGACAGCCCCACACGTTGCCGTGGCGCACGATGCACGGGAAGCTCCGCGTGTAGTGCGTTCGTGCCAGAACATCGGCGGCATCGGCGTCGTCGGCCACCGCATAGCTGTGGGTGAAATACATGTTGGCACCCTCGGCAAAACCGGCGAGCAGCGGATCGGCCGCACCGGCGGGCGTCATGTGCACCTGATCCCAGCCCACGTGCGGCACCTTCAGACGGCTCGACTCCAGGCGCGTGCACGAGCCGCGCATAATGCCCAGGCCATCGACCCAGGAGCCACCGACCTGCCCGGAGGCGCCACCGTCCGCGACCGCGCCCTCGTCCGCCGGTACGCCCTCGTTACCGCGCTCAAAAAACAGCTGAAGGCCCAGGCAGATGCCGAGCAGCGGAGTTCCGGCGGCCACGGCGTCGAGCACGGCGTCTGCCTCGCCGCTCTGGCGCATAAAGGCGATCGCGTCGTAGAACGCGCCCACGCCCGGGATGACCAAGCCGTCGGCACGGCGGATCTGGTCCGGGTCGTCCGACGTACAGGCGACGGCGCCGGCGCGCGCAAGCCCGCGCACGACGCTCGACAAGTTACCCTTGTGGTAGTCGACCACCACGATCTTCGGTTCGCCCACGCGACCCTCCCTTTTCTCATCGTCCAAAACCACCACGAAGGTGCCTGTCCCCTTTGTGGCGGTTTTTACTCTTGTTGCGGTTACAGTGAGCCCTTGGTGCTGGGGACGCCCTGCACGCGCGGGTCCAGCTCGCAGGCGTGGCGCATCGTGCGGCCCACGGCCTTAAAGGCGGCCTCGATAATGTGGTGCGAGTTGCCGCCCGCCAGCTCGCGCACATGCAGTGTGAGCTTGGCGTCGCGCGCAAAGGCGTAGAAGAACTCAACGGCCAGTTCGGTATCGAAGCTGCCCACGCGCTCGGTCGGCACGGGCAGCTCGCAGTAGGCCTGCCCACGACCCGAGATGTCCACAGCGGCCATCACGAGTGTCTCGTCCATGGCAACCGCCGCGTCGGCAAAGCGCGTGATGCCCGCCTTATCGCCCAGCGCCCGGCAAAACGCCTCGCCCAGCACAATGCCCGTGTCCTCGACGGTGTGATGCGCGTCGACCTCAACGTCGCCCACCGCGTGCACCGTCAGGTCAAACAGACCATGGCGGCCAAAGGCGTTGAGCATGTGATCGAAAAACGGCACGCCGGTCGAGATATCGCACACGCCGGATCCATCCAGGTCGAGCTTGACGACAATGTCGGTCTCGCCCGTCTTGCGGGTCACCTCGGCATAACGGCCCATCTACATCTCCTCCTTCACCAGCGCGGCAAACGCGTCCAGCACTTCTTCGTTTTCCTGCGGCGTGCCCACGGTAATGCGCAGGCAGTCAGCGAGCCCCGGCGCGTAGCTAAAGTCGCGCACCAAAATGGAATACTCGTCGCGCAGGCGCTCGCGCACGCGCGTGGCGTGCGGCGTGCGTACGAGCACAAAGTTCGCCGCACTCGGCCATGCCTCCACCGGCAGGCCCGCGGCACCCATCGCGTGCAGGGAAGCCAGCTCGCGGTCGCGCTCGTTCGCAACCAGCGCCACCACGGGCGCATGCGCATCGCGGGCACGTACGCAGGCAAGTGCCGCCGCCTGGCTCAGCACGTTGACCGAGTAGATCTGGCGAATCGCCGCGAACACCTCGATAACCTCGGGCGCCGCGATCACGTAACCCAGACGCGTACCGGCGGCACCAAACGCCTTGGACAGCGTGTGCAGAATCACCAGGTTGGGATGCTCGGCGATAAGCCCCTGTGCCGTCGTGGCCGCGCCAAACGAATCGTCGGCAAACTCAACATAGGCCTCGTCGACCATCACCATGCCGGGACAGGCTTCGCACAGCGCCGCGACAAAGTCGAGCGGAGCCACGTCGCCCGTGGGATTGTTGGGCGAGGTCACGATGGCCAGGTCGCACTCGGGCGCCGCGGCGAGCACGGCTGCCTGGTCGAGCTCAAAGCTCGCCGGGTCGCGCCACACGTCGCGCACCTCGGTCTGGCACAGCGACGCAAAGAAGGC
>CAKUGH010000006.1 GCA_934654605.1 uncultured Collinsella sp. | reverse complement strand
CTTTTCAAAAATTTCCACGACTTACCTTTCGACCTCATGAGGATCTCGCAGCGCCTTGGCGACACGAACCGTGCAGGCGGCCATAAAGGCCACGAAGCCGATCGCCTCGCCCAGGAGGAACATGCGAAATGCCTCTCCGAACAACGCGAACACAACCAAGGTAAAGACAAGCAACGCGATCGCCGAGACCGCGAGACTCACCATGCCCTTGAGCATGTCCGCATTCTGTTTATCGTCAAGAACCGGCTTGAGCGTAAAGACAAAGGGGAGAAAGGCGACCGCGCCCGCGATAGCGCCTGCAACGATAGCGAACAGATCGGCTATCTGAAACACTGGCGTCCTCACTTTCCTTTTTAACGCTTCCCAGAACAGTTCCCGCCAAACATTGGTGACTATTGTACGAGCCAATCGCTAAAGTACAACCGAAAAAGCATCGGTTAATACGCAGCTGTACGTTTTCTTAAGACCTTCTTTATCCCGCAGGTAGGTAATACGTTTTTCTCGAACCCCTCAGGGCTAAACGTCCGTTAACAGGAGTGCGCGTGGACGTCTTTTGCTCGCCCGCGCGCACCATTTCTTCGTATTTGTGACCGTAGCCGACAAGGCCCAACGACTAGAGCGTGCCGTAGATGCGGTCGCCGGCGTCGCCCAGGCCGGGAACGATGTAGGCGGCCTCGTTGAGATGGTCGTCGATAGCGCAGGTGTAAATGTGCACGTCGGGATCCTTCTCGGTCAGCGATTTGAGGCCCTCGGGCGCAGCGACGATGCACAGCATGCGGATATCCTTGACACCGCGCTCGCGCAGGTAGCTGATGGCCATCTCGGCCGAGCCGCCCGTAGCGAGCATGGGGTCGACAACCAGGCAGATGCGCTGGTCGATGTCCTTGGGCATCTTGCAGTAGTACTCGTGCGGCTCGTGGGTAACCTCGTCGCGCTCCATGCCGATATGGCCCACGCGAGCGGAAGGCACCAAATCGAGGATGCCATCGACCATGCCAAGGCCTGCACGCAGAATGGGAACGATAGCGAGCTTTTTGCCGGCAAGCTGCTTAAACGTTGCGGTGGTGATGGGGGTCTCAACCTCGACGTCTTCCATGGGCAGATCGCGCATGGCCTCGTAGCCGTCAAAAAGCGCAAGCTCACGCACGAGCTGGCGGAACTGGTTGGTGCCGGTGTTCTTGTCGCGCAGAATCGATAGCTTGTGCTGGACGAGCGGGTGATCGACAAGGGTCACACGGGACGTATCGTAGGTGACGGTCATGGGTTGGTTGCCCCTTTCGTTGCGGCCGGAAGACGGCCTTGCTGGCACGGCGCATGGCGATGTTGTTGCCGCGCGCCGTGCATAAGTTTAACGGTTTGCTGTATCGAGTGCCCCGTCGCAACCCTACTGAGCGGTGCTGAGCGAGCGCTTGACGGCATCACGCCAACCAGCGAGGTTGCTCTCACGGCGCTCGGCGGACATGTGAGGATGGAAGATTTTGACGATCTGAGCGTTTTGCTCCAGCTCCTCCAAATCCTCCCAATAGCCAACGGCAAGGCCCGCCAAGTACGCGGCGCCAATCGCCGTGGTCTCCACCGTCTCGCACTGCAGCACGGGAATATCCAGCAGATCGGCCTGGAATTGCATGATGAACTCGTTGCGCGAGGCGCCGCCATCGACGGACAGGCGCTCAATCGAAAGTCCCACGTCCTGCTCCATGGCGCGCAGCACGTCATAACTCTGGTAGGCCATGGACTCGCAGGCCGCACGCACAATGGTCGCGCGACTCGAGGCACCGGTCAGGCCGCACACGATACCGCGAGCACGCGGGTCCCACCAGGGAGCGCCCAGGCCCGCGAAGGCGGGGACGAAGTAGCAGCCCTCGTTGTCGTTGATCGAAGCGGCGAGCTGCGCGGACTCGCTCACGCTCGAGATGATGCCCATGTTGTTGCGCAGCCAGTTCATGGTGGAGCCGGCGGCAAAGATAGAACCCTCGAGCGCATAGCTGATCTTGCCGTCCGCGGCGATACCGATCGTGGAGACCAGACCGTTCTTGGATTCGACGATCTCGTCGCCGGTATTCATGAGCATAAAGCAACCCGTGCCATAGGTGTTTTTGGTCTGGCCGGGATGGAAGCAGCAGTGGCCGAATAGCGACGCCTGCTGATCGCCCGCCACGCCCATGATGGGTGGCATGTTGGTCATGATGTCGCTCGCGACGCGGCCGTAGTCGCCCGAGCTCCAACGAACCTCGGGCATCATGGAACGCGGGACGTCGAAAAGCGCCAACAGATCGTCGTCCCAATCGAGCGCATGGATATTAAAGAGCGCGGTGCGGCTGGCATTGGTGTAGTCGGTGGCAAAGACCTGACCGCCGGTGAGGTTGTAGATGAGCCAGGTGTCGATGGTGCCGAACATGAGGTCGCCCGCCGCCGCGCTCTCACGCGCACCGTCGACGTTATCGAGAATCCACTGCACCTTGGAGGCCGAGAAATACGGGTCGAGCGTAAGCCCCGTGCGGGAGCGCACCAGCTCTTCTGCGCCCTGCTCGACCAGCTCGTCAATCAGAGGTGCGGTGCGACGGCATTGCCACACGATGGCGTTATAGATGGGTTGGCCGCTTATGCGGTCCCACACCACCGTGGTCTCGCGCTGGTTGGAGATACCGATGGCGGCAATGCGGTCAGAATGGATACCGCTCTTAAACTGGACCTCCATCATCACGCCGATCTGGCTGGCAAGCACCTCCGTGGGATCCTGCTCCACCCAGCCGGGGCGCGGGAAGCTGGTTTTGACGCTGCGACGTGCCTGCGCGACGATGCATCCGTACTCGTCGACGATGGTCGCAAGTACCGAGGTGGTGCCGCAGTCGAGCGCCATGATGTAGGAACCGCCAAAGTTAAACGAGGCATCTTCCATGCCCAGGCTGCCCAGGTTCAACGACATCGCTTACACCTTTCCATTACATCGGGTCGGACAGGACCCGCTCGATCTCTGATGCGGGAAGTGCGCCTTGGCGCAGGATCTGGAGTTCGCCGTGCTGAAACGACACGATGGTCGAGGCGTCGCGACACGGGGTTTCACCGGCGTCGACGGCCACATCGACCCCCTCCAGGATGCGCTCCTCCACCGTGACAAAGCTTGCCGGCGCGGGCGCGCCATGCGTGTTGGCGCTGGTGCAGGCAAGGGGGCTGCCACAGGCGCGGATGAGCGCTTGCACCACGGGCGAGGCCGAAGCGCGAAGTGCCACCGTGTCGTCGGCGGCGCGCATAAAGGTCGGCACGCAGGGGGCCGCCTTGACCACGATGGTCAACGCACCTGGCCAACATCTTCGGGCGAGCACGCGGGCCTCGTTAGGGATATCCACGCCATAGCGGTCGAGTGCCTCGGCATCATCGACCAGCCAGGCAACCGTTTGGGTGAGCTCGCGCTGCTTGAGAGTAAAAATACGACGATAGCCGGTACCGAGTGTGGGGACCGCGGCGCCGTTGACGGTAGCCTGCGGATCTCGCGGCCACGATGGGAATTCGCTTGTATCTTGAGGCACGGCGTCCGAAAAGGCGTTAACTGCCACAGCGACACCATAGACGGTCTCGGTCGGAATCAGGGCCAGACCGCCACAGCCGAGCACCTCGGCCGTACGCTCGACGGCAAGCCGATGCGGCTCGCGCGCTCCCTCGTATACCCGATAGACCGTCTGCATGTGTATGCCAGCCCCTTACGCTCTGGTGCAAGTTTGTTTACTGTGGGGCATTCTCGCACGAAACGTTCAACCTATTTGCCCAGAGCGCATGTTGGTTTGGTGAGCGGCTCTAGTAGTCGGTGAAAGTGAGGGGGTTATTGGACGGCCACGAACTTCTTTGGCCTGCCGGCGTGGCGTTCTTGGGCGGCGTAGCGCTCGATGCTTTCTATCGTTATCATCCGACGGCCGTCGACGAGTTCAACATCGAGCTTTCCGGCTTTGACCAGCGCGGTAATCCGCGGAGCGGAGACTTTGAGGTCCAGCGCTGCGTCTTTAAATGTTCGGCACGCCGCTTCCCGAGCGTCCTCGTGGTCGATTTCGACTGAAAGGGCCACGACCTCGGCCGAGCGTTCGTACCCTGCCGGAGTCAAACCGTTGTTGAGGTCATCGGCCAAAAACGCCATCAATGCCTCGGTGGCATGGGCAATCGCTTCTTCGCGCGTATCGCCATCGGCAAAGGCGCCGGGAATCTGCGGGAAGCTGGCGCAGTAACCGTCGTCTTCTTTTATGAGAACGCAGTCATAGGTAAATCGCTGCCTCATTTTGCCTCCAACTACCATCCAGCTTGGCGACGAATACTTGCCCACGTGCCCCTCTTTGGTCGATCACCACAAGAGCAGTTCACGGTGACAACACGGTCACCAGAAACATACTTAGCATGACTACCGGCTTGCGCGACCTTCACGAATCCATCGTGCTTGAGTAGAGCAATGATTTCCCGAAAGGTAGGAGGTTGCATGGGCCGACCTCTTTCAGCCGTCCTAATTATAAACTAATTTATAATTTTTGCTAACCAGTTAATAAATATTACTGGCGCTGTTTGGGCTCGGTGACGATGGCTCGGACGATACGGGGACGATCGGTGAGGTCGCGGACGATGCGCACGTCCGACAGACCCGCTTGACGACAGAGCTCGGCCGCAGCGTCGAGCGCGCCCTCGTAGAGCTCGCAGGCAAACAGGCCGCCGGCGCGCAGCATGTAGGGTGCCGCATTGAGCAGGCGGCGGAAGATATCGAGGCCGTCGGCGCCACCCTCAAGCGCCAGATCGGGCTCGAAGTCCTTGACCTCGTGCGGCAGCGAGCGCATGACATCGGTGGGGATGTAGGGCGGGTTGGAGACGAGTACGTCAAAGGTGCCCCACTCTTCGCGGGGAATGGAGCTCACCAGGTTCGTGAGGCTGAAGACGACCTCGTCGGACGTGAGGCCAAGCGCATCGCGGTTTTTGGTGGCCAGGTCGATGGCGCGCGGCTCGATATCGGTAGCAGTGCAGGTGACGTGGCTGCGACGCTCCCAGGCAAGCGAGAGCGAGATGCAACCCGTGCCGCAGCCGACCTCGAGAACGCGGGCGATGCGGGGCTCGGCTGGAACAGGTACGCTGGCCTCGGCGGCATCTTGCGCGGGAGTCGCCTGTTGGTCGTTGCCCTCAATGGCGATGCCGTATTCGTCGAGCTCGGACTCAGGGGTTTCCATGGCCTCTGCTTCTGCCGCCTGCGCGGCGGCTTCCTCGGCCTCGCGATCGGCAAGCTCCTCGGCATAGGCGCGGCTGCCAAGTACGTCGCTGCCCAGCGCGGCCTCGTCGGCAGCCGTCAGGTTGGCGGCACGGCGCTCGGCAGTCGCGCGCTCATCGGCCAGCGCCGCCTCGGCCTTGCGGGCCTGCTCGACTTCATCGTTCCAGGGCAACTCCACGCGCTGACGGGCAGCTGCCTCGGGGCTCAGCACCTCGGCATCCAGGTAGTTCAGGACTTCCTCGACGAGCATCTCGGTCTCGGGACGCGGGATGAGTACGCCGGGGGCGCAGGCAACGTCGATCATGCGGAACTGCGTGCTGCCGGTGATGTACTGCAGCGGCTCGCCCTTTGCGCGACGGACGACCGCCGCGTGCATGGTCTCGAGCTGCGCCGCATCAAGGGTCTCGTCCATGCGCATATACAAGTCGATGCGCGCCAGACCCGTAGCCGCGCACAGCAGCCACTCGGCAGAAAGACGGGGGTGTTCCTCGCCGCGCTCGGCCAGGTACTCCTTGGTCCACTCGAGACAACGCTTGATGGTCCAGATCTCGTTTGCCATGGGGCCCTCCCCTCTTAAGCGCCGGGCGGCGCGCGAATGTCGGAGCAGATTGTAAGCGAGGCCAGCGCTTGGCAAGGGACGATTGAATGCGATTATCGAGAATCAGCCAAGATTTTTGAGACGGGCTCGCTCAAAGTGCTCATTCGTCGACGTCTAGATTTGCATCCGTCAAGCTTTTGGCAAGGTTGCCCCAAAACTGACCAATATCTAACCAAGAACTTGCCAAATCACTTGACGCGCGACGTATCGAAAAATGCCACGCAACTTCTTAGACGATATTTTGAGCATTATTTTCGGCTGTAGGCCAACGCTTTAATCAGGTTTCAGCAGGCAAACAGTTCATTTGCTGCCAAATCAAACCAAATATACTCAAACAGCAATTTACCCACAGTAGTCATTTAAAAGCGTCCCCAATGACTACCCAAGGAGTGTCCCAAACTGCCGGCAGAAAAGGAACGTCCCTAACTGCCACATCCGGACCAAGGCAATGCCGCAGGTTGAGCATAAGAACGTCCCCAACGACTACCCAGAAAAGGAACGTCCCCAACGACTACATCGATGTGTTGGCAACGCCAGCGAGCGGGTCGCATTTGTGACAAGGTGATGTGAAACGAAAGGGCGCTGACCTTCTGGTCGCGCCCTTGAAGTTGAACGTCAGATTGTCCAAATGCGGCCCGCGCAGCGTCGGCTGGTCCGCCGTTCGGTAGAACGGCGGAACTTAGACTGCCTGTGCCAGCTTCTCGGCTCGCTCGGCGGCGGCTAGTGCCTCGATGACGGTGCCGAGCTGGTCGCCCAGGAGGACGCCGTTGTAGGTGGAGTTGAAGCCGATGCGGTGATCGGTCACGCGGTCCTGGGGCTGGTTGTAGGTACGGATCTTCTCGGAACGGTTGCCGTGGCCGATCTGGCTCTGGCGCTCGGCGCCAAGCTCAGCCTGCTGCTTCTCGAGCTCCATCTCGTACAGACGGGCACGCAGCATCTGCATGCAGACCTCGCGGTTCTGGATCTGGGAGCGCTGCTCCTGCGACTGCACCACGGTGTTGGTGGGCAGGTGGGTGATGCGCACGGCGGAGTAGGTGGTGTTAACGCACTGACCGCCAGGGCCGGAGGCGCAGTAGGTGTCGATGCGCAGGTCGGACTGGTTGATTTGGACGTCGATCTCCTCGGCCTCGGGAAGCACGGCGACGGTGGCCGTGGAGGTCTGGATGCGACCCTGGGACTCGGTCTTGGGAACGCGCTGGACTCGGTGCACGCCGGACTCGAACTTCATAACGGAGTAGACGCGGTCGCCCTCGACCTTGAACTCGATGGACTTAAAGCCGCCGGCCTCGCTGGGGCTGGAGTCGAGCACGGTGGTCTTCCAGCCGCGCGACTCGCAGAAGCGCTGATACATCTTGTACAAGTCACCGGCAAAGATGGCGGCCTCGTCACCACCGGCGGCGGAGCGGATCTCGACGATGGTGTTCTTGTCGTCGTTGGGGTCGCTCGGGATGAGCATGTACTTGATGTCTTCCTCGAGCTGGGGAAGTTTCTCCTCGTTCTCGGAGATGTCCATCTGGAGCATCTCCTTCTCGTCCGCGTCGGTCGTGTCGCGGAGCATCTCCTTGGCGGCCTCGATGTCATCGAGCGCGCCGATGTACTCGCGCGAGGCGGCGATGAGGTCGGACTGGTGCGCGTACTCCTTGTTGAGACGCGTGAACTCCTTGATGTCGGAGGCGACGGCGGGGTCGGAGAGCTTCTTCTCGAGCTCCTCGTAGGCCTTGATGATCTTTTCGAGCTTGTCGCGCATGGCGGGACTCCTTTATATGCGTGAAGGTGAAAATCGGCAGAATTGATGGGGCGCGCGGCGCCACTGCGGGGGTAAGCCCGGCTAGAACATGTCGATCTTCAGATACATGCGCATCCCTTCGCGTATGGGGTACATAGTTGCGGTCTAACCCATACATGATAGCGTGCGCAGGCAAACCTGCATATAACCCGCACGGAATGTGACAAAGGGACAGTCCCTTTGTCACATTCTAGAGCGTCTGGAGCAGGGCGATGAGGAAGCGGATGCCTTGGAGGTAGGCTCGGCGGGTGATGCGCTCGTTGGTGCCGTGGACGCCGCGGTCACATTCGCCATCATCCACCACAAAGGCCGAGAAGCGAATGCACTCAGGGCAAATGCGCTGGTAGTTGGCAGCGTCGGTCGCACCGATGACCGTGGATGGCACAATCGCCAACGGCTCGGATGATCCGTTTTCCTCCGCCCCCTTTGGATCACGGAAATAGCGGGCGGCAACGGAGCGGACAGCTTCGAGGCCAGGGCCGCCAATGCGCGGGGACGGCGAAGGTTCGGAGCTGCCGGGGCCAAGTTCGACCTCCACGCGCCCGGCAAGACCTGCCGCAGCAACCGCCTCGCGGCAGCGCGTCACGACGTCGGCCACGTTCGTTCCCTCGAGCATACGGAAGTTGATATTGGCCCACATATCCTGTGGCATCACGTTGGCACCGGTGCTGCCGCCCTCGATCTGCGTGGGCGCGCAGGTGGTCGTTACGAGCGGATAGAGCTTCTTGCTGGCAAGGCAATCGCGCACGATGGCGTCCTTGTTGGCGGCAATCTCGTCGGCCGTGTAGAGCCCCAGCTCGACGAGCTGCGCGGCAAGCAGGTCGGTCACACGCGTCGGCCATTCGATATCGCAGATTGCGGCGATAGCACGGCTGAGCACCTCGAGCGACGTGCCGCCGTAGGGGTTGGAAGAATGCCCGCCCGCGCTCTGTGTCTTGAGCACAATGTCGGCATAGCCCTTCTCGGCCAGGTCGGCATGCATGAGCCAGCCCTCGCCCGCGGCATACTCGGCAGATGGAACGATACGGTAGTCGCCCTCGTCGATCAGGTACTCAAGCTCAATGCCGCGCTCCTCGAGCGCGCGGCCGATGGCACCCGCGCCGTACTGCGTGGTCTCCTCGTCCTGACCAAAGGCGAGCAGCAGCGTGCGCTCGTGCTGCCAACCGTGTGTAAGTGCATACTCAACCGCCTCGAGAATGCCTGCGACCTGGTCTTTCATGTCGATTGCGCCACGACCCCAAATGTAGGTGTCGTCCACGTGTCCGCTAAAGGGGGCGTGAGCCCAATCTTCCTCGGTACCCGGTACCACGGGAACCACGTCCATGTGACCCATGAGCATAACGGGCTTAAGGGCGGGGTTGGAGCCGGCAAGCGTCACCAACAGCGAATGGTCGATGAGCTCAACCTCGCCCGCCGCGAACACGCGCGGCCAGGCCTGCTGCATATAGGCGCGCAGGTCGGCAAACGGCCGCCAGTCCACCGCCTCGGCATCCATGCTCGAAATCGTCGGAAACGACAGCACGCGGCCCAAGCGCTCACACGCGCCAGCCTCGTCTATATCGGCAAAATCATCCTCATGCGCAAAGAAGCGCCAAACCTCGGCCATGACATCCTTTCGATTGTGACGACAAAGGCCGCCCCACCGGAGCGGCCCTGTCGTTCACGCGTTTGCGGTCGGTTATTTGTCCTCGAGATAGCGCGAGAGGAACTCGCGGGTGCGCTGGTGTTTGGGGTTGCCGAAGAGTTCGGCCGGCGCGGCGTCCTCAAGCACCACGCCCTTGTCCATAAAGACCACGCGGTCGGAGACGGTGCGGGCAAAGGCCATCTCGTGCGTGACGACCACCATGGTCATGCCGTCGGCAGCAAGCTTGCGCATGACCTCGAGCACCTCGCCCACGATCTCGGGGTCGAGCGCGGAGGTCGGCTCGTCGAACAGCATGATCTGCGGATTCATGCACAGGGCGCGGGCGATGGCCACGCGCTGCTTTTGGCCGCCGGACAGGCGACCCACGGCGGCGTGTGCGAACTTTTCAAGTCCCACGCTCGTCAGATGCTCTAACGCGACCTTTTCGGCCTCGGCCTTGCTCATCTTTTTGAGCGTGACGGGCGCGAGCGTGCAGTTGTCGAGCACATCCATGTTGTTGAACAGGTTAAAGCCCTGGAACACCATGCCGATGTCCTCGCGGAGTTTATTGATGTTGCAGCGCTCGGCCGTAAGATCCTGGCCGTGGAACCAGATGTGGCCCGCGTCCGGGGTCTCGAGCAGGTTGAGGCAACGCAGGAAGGTCGACTTACCCGAACCAGAGGCGCCGATGATGGTGACGACCTCGCCGGGGTTGACGGCAAGGTCGATGCCCTTGAGCACCTCGAGCGAGCCGAAGCTCTTTCGCAGGCCCTCGACGCGGATGAGCGGCTCTTGGTTTTGTGCGGCGGCCGCGGCGCCGGTAGTGGCGGTATCTGCCATGATGGTTCTCCTCGTCTTGAGCCTAGTTGGAGCTGGGCAGCGTGGCCGGGGCCTCGGCGCCGAGCTTTTTGCCAAAGGCCTCGAGCAGGCGGCTCGCCACGAGCGTCAGGATCAGGTAGACCACGAGCGCCACGCAGTAGACCTCCATCTGGCGGTAGTACACGCCGGCGACGGTGGTGGTGGCGTACATGAGGTCGAACACGCCGATGACCGAAAGCACCGACGAATCCTTGATGTTGATGATGAGCTCGTTGGTGAGCGCGGGGATCGCGTTCTTGATGCCCTGGGGGAACACGACCTTGCGCATGGCCTGCCACTGCGACAGACCCAAGGAGCGCGCCGCCTCGGCCTGGCCGGCGTCGATGGACTCGATGCCGCCGCGCAGGACTTCCATCATGTAAGCGGTGGAGTTGAGCGAGATAGTGACGAGGCCGGCGGTAAAGGTACTCCAAATCTGGTTGGCCTGGGCGGTCTCGAAGCCCATGCCACGCAGAACGGTAAAGCCCGCGTAATAGATGAGCAGGCCCTGGACCATCATGGGCGTGCCGCGCACGACGGTGGAGTAGACCGTTGCAAAGCCGCGGCCGATGCTCTTGAAGAAACGCGTGAGGTCGTTGTCCACGCGATCGAACGTCTGGATGCGCAGGAACACAAAGACCAGCGCCAGGAAAAAGGCGATGATCGTGCCAAAGGTAGCGAGCGCGATGGTGATCTCGATGCCGCGGATAAAGAAGTCGCCGCTCTTATAGGTCATATAGACCAGGCTCGACAAAAAGTCACTGGGGTTGGAGTCCGAGACAATGCTCACCTGCACCAAGTCGATAAACGACATGACGCAGCGGTCGATAAAGAAGATCGCCGCGATGGCAACGACGACATAGCTGCCCAGGCGCGCGCCGCGACGGAAACGCTCGGAAGCAAACGGCGACTTTTCGCGATAGTCGTTCCAGTGCATGAGCTTGGTGACGAGCGCCGCCGCCGACACGACGATCCAAGCCCACAGAATCGCCCAGAGGCAGTCCTGGAAGATGCCGGTGGGTGCCAAAAAGCTCAGCGGCGTGGGGTTGCGCTGGCTAAACGCCAGGCCAAGCGCCGCGATGACGCTCGTACCCAGGTACACATAACGGTGGTCGGCCTTGATAAAGGAGACCAGACGATTGATGGTTTTCATGCTGCCTCCCTATGCCGGCTGACGGTCGAGGCACGCGTCCCACATTTGGTCGCGCTCCTCCTGGCTGACGCCCTTGAGCGTCTTGTCGATGAGCTTAAGCAGCTTGTCCGAGCCCTTGCGGCAGCCGACGTTTGCCGTGACCTCCTGCTTAAAGCCCTCGCCTTCGGCAAATTGAATCGGCACGATACCCGGGTTTTGGGCCATATAGCCCTTCTCGTTTTCGGTGTTGTAGGTCACGGCGTCGCACGTGCCCTGCAGCAGGTTCGAAAACACCGTGGGAACCGAATCGACCGGATTCTTGTGGACGACGCCCGGAATCTCGTCGATGACGGTATCGAGCATGGTGTCCTTTTGACCGAGCACCGTGGCACCGCTGAAGTCGCTGAGCTTGGTGGCATTTTGGTAGGGAGAGCCCTCTTTTACGAACAGGCCAAAGTAGCCGATAAAGTACGGCTCGGAAAAGCCGACGGACTCCTCGCGCTCGGGCGTGGCGCTCATGCCGGCGATGATGAGGTCGATCTGGCCGTTGTTGAGCGAATCGATAAGACCCGAGAAGCTCTGCTTGACGGCAACGGGCTCGCCACCGAGGGCCTTGCAGACGATCTTGGCGATCTGCACGTCGTAGCCGTCGGCATAGGCGCCCTGCACGTTATCGATGGGAATGGTGAACTCGCTGGCCTCGGAAACCTGCCAGTTGTACGGGGCGTAGGCCGCCTCCATGCCGATGCGGATCTTGTCCTTGCCGATGACGGAATCGGACAGGTCGTCGCGACCGCCGCCCGTCGTAGGCTGAACTACTTCCAGCGTGGACGGACGCTGGCAGCCGGCAAGCGCGCCGGCGACGACGGTAGCGCTCGCAGCGAGAGCGCTACCCAAAAAGATGCGACGGCTGCATACCGGCTGGGCCTGCATGCCGCGCTGTTGTCGAGGTTGCATCTGGTGCCTTCCCTATTTCGTTTTGCTGACAACAAAACAGGATAGTACGGTTGCGGCAGCGATGCAGCGCACGCAGAAGATTTAACGGAGCAAAAAGCTCCCTACCGGAGATGGAAGGTACATAGTCGTTGGGTGTTCTTAAACGACTAGCCGTTTAAGAACGTCCATGACTACATGCGCCGAAATGAGAGTGGATTTTCGGACGCATGTCTCACGAGAGTGGAAAATCTCCCACTTTTGGCTCGCGCGCGGGCTCAAAACGGGAGATTATCCACGCTCAAGTTATGACCGCCCAGTACGGCGGAACCTCTACAGCAGGGTGACGCTAAAGGAGCGCTTGTCCGTCTCGCCTGGGGCCAGGGTGATGGTGTTGACCTTGTGCTCAAAGACGTTGTCCTCGGTGTCCATGGTAGTGTGGCCGGTCCAGGGCTCGAGTGCCACAAACGGGGCGTCGTTGGCGGCAGACCACACGCCGATGTACTTAAAGCCCTCAAAGTCGATCTTGACGCCGTGGCCCGACTTGCGACCACGCAGCGTGAGCGTGGAGCCCGGGGTATCGGTGAACATGATGGCGTCGTTATCGAAGCTACGGTGCGTGATGGGCAGCACGTCAGAGTTATCGGGCGCCTTGTAGCTGCCCTCGAACGTCATGAGGCCATCGGGCGTGATGATGGGGGCCTCGTTGGTCCAAGCCTCGGTAAATGCCAGCTCGTAATCCTCGAACGTCTCGTCCTCGGCACCGGGGGCGGGCACGTTAAATGCAGGATGGCCGCCCACCGAGAACGGCAGGGCCACGTCGCCGGTGTTGGTGACGGCAAAGGTCTGGGTGAGCGTGGCATCGCCGGTCAGGGCATAGGTCATGTTGAGCTTAAAGTGGAAGGGGAAGGCCTTGAGCGACTCGGGCGTATCGGTGATCTCGTAGGTTACCGAGGAGCCGTCCTCCGACACCTCGACCAGCTTGTGCTCGACGATGCGCGCAATGCCGTGACGCGCCATCTCGCAGGTACCGGCGGCAGACGTCGCCGTGTTGTTGCGCAGCGAGCCCACGATGGGGAACAGGATGGGCGCGTGCTTGCCCCAAAAGGCCGGATCGCCCTGCCACAGATACTCATTGCCGTTGAGGGCAAGGCTCGTGAGCTGGGCGCCCATGGAATCGATGGCCGCGGTGAGGCCGCCGCGCTTGATGGTGGTGACGGTGGACATGCTACTTCCTCCAAAAGTTAACAACAGTGTCGAGGGCTATTGTCCCACTCTCGGCCGCGGGGCGGGGCGGCGCACAGTTATTGAGCGATTGCGTACAGGTCGAACCCGCCTTGCGGCGTGGAATCGACCGTATCGGGCGCCTGGGAGTTAAAGCTTACGGGAATCATGCGCTTCGAGGCGCGGAAACGCGTGCCGTCGGTGGCGACGGGCGGCTCGTCGACCGTGAGTTCGTAGTCTCCGGGCTTGAGCTCGATGCCGTCACCTGCGGAATTGACGTATTGGTACTCGTCAATCTCCTGCCCCTTGAGCGTGCGGCCCACGATATGGACGAGCATCTGGCTGTCGCCGCGTGCGGTGTCCCACGTCGCACCGTCCTTGACCTCAACCGACACATGCACCGAACGCGTGCGGCTGAGCGATTGCTCGACGGACATCTCGACCTTGGCGGCGTCTTGGCGTTGCTGCTCAACATGACCCCAAACATTGCCGATCGCCGAGCAGGCGATGACACCGGCCATAAAGGCGATGAGGATGGGGCCGAGTGGTGAACGGCGACCTGCGTCTTCCTCACGAGACAGATTGGGGCGGTGCGTGGGAGCGGGCGCCTGGGCACCCTGCGAGGGCACGTCGAGGATGCTGAAAGATGCCGTGCTGTCAGGGTCGATGGTATGGCGCGGCTGCGGCGTCTTTGCCGGCGAGATTGACATGTCGGCCGGCTCACCCAGCGTTGCCGTGGCATCGGCCTTTGCCTCGTCAGCCTCGGCCTGGGCCCAGGCCTGTTCAAAGGTCAAAGGCTCGGCAGGGTCGGAGTCCGAATCGGAGACGGCGTCGGCATCGTCGCCCGACACATCACTCGGCAACGGCTCGTCCCACTCCTCGTCCGGAGCCTCGCCTTCGCTATACCACCATTCAAAGTTATCGATATCCATACGGGGCGCCCCTTAAGCCTCGCAAGTAAACACTTGCCAGCCTTATACCCCCAAACAGCACCGGAGCTCGCCCGCGCCGGACACGAAAACCGTCCCAACATTCGACGGTTTTCCTCGATTTCGAGTTTTTCATCGAATGTTGAGACGGTTTGGCAGTGATCACATCGCGAGGGCCGCGCGGATAGATGGGGTCTTTAGGGCCTCGCGGAGCCAGGGGGCCAGCTGCTCAGGATGGCCCTGCAGGTAGCCGTCGAGCTCGGAGAGGGCCACGCGGCGCACTTCCGAGATTTCCTCTTGGTTGATGTGCAGCTCGCCCGGCTCAACGTGGGCCGCGAACACCTCGCACCACTCGCACTCGCAGCGGCCGTCGCCGTGATCTTCGCGATAGACCACGTGACCGAGGTGCTTGAGCTCACCAGGCTCGCGCGTGATGCCGAGCTCTTCGTTGATGCGACGCGCCGTCGCGACGGCAACGTCCTCCCCCGGGAGCGGATGGCCGGCGCAGCTATCGGCCAGCACCCCACCCCACAAGCGCTTGAGCGGACTGCGGCGGCAGAGCAGCAGGCGCGCGCCTTCGCCCTGGCCCTCGACCAGAAGCGTCAGAAATGCCTGATGCAGGATGCCCTCGCCGGTATGGGCCTCGATGCGGTCGACGGGGCCAAGCGCCTCGCCGGTCGCAGCATCGACCGCCACGACCTCGGCGCCTGCGCCGCCCTCATCCCAGCCGGCACGCAGAATACGGGCTGCGGCCTCCTCGAGCGCGGCGATGAGCTCTTTGGTGGTGTCGAGCACGCGCTGCAGGTCGTCCCCGCTCGCCTGTTCAACATGAAAACCCGTACTTGCAACGACCGGCACGCCAAAGCGCGTGGCCAGCGCCGCCGCGATATCGTGCGCCGGGATCTCGTCTCGATGACACGGAACGGCCAGGATGCTCACCGTCGCCGTACGGCCGGGCTCGGGGCGCGGGATGGCCTGCGCCGTGGCGCCCAGGTGCGCGAACTCCGGCGAGCAGGCGTACACCGCCATGCCTCGCGGCGTCACCGTCAACTGGGCCTCGAGCACAAACTTGCCCTCGCCCACTGCAACCTTTGTCGTGTGCATACCCATGGGATCTCCTGTCGCCCGCGATGTACCTGAGACCATCTTCGCCTGTATTGCGACTATACAGGCAAGCGCAGCCTGCGACAAAGGGGGCAGGCACCCGACACATTCTGTTAGAGTTGCAGGGATGAATCCCGCCTATTCATGCGACATTGGAGTGACAACCTTGACCGCCGCAACCACGTCTAAAAGTAAGTCAACCGCCACCGCGCCCTCCCCCGCGCGCACCAAGCTTTGCCTGGCGCTGCTCGTGCTGTTGGGATTCTCGCTCGGCTGCTCCGAGTTCGTGGTCATCGGCATCGAAAGCGACTTGGCGACGGAACTCGGCATATCACTTGCCACTGCAGGCCAGCTCATCAGCGTGTTCGCGCTCGTCTACGCCATCGCGACGCCGGTGCTTGCGCTCAGCACGGGGCGCTTCCGTCGTTACCAGCTGCTCGTGTGCTATAGCATCGTCTTTGTGCTCGGCAACCTGGTCATGGCGTTGGCGCCCAACTTCCAGGTGCTCTTTATCTCGCGCATCATCCTGGGTTCCGTCTCGGGCGCACTGCTCGCCGTGGGTGTAACGTACATCCCCGAGCTGCTGTCCCCGCAGCAAACTTCGCTTGCCATCTCGGTGGTATATGGTGCGTTTTCCGTGGCGATGGTCTTTGTCACTTCGATCGGCAAGTTCGTAGCCGACACGCTCGACTGGCACGTTGCCATGTACGGCACGCTGGCCTTTGCCGTTTTGATCTGCAGCGCGCTCGTGGCGTTTATGCCTCGCGCCGGGCAGACCGACGAGCCTGCCACCTTTCGCGAGCAGGCGGGTCTGCTACGCGAGCCGAGCATCATCACCGGCATGCTCATCTTTTTGTTTGGCGTGGGCTCGGTCTATGTGTTCTACGGCTACGTGACTCCTTATCTAGAGCAGGTGCTGGGTATGGGCACCGTTCAGGCGAGCACCACGCTTATGGCCTACGGCGTGTTCTGCCTGATCTCGAACATCCTGGGCGGATGGATCGATGCGCGCTTTGGCATGAAGGCGCTGCTGGTGACGTTTGTGCTGCAGGCTGCGGCGCTGCTCGGGCTGTTTGCCGTGGGCGGCACCATGCCGCTCGCGCTGGTCTTTGTCTTTAGCTTGGCGCTGCTCATGTACCTGTTCTCGGTGTCGTGTATCACGCACTTTATGGACGTGGCACGCAGCCGCCATCCCAAGTCGATGGTACTCGCGAGTTCGGTTGAGCCCATGGCGTTTAACGTCGGCATCTCGTTTGGCACCGCGGTGGGCGGCGCCGTGGTGAGCAGCGTTGGCATTGCGTACGTGGGCGCCGTGGGCGCCGCGTTCTCGCTTGTGGCCTGGGCGCTCACGCTGGTGACGATTAAGTTGGCTCGCTGGGAGCGCCACCGCGGGTAGCGCAATTGCAGTCAAAAGCCCCAGCACCGCCCACCATCTTTTGACCGTCTGGCGTTCGCTCCTGCAGCCATGCAACACGTCGTCTGCCGCCCAGGTCAGCATCTTTCCCGGCGCTATTTAACCACGCAAAACGCATCCTGTTAAGATTATCGCTATCGTTTTTCGCAATCTGAAAATCGATAGAATCGCAGGTAAAGCTTTCGTAGTCTGAAATGGTCAATCCACACGAAAGGGGTTTACCACATGGACAAGAAAGCAGTTGTAATCGCCGGAGCCGGCAGCACCCACACTCCCGGCATCATCCAAAGCCTGTTGCAAAAGAAAAACGAATTGCCGCTGCGCAAACTCGCCCTGTACGACATCGACGAGAAGCGCATGCATCTCGTCTACGACATCATGAAGCAATTCATCGAGCAGGAAGCTCCTGACATCGAAGTTGTCGTGACGACCGATCCCGAAAAGGCATTCACCGATGTCGACTTCGTCTTCGCGCAAATCCGCCAGGGTGGCCTTCAGATGCGTCGCCAGGACGAGCGCATCCCTCTCAAGTACGGTTGCGTGGGACAGGAAACCTGCGGCGCCGGCGGTTCGATCTCCTATGGCATCAGGTCCATCCCCGGCGTCTTCGACCTCGTACGCTACACCAAGAAATACAGTCCAGACGCCTGGATCCTCAACTATTCCAACCCCGCCGCAGTTGTCGCCGAGGCCACGCGTCGCGAGTTTGGCAACGACCATATCCTTAACATCTGCGATATGCCCACGGCTATCTTGCTCTCGTACTCTAAGATGCTCGGACTTCCCAGTTGGCGCGATATCGACCCCATGTATTTTGGACTCAATCACTTTGGCTGGTTTACCAAAATCTACGACAAGCAGGGGCGCGATCGTCAGCCGGAGCTCCGTCAGATGATTCTCGAGCACGGCATGGCCGTGAGCGACAAGCATCACAAGGACAAGGACTGGATGCACACCTGGGGTCAATACGTCAAGATTGTGAAGGACTATCCCGAGTATCTGCCCAACAGCTACCTGCAGTACTACCTGTACTCCAAAGACATGGCAGATGACATGGACCCCAACTGGACGCGCGCCGACAACGTCATCAACGGACGCGAGAAGGAGATGTTTGCCGAGCACGACAAGTACCTGGCAGATCCCGCCAATTACAAGAGCCCCGTACAGAGCTTCACGGTCTTTGGCGACTTTATCGTCGACGCAGCCGCCTCTATCGCCTACAACAAGTGCGAACGTTATCTCGTAATCGTCGAGAATAATGGCGCCATCCCCAATCTGCCCGACGACGCCATGGTCGAGGTCCCTGCCTACCTGCGCTCTTGGGGCCCCGAACCCATCAGCCAGCCTGCTATCCCCACCTTTTACAAGGGGCTTATCGAAGAGCAGAATGCCAGTGAGAAGCTCGCCGTCGACGCATATTACGAGCATTCCTACCAGAAGGCGCTCGAAGCCATCGCAATCAACAAGACCGTCCCTTCGACTACCGTCGCGCGCCAAATCCTCGACGACCTGATCGAAGCGAACGGCGATTATTGGCCGACCCTGTCCTAACTCCCCGCGCATCGAAGGAACATCATGAAAGAAAGCAAGCTCTACAGCGAGTTCCAGAGACTCGGCAAGGTGCTCATGGCGCCGGTCCTCCTCCTGCCCGTTTCCGGCATTTTGGTCGGTCTGGGCTCCGCCCTTTCCAATGCTAACCTCATCTCGCTCTGCCCGCTTTTGGGCACCGAGCCGATGGTGATCTTTAGCACGCTCATCAAAGCAGCCGGCAACGTTATCAATGGTAACATCTCGGTTCTCTTTGCGATCTGCATCGCCTACGGTTACGCCAAGGCCGAGAAGGCGACCGCCGCACTCTCAGGCTTCATCGGCTACATGACCATGAACACGATCATGGGCCAGCTGCTTATCCTGCTGGGCACCATCGATCCCGCCAACCTACAGACCGGTCAGAACGCCATCCTGGGCGTAACCACACTCGACACCGGCGTATTCGGCGGCATCATCATCGGCTTGGTAGTCGCGTGGATCCACAACCGATTCTATAAGGTGCAGCTTCCGCCGGTGCTCGGCATCTTCAACGGCACGCGCTGCGTCCCCGCTCTCACCGTCGTTTTCGCAAGCCTAGTGGGCGTTGCGCTCGCCTTCGTGTTTCCGTTTGTGCAAACCGGCCTAAAGGCCGCCTCGACACTCATCGATTCCACCGGGGTGTTTGGCGCGTTCATCTATGGCTTCTCCGAGCGCATGCTTCTGCCCTTCGGCCTGCATCATTTCATCTACCTGCCGTTTTTCTTCACTTCTCTGGGCGGTAGCATCCAGGTTGACGGCCAGACCGTCGAGGGTGCTGTCAACATCTACAACGCCATGCTCAACACGCCCGGCATGATGTACGACATCGACATCTCAAAATACGTCATGAACGGCAAGGTGCTGTTCGCCATGTGCGGCCTGCCCGCGGCGGCGCTCGCCATCTACCACTGTGCCCGTCCCGAGAATAAAAAGAAGGTCGGCTCCCTCATGATCGCCGCCGTTATCCCGGCCGCCATCATGGGCATAACCGAACCGCTCGAGTACTCCTTCCTCTTTGTAGCGCCCGTACTCTATGTGGTCCACGCCCTGCTGTGCGGCATCGCGTATGTACTCACCTACCTGGTACAGTTCAATGTGCCCGGGCCTTCCGCCTTCGGCGGACCGCTCCTCTCGTGGATCTTCAACGGCATCATGAACGCCGATAAGGGCTCCAACTGGTTCTGGCTTATTCCGCTCGGCATCGCTTACTTCGGGATCTATTACGTGCTGTTCCGCACCTTTATCAAGAAATTTGACCTCAAAACCCCGGGCCGCGAGGATGATGACGCGCAGGCAGCGGATGACACGTCGGCCATCGACTCCAAAGCACCTGTCCAGGTAAGCGAGCTCATCCCGCAGATCGTGGAAGCCGTGGGCGGCGCCGATAACATCTCGGGTGTCAACGCCTGCTTCACTCGCCTGAGGCTCAGCCTCAAAGACACCGCCCTGGTCAAGGACGATAGTGTCTTCACCAAAGACCTCGGCGCCAGCGCCATCGTGCACGTTGGCGGCGGTGTTCAGATCGTTTACGGCAATAAAGCTTCTGTCTACAAAGTCGAAATGAGAGAATACTTGGGCATGGAATAAATCCTGTCCCATAGCTTCACCACGATGCTCCGGAGATGGCATATCCGCTCCGGGGCATTATTGTTTGGAGTGATTTGAATGTCGATGTACGAGGTCTATTCGAACCTCAGGTCTTGTATCGAAGACGTCGAGAAGGGCGGCAGCCTTGACGCCCACATCGCACTCTACGCCCTTTCCCATCACGACGAGATCCCAGAGCTCTCAATAGAAGAACTTGCCCGCGCGTGCAATACATCGCCCGCGACCATCTCGCGCTTCTGCAGGCGCGTAAACGGCTCGAGCTTTCGATCGTTCAAAGAGCAAGTTGACGACTTCAACGCTTGGCTCCAGCGTGAGACAACCGAGGCAAGGGCTCATAAGCAAATCGATATACCCTGGTATTTCGATATCGTAGAGACCTCTTTGCTTGAAACAAAACGCCTGCTCACCGAGGATCGACTCGAGCAGGCCGTTGACTGGCTTCTCGATGCGCAAAATGTCTACGTATACGGAAGCTCATTCTCCAATCTCGCCGCCCGCTCACTCTGCGAAAAGCTGAGCCGCGTAAACCGACTGTGCTTCTCATTTGGCTCCGTCAAGGGACAGGAGACGTCGCTCTGTCTGCTCCAACCCGACGATCTAGCCATCTTTGTATCGTTCTCAGGGAAGACGAGCCACATCTTCAATCTTTACGTTGAGGCCAAGCGGCGAGGTTGCCGCGTTATTTGGATATCGAGCAACATGGCATTCGATAACAACGGAGCGCGCGAGCTCTTGCTACCCGTGAGCGCGGAGTCACTCAGCGAGTACTCGACCGCCTTGGTTGAGGGCATGAGCCTACAAAGCGCGGTTAACGCTCTGTATATCAGCTGTGCAAATCGACTTCGGGCGCAGCGCTAGCCGCAAACACGCTAGAACCGAAAAGAACGCATCTCACCATCGCAAGGCGTCCGAATACACGATAGGCAGCGCCAAAAGAGAGCAGCGAGCACGTCATGTACTTGCCCATTCACCCCAAAACAGCACAGGTTGGCGCCCGATTGAAGGATCGGACGCCAACCTGTATTAATCTTGATTGTGCGTTTGAGTCGTTTACTCCATGCCCAAAAGTTCGCGCATCTGAGTCGCGTAGTTAGATGCCATGTTGCCGTAGACAATCTGCACGCCGCCGTTAACATGCACGATGCCACGCGCTTCGAGCTTTTCGGTAAACTCGGCGTCATCAACCACCTTGTCACAGTCATTGAGCTGGATGCGCAGACGGGTGAAGCAGGCCTCGACAGACTTAATGTTGTTGTCGCCGCCCACTGCCTCAACGATGGCGGGAATGAGATCGCTGATCACGGTCTTGGGAGCCTTTGCGGCCTCATCGTCGGACTCTTCCTCGCGGCCAGGGGTCTTAAGGTTCTTCTTAAGAATGATGAACTTGAAGACGAAGTAGTACACCACGAAGTAGATGGGACCGAGGAACAGGATAACCTGCCAGTTGGAACCCTTGGCTGCACCCATAATGCCATTAAAGATAAGCGACAGGAGCGGGCCGCCGAACGACGCGGAACCGGCCACGTTGAACTGCAGGATATAGGTCAGCGCATAAGCAAGACCAGCCATGAGAGCGTGGAACACGTAGAGGATGGGCGCGATAAACAGGAAGGAGTACTCGAGCGGCTCGGTAATGCCGGAGAGGATGCAAGGCACCACGATGGCGATCATGAGTGCTGCGGTCTTCTTCTTGTTCTTGGGAAGCGCCGTCTTGTAGAAGGCGAGTGCAGCGCCGGGCAGGCCGAACATGGCGAAGATAACCTTGCCGTTCATGACAAAACGGCTGACCTCGATGTTAAACGGCGTGCTGGGAGAGCCCAGAATCGCATTGTAAATGTTGATGGCACCCTGCACGGTCTGGCCATCGATGGTCTCAACGCCGCCGAGCGATGTGAAGAAGAACGGCAGATAGACAAAGTGGTGCAAGCCAAAAGGCAGGAGCATGCGCTCGCCGGCGCCGTAGACAAATGCGCCGAAGGCACCCGTGGTCTTGATGAACTCGGACAGCGCACCGAGAGCGTTCTGAATAAACGGGAAAACAAAGGACATGACCAATGCGAGGATGCTGCATGAGAGCAGCGTCACCGCCGGGATAAAGCGCGTGCCGTTGAAGATGGAGAACACGGCAGGCAGCTCAATCTTGTAGTAACGGTTATGCAACCATGCGACGATTGCGCCCACCAGAAGACCGCCGATAACGCCGGTGTCGAGCGTGGTGATACCCAGGATGGTGCTCTGGCCCGTAGTGAGGTTGGCAGGATCGATAACGCCGGTTGCCGTGAGGAACGTGCCCATCACGGAATTCATGCACATGTAGCCCAAAAAGCCACAAAGCGCCGCGGTAGCCTTCTCGGACTTGGCAAAGCCATAGGCGAGACAAATCGAGAAGATAACCGGGATGTTGTTCATAACGATGCCGGCAGCGGCCTTGAGAATCGAAAAGAAAATCGCAAAGCCCGGAGCAGCAAGCCAGGGAACAGCTGCCGTAAGGGTGGGGCTGGTAAAGGCATTGCCAAAGCCCTGAAGAATGCCGGCGATCGGCAGGATCAAGACAGGCGTCATGAGGACTTTGCCCAGGCGCTGGAACTTTGCCAGCAGCTCATCTTTGTTCATGGGATACCCCTCTTAAAGAAACGGGGCGTGCAGCTCTACAGCCCACACGCCCCATAACAGTTATCAAGCGCTATGGAACTAGCTACTTAAGCTCCGGCCAGTAATCCTTATTGGCCTCGATGAGCTTGTCGAGCACTTTGCGAGCCTTCTTTGCGTCACCGACCAGACGATTAAGCGTGAGTGCCTGCAGGGCCTTCTCGTAGGAACCCTCCATCCAAGCCTCAACAGTCAGGCGCTCATAGGCGTACTGGTTCTCCATAAGGCCGCGATAGAAGGTACCGATCTTGCCAACAGCATAGGGCTGCGGGCCATTGGCGCCCACGCTTGCCGCGACCTCGACCATGGCGTCATCGGGCATGCCCTCGATAATGCCGTTGTTGGGCACGATGACAATGAAGGTCTTGTTGGTGTTGCGATAGATGGCCGAGGTGATTTCCACGATCATATCGCCATGAGCGTCGTTTTGCACAACCGAGGAGTTCTTTGCGGTGCCGACTTTGGCAACACGCTCGCACTCGGCGAACACGCGCTTCTCACGACCGTTGATAACCTCGTCGGAGCGAGTGTAGTCGGGGTCGAGGTGAGCGACCTTGTACTCGGGATACAGATAGTACTGCAGATACGTGTTGGGCAGATAGTCGGGGAAGTCCTCGAGCATGTCCTTGACCATGGCGTAGGTATCAAGCCAGGACTGGTCACGCTGCTCGGCATCGGCAGGAAGGAAGCCGTTCTTCTCCGTGTACTCCTTAATCTGCGGGACGAGGTCATGGCCCTCTTCATCGTAGATGTGCTTGAACCAACCGAAGTGATTGAGGCCAAAGTACACGGGCTCCGTCTTGCTCATATCGCGATCGAGCAGGCGACCGTAAGAGCGCATGAGGTTGACGGGCTGATCGCAGATGTTGAGGACGCGATGCTCATCGGGCAGGACGCGCTCGAGACCATATGCCACAATAGCAGCCGGGTTGGTGTAGTTGATAATCCACGCCTCCGGGCTATGAGCGCGAACGTCGTTGACGATCTCAACCATGTCATGCATGGAGCGCATACCGTAAGCCATGCCGCCAGGGCCCACCGTTTCCTGGCCGATGATTCCCATATGCAGCGGAATCTTCTCGTCCTTGCTGCGCATCTCGTAGCCGCCGGTACGAATCTGGCAGAGCACAAAGTCGACGTCGGTGTAAGCCTCGTCCTTATCGGTGGTGTAACCAAACTCCACACCGGGCTCCTCCTCGGCGAAGAGGATCTTGCCAAACTCGCCGATCGGACGCTGGCGCTCGGCATCGATGTCATAGAGCATCACGCGGTTCAGCGGCAGAATGTCCATGTGCTTGGTCAGGGCCTTAAGAATGCCAGGGCACCACGTGGAGCCGCCGCCAACGATCACAATATTGAGCTTATCCTTCATGTTCCGTCCCTCCAGGGTTGGCTGATCGGTGTTCTCGAAGACCTTGGGCTCCGCGGTTGTCCTCGGCTTGCTTCGTTTCGATTGCCATTTTGCGACATGAGGTCATTTGCGAACCCCCGTGTTGGCCAATGCGAAACGGGGACACATGATTTCGCTCACAACACAGATATGTGTAGACAGACACGCACGTTTGCCCAGTTCAGGAGCAATAGGCAATCTTGGCCGGTTGCCGATTTCTCACCTGGCTACACAAAGCGGTACCATATGTACGGCGAGGTGTGAGGGGCTGAAACATCTTATGAAAGATCAAGAATCTTTTTATGATCATGTGCGAGCTGGCGAGAGCAAGCTCAACGATCTCGAAAGCGAGATCATGCGCTACATCATCGAGCTGCGTGATGATGTTGACGACGCTACGCTTAAGAGCGTTGCCGAGCGGTTCTTCGTCGCTCCCAATACAATTGTCAGGCTTGCTCATAAACTTGGCTTCTCGGGGTTCACAGAGCTCAAGCGATCGTATTCTGCCTCACTTGACCGCAATCGATTCACTATCGAGGCACTTCCGCTCGACACCCAGCTCGTACAGACCAAAGACTTACTTAACGATCGGGTCATCGATTCCGTCGTAAGCCTTATCCAGGATGCCTCACATATCGTGTTCTTCTGCTCGGGCTTTTCGAAATACCCATGCCTAGAAATGGCGGAGAAGCTCAAGATCATGGGCAAGAACACCGATACGCTCAGTGAACGCCATGTCATGAGGCACTACGCCGAATTGCTCGGCAAAAATGATCTTGTCTTTAGCGTTTCGGTCAGCGGTGAAACGCAGGTGTCCATTGACGCCACATCGATAGCCAAAACGCGCGGATGCAAGGTTGTCACACTCACCGGCTTTTCTCGGAATTCTCTCTCGAAACTAGCCGACTACCCCATCTACACCGTGCAAAAAGAAATCCGCTTGGGCAGCATGGACCTCGACAGTCGATTGATGTTCTATTACGTTTTCGAATTGATATTTGAGCGTTACTTCAAACTGGCCAAGAAATAAAACCTGCATGCGCCCGGCTTCGACTCTTTAGCAGCCTTCTATATGAAAGGTATCGTTCTATGCAACGCGTACTGTTTGTCTGTCATGGCAATATCTGTCGCTCGACGATGGCTGAGTCGGTGTTTACCGAGCTGGTGCGCCGCGCTGGGCGCGAGGGCGAGTTTGTCATTGATTCCGCTGCGACCTCGACTGAGGAGATCGGCAACCCGCCGCATCATGGCACCGTTGCCAAGCTGCACGAAGTCGGGATTCCCGTCGTCGCTCACCGCGCGCGCCAGGTGCGTCGCGCGGAGTATGGTGACTGGGACCACATTGTCTATATGGATGCCGAGAACGCGCGCGGCCTGCGTTGCATCTTTGGCGACGACCCCGATGGCAGGATCTCGCGCCTGCTCGATTGGACCGACCGCCCCGGCGACGTGGCCGACCCGTGGTACACCGGTAATTTCGATGCCACCTACCGCGACGTGCTCGCCGGTTGCACCGCTATGCTCGAGCAGCTGTAGGCGCCCGGGCGGCGCGGATGCACGAGCCACGCCATCGGCATAAGACGAGCGTGGATTTTCTCCCGCATACAAATTGAGCGTGGATTTTCTCCCATTTTGAACGCGAAACGGCGCTCTAAACGGGAGATTATCCACGCTCATTATCTTGGTGGGAGAAAATCCACGCTCGATTACTCGTCGACGATCTCGGCGAGCCAGACGTTCAACGTGTCGACCTCGGGACAGCAGAACTTTGCCGTGCCGGGCTCGTTGCCGGGCACGGTGCCGCCGTAGCGCAGGATGTCGATATAGGGAAAGCCCACGTGGCAGGCCATGGAGCACATCTTGCCGCGGTCGCGGTCGAAGTCGAACGCGTCGCCCGGCTTGTGGCCATGGTGGCAGCGGCACGTGCCCAGCTGGTCTACGCAGCTAATGCGAATACGCGGGCGCTTGCCGCGTGGCGCGCCGAGCGGCTTACCTTCGCCCGCGGGCTCGGAGCCGCCCTCGCCGGCGCTACTCATGGTCGATCACATCCAGGCAGGCCTCGATGGGCAAGCCGGCAGACTTGTCCTCTTGGCCGGCATTGCGCTCGATAAGCTCTGCCACCACGCGCATGGCATCGGCCGTCGCGCGCTGCAGGCTCCAGCCTGCCATAACGCGGCCGACGAGCACCGCCGAGAACGTGTCGCCCGTGCCCGGGAAGTAGACCGGGATCAGCTCGAAGGGAATCGTGAAGTACTCGCCCGCCACGTGGTCGTAACCGATAACGGCGTTCGTGCCGTCGACCACAGCACTCGTAATGACCACCGACTTGGCGCCCAGCGCGCGCATGGCGTCCACAAGAGCACGGCCCTCATCGGGCGTGATTTGCTCGGCGATGGGCGTATCGGTGAGCAGGCAGGCCTCGGTATAGTTAGGAACCGCGTAGTCGGCGCACTCGAGCAGATGCCTCATGAGGCCGATCGTGGACTCGGGCACACCGGCATAGAGCTTGCCGTTGTCGCCCATGATGGGGTCGACGAACACCTTGGTGCCCTTTTGCGCGCGGCGGTGGCAGAAGTCCGAGATGATGCGCGTCTCTTCCTCGGTCACGATAAAGCCGGTCGAGATGGCGTCGAACTCAAAGCCGAGCTCCTCCCAGATGGCGAGGCTCTGGCGCACGTACTCCGTAGTGTCGTGGATGTAGAACTTGGGATAGTTGAGCGTATCGGACACAAGCGCCGTCGGCAGGTTGTGGATACGGTAGCCCATGTGCGACAGCACCGGCAGCATGGCGGAAAGCGCGACCTTGCCGTAGCCGCACATATCGTTGATCAGCAGCAGCTGAGTGTTCTTCATGAGGGTCTCCCTTGTTTCGGGCACAGCGCAGCAGCGCCACAGTGCGACTAAGTGTAGCGCAGGGAACGCTGCGGACGGAAGCTTGCACCAAAGCCTCGACAAGGAGTGTCCCTAGGTGCCGGCAGAAAAGGAACGTCCCCAAGTGCCAACCAGGCCGGTTGCGCGGTTTGGTAAAACCGCGCAACAATCAGTTTGGTACCTTGACATTCCCGTAAAGCACTCCTAAATTAGTTAGGCACAAAACAATTGCACTACCTAACTAAAGAAAGGAGCGACACCATGTGCGATGACCACATCGGCCTCTGCCCCCACACGCCGGGCGGCGACCCTCATGAACCCGCAGATGCGCCCGCGGCACAGTCCCAATCAGACGCGCTCGCCAAGCACATCCTAAACGGGCTGGGCTTCTGCGGCCACTTTCTGCACTTTCACGGCGGCGGCGCCTCGGGAAAGGCCCCCATCGTCTGCTTGCTCGCCAAGCAGCCAAACGGCGAGATGTCACAGCTGGAACTAGGCCTGCACTTTGATCTTAAGCCCGGTTCGCTTTCCGAGATTCTCTCCAAGATCGAATGCGCCGGCCTTATCGAGCGCAGCCGCAATCCAAAAGATCGCCGGCAGCTCACCATTCGCCTGACCGAGATCGGCTGGGAGAAGGCCCGCATCGACCAAGCCTCACGCATCCGCTTTAGGGAGCAGGCCTTTAGCGCGCTCACCCACGACGAGCGCGAACAGCTTGCCGAGATGCTCGAGAAAATCCGCGTAACCTGGGAGGAACTGGATGATTAAAACCCTTATGGGCAGCATCCGCGATTACATGAAGGTCACGATCGCCACGCCGCTGCTGGTGCTTGGCGAGGTAATCTGCCAGATGATGATCCCGTTTATCACCGCCGACATGATCGACGCCATCAAGGACGGCACCGCCGTTACCGAGATGCTGCCCACCGCCGGCCTTCTCGTACTCATCGCGCTGACGTCACTCGCCTTTGGCGCCGCCGCGGGCATCACCTGCAGCCATGCCAGCTGCGGCTTTGCCAAGAACCTGCGTCGCGACCTGTTCTACAAGATCCAGACGTTCAGCTTTGCCAACATCGACGAGTTCTCGAGCTCCTCGCTCGTCACCCGCCTCACCACCGACATCAACAACGTGCAGCAAGCCTTTATGATGCTCATCCGCATCGCCGTGCGCTCGCCGCTGGTGCTGGTCTTTGCCTTTACCATGGCATATGCCATGGGCGGCAGCGTCGCCATGGTCTACCTGGTCATCATTCCGCTGCTGGGCTTTGGCCTGTTCTTCATCATCTATAAGGTGCGCCCGATCTTTGCCCGCGTCTTCCATAAGTACGACGCGCTCAACGAGTCTGTGGAGGAAAACGTCACCGGCATGCGCGTAGTCAAGAGTTACGTGCGCCAGGACTACGAGAAGGAGAAGTTCGCCACCGCCGCGCGCGACGTCCAGATGGACTTCACCCGCGCCGAGAAGCTGCTCGCCTTCAACAACCCCATGATGAACATCTGCGTCAACGGCGCGTTCGTCGTCATCATCTACCTGGGCTCCAAGCTCATCATCACGAGCCAGGGCACCCTGTTCGACGTGGGTCAGCTCTCCTCCATCTTTACCTACGGCTTCCAGATTCTGATGAGCCTGATGCAGCTGTCGATGATCTTTGTCATGGTGACCATGGCAGACGAGTCGGCGCACCGCATTACCGAGGTGCTGGCCGCCGAGCCCACGATCGCCAACCCGACCGAGCCCGTGCACGAGGTTGCCGACGGCTCCATCGACTTCGATCACGTGAGCTTTAAGTATTCCGAGCATGCCCGCCGCCAGGCGCTCGACGATATCGACCTGCATATTAAGAGCGGCGAGACCATCGGCATTATCGGTGGCACCGGCTCGGCCAAGTCGACGCTCGTGAACCTGATCGCCCGCCTGTACGATGTCACGGAGGGCACCGTGCGCGTCGGCGGCGTGGACGTGCGCGACTACGACCTGGACGCGCTGCGCCACCAGGTAGCCATGGTCCTGCAGAAAAACGTGCTGTTTAGCGGCACCATCGCCGAGAACCTGCGCTGGGGCGACCCAAACGCCACCGACGAGGAGGTCCGCGAGGCCGCACATCTGGCCTGCGCCGACGAGTTTGTCGACGGCTTCCCCAAGGGCTACGACACCTGGATTGAGCAGGGCGGCTCCAACGTCTCCGGCGGCCAGAAGCAGCGCCTGTGCATCGCGCGCGCCCTGCTGCGTCGCCCCAAGATTCTGATCCTGGACGACTCCACGAGCGCCGTCGACACCAAGACCGACGCCAAAATCCGCGAGGGCCTGGCGAGCTACCTGCCCAACACGACCAAACTCATCATCGCCCAGCGCATTAGCTCCGTGCAGGATGCTGACCGCATCATCGTCATGGAGGGTGGCCGCATCAAGGACATCGGCAACCATGACGAGCTGCTCAAGACGAGCGAGATCTACCGCGAGACCTTTACCTCGCAAAACAAGATGAGTGCCGAGGGCGAGGAGGCGGCCGAGACCGTCGCAGCCGACACCGAGGCATCCGCACCGCAAGCTCAGACCCAGGAAGGAGGCGAGACACATGAGTAAGGCAGCTACCGCCGAGCGCGCACGCAACCGCAAGGGCGGCACCATGACGCGCCTCATCAAGATGCTCTTTGGCTTCTACCCGGTGCTTTTGCCCCTCGTCGTCGCCGGCGTGGTGCTCTGCGCCATCATCAATTCCATCGGCGCGACGTTTCTCCAGAGCGCGCTGCAGATCATTAGCGAATCGTGGCAGTCGGGCGACTGGACGGCCGCGCAGCCCAAGATCTTGAAGCTTGTGACCACCCTCGGCTGCATCTACGCCGTGGGCGTCGCCTCGTCGCTCTTCTGGAACCGCGCCATGGCCGTCATCACGCAGGGCTCGCTCGAGAAGCTGCGCGAGAAGATGTTCAACCGCATGCAGGACCTGCCGATCCGCTACTTCGACACGCACCAGCGCGGCGACATCATGAGCCACTACACCAACGACATCGACACGCTGCGCCAGATGATCAGCCAGTCGCTGCCCAACCTGCTCATGACGATCATCGTCATCGTCACCGTGTTCTTCATCATGCTGTACTACAGCGCGTGGATGTGCCTGGTCATCATTGCCGGCGTCGCCTTTATGACCTTTATGACCAAGCTGCTCGGCTCCAACTCCGCGCGCTTCTTTATCGCGCAGCAGACCGAGCTCGGCGTGGTCGAGGGCCATATCGAGGAAGTCATGAACGGCCAGAAAGTCGTCAAGGCGTTCTGTCACGAGTCCGCCGCCGAGGCCGATTTTGACGAGCGCAACGAGAAGCTCTTCGAGGTCTCGCAGAAGGCCAACATGTACGCCAACATCCTCATGCCGATCCTCGGGAACCTGGGCGACTTGCTCTACGTGCTGGTCGCGCTGACCGGCGGCATCTTCCTGGCGCTGGGCGTGCCCAACCTGAGCCTCTCGGGCATGGCGCTCTCCATCGCCGTCGTGGTGCCGTTCCTCAACATGACCAAGCAGTTCTGCGGCCAGATCGGCCAGATCTCGCAGCAGATCAACGCCGTGGTCATGGGCCTTGCCGGCGCCGAGCGTATCTTTGAGCTACTCGACGAGGAGCCCGAGGCCGACGAGGGCTACGTGACGCTTGTCAACGCACAGGTGAACCCTGAGACCTGGCAGCTCGAGGAAGCCGACCACCGCACCGGCATGTGGGCATGGAAGCACCCGCACCGCGCGACCGGCGAGATCGAGTACGTGCCGCTGCGTGGTGACCTGGTCATGGATAACGTGGACTTTGGCTACACGCCCGACCACGAGGTGCTGCACGGCGTGTCCGTATACGCCAAGCCGGGCCAGAAGGTCGCGTTTGTCGGTGCCACCGGTGCCGGTAAGACGACCATCACCAACCTCATCAACCGCTTCTACGACATTGCCGACGGCAAGATCCGCTACGACGGCATCAACGTCAACAAGATTCGCAAGTCCGATCTGCGTCGCTCGCTCGGCGTGGTGCTGCAGGACGTGAACCTGTTCACCGGCACCGTGATGGACAACATCCGCTACGGCAACCTGGACGCCACCGACGAGGAGTGCATCAAGGCGGCCAAGCTCGCGGGAGCGGACGACTTTATCACCCGCCTGCCCGACGGCTACGGCACCATGCTCACCGGCAACGGCGCACAGCTGTCGCAGGGCCAGCGCCAGCTGATCTCGATCGCGCGCGCCGCCGTCGCCGATCCTCCGGCGATGATCCTGGACGAAGCCACGAGCTCCATCGACACGCGCACCGAGGCTATCGTGCAGGCCGGCATGGACAAGCTCATGGAGGGCCGCACGACGTTTGTCATCGCACACCGCCTGAGCACCGTGCGCAACTCCGACGCAATCATCTGCCTGGACCACGGCCGCATCATCGAGCGCGGCAACCACGACGAGCTGATCGCCGAGCGCGGCTACTACTATCAGCTCTATACCGGAGCGTTTGAGCTGGAGTAGGACCGGTTACTGACGGAGGGCGATCAGCCCGTCATTTAAAACGGAATAAAAGTTTGCGAGGCCCTGGCCGTTTGGCCAGGGCCTCGTTTTGTGTGACAAAGGGACTGTCCCTTTGTCACACAAATTAGCTACTTGAGGAGTTGGGCAATGGCGTTGACGAATTTTTGCACTTGTAAGGTGGGCTCGAGCGGGTAGTGCAGGTAGACCGGTACCTCGCGGCCGCAGAGGAACGGCACACCCACAAAGGCTGGATGTACGCCCGACCACGCGCCGCAGGTGAGCACCGCGTCGCCTTTTTCCTCGGCCTCGTTAAAGAGCGCGAAGTCGAAGCTGTCCACGTCAATCACGTCTACGCCGCCGTCGGCCAAAAGGTCGATGCGCAGACTGTCCATGGCGTCGTTGCCGTGGCGCAGCACGCGCAGGCGCATGCCCTCCAGGTCGGCAACCGTGATACGGCTCTTGCGCGCAAGCGGGCTCGTGCGCGGCACATCGATATAAAACGGCACGTTGACGATGAGGAGCTTTTGGCACGCATCGCCCCAGCGCGGGGTCGAAAAACTCGACTGCACCACGTCGACCTCGCGGCCCAAGCTGCGCATGACGGTCTCGCGCTCGTCGTAGAGGTCGCTCACCGGCACAATCTCAAAGCGCAGCGACGGCTCCAGCTCGTGCACGCCCATCCACATCGAAAGCGTCTGACGCCCCGGGCACATCATCGACACGCCTAGGCGCACCGCGCCGCCATCGCCCGCCGCGCGTCGGGCACGGCGCAGGGCATCCTCGGACTGGCGCATGATCGAGCGCGCATCGTCCACCAGCAAAGCGCCCGCCGGCGTCACCTTGACGCCCGAATGCGAGCGCTCGAACAGCGTAATACCGAACTCGGCCTCGAACCCCGACACCTGTTTGACGAGCGCCGGCGTCGACACGCGCAGCTTTGCCGCGGCACGCGAGAAACTTCCCAGCTCCGCGGCGGCCGAAATAGCCTCAAGTCGTCGATCGTACACGTCATCTCTCCGTTTTCGCACGTACGGCCACACGCTGCCGCAGGGGGTCGTTTTCGCAGGTCACACGCTCAACACAGGCAAACTGCGGCACACGGTGTAAACCTACGGTTAACGCCATTCTAACAAATATGCAATTCACCTGCGCAAACGCAAAGCATACGATAACCAGCGAAAACCACGTGGGTCGGTAAATGGGAACGGCCCACCGGGAGGCACAAGAAGGGAAGTTCCTATGAGCAATTGGCTTAAGCTCGAGGGCGACGTCTGCGCCGTAACTGGTGCGCTCGGCGGTATGGGCGCCGAGATCTGCCGCGAGTTCGCCCGCAATGGCGCCAACGTCGTCATGCTCGACCTGGACGAGGAGAAGGTCAAGGCCGCTGCCGCCGACCTCGCTGCCGAGTTTGGCATCCACGCCGAGGGCTACAAGATGAACGCCACCGACGAGGCCGAGGTTCAGGCCGCCGTCGACGCCACCATCGCCAACTTCGGCCGCGTCGACGTCCTCGTCAACACCGCCGGCATCCTGCGCTTCGCCGCTATGGAGGACCTGCCGCTGAGCGACTGGGAGCAGGTGCTCAACGTCAACCTCACCGGCTATTTCATCACCTCGCAGCGCTTTGGTCGCGAGATGATCAAGGCCGGCCAGGGCCGTCTGGTGCACATCTCCACCGTCGCCAGCCACTCCCCCGAGACGTTCTCGGGCGTGTACAGCTCCACCAAGGCCGGCGTCAACATGATGTCCAAGATGCTTGCCGCCGAGTGGGGCCCGTATGGCGTTCGCTCCAACTGCGTCGAGCCCTGCTTCGTCAAGACCCCCATGTCGGCCAACTTCTACGCCGACCCCGAGGTCGAGAAGAGCCGCAGCCGCCTGATCGCCACGCGCCGCATCGGCGAGGTCAGCGATATCGCCAACGCCGTCATGTTCCTGGCGTCCAAGCGCTCGGACTTTACCACCGGCGACGCCATCAAGGTCGACGGCGGTTTCTCCAACATGATGGGCGACCTCACCGCCAAGCCCGGCGGCCGTCGCGCATACGCCGACAACTACCTTAAGAACAAGGGTGTCGAGCTCTGGTCCGACGAGTCCGGCGTCGCTAAGCCGACCGACCAGTAAACCAACCCGGTAGAGAGGGGCATGGGGCAAACCCCTCCCCTCCCCGCATCGATTAGAAAGAGTCCAATGGCTTCCACCAACTCCAATAAGGGTCGCGCCGTCGTGCTTTCCGCCGCGTGCGTCACCATGTTCTTCATCAGCTCCATCGCGCTGTATTCCGTCGTGAGCAAGAACCTGCTCGCCGTCTACCCCGAGTGGTCCAACGCCCTTACCTGGGCCTTCCCCGTCTTCCAGACCATCATGGCCGTGACGGGCATCTTCGCCGGCCGCATCTCCGATAAAATCGGCCCCCGCAACGTCGTGATCGCCGCCGCCGTGTGCTACGGCGTGGGCTGGTTCATGTCCGGCACCGTCACCGAGCCGTGGCAGTTCTACCTGTGGTTCTCGCTCGTCGCTGCCGTCGGCAACGGCCTGGGCTACAACCCGGCACTCACCACGGGTCAGAAGTGGTTCATCGACAAGAAGGGCCTTGCCTCCGGCATCACCCTGGCCGCCTCGACCGCCGGCCCCGCCGTGCTGTCCCCGGTGCTCGCCTCGCTGCTCATCCCAAGCCTTGGCATCTTTGGCGCGTTGAAGACACTCGGCGTCATCTTCTTTGTGATGATCGCCGTCTCCGCCCTGTTCCTGAAGGCCCCCGAGGCCGGTTGGCTGCCCGAGGGCTTCGAGGCCCCCAAGGGCGGCGCCCACGCTGGCACCTTCGGCGACCTCACCCCGGGCGAGATGGTCAAGACCCCGCGCTTCTGGGTCCTTATCATCACCTTCGCCTTTGCCGCCACCGCCGGCACCCTGCTCGTCGGCAAGGTTGCCTCCATCGCCGCCGTCCAGCTCTTCGCCGACCCCACGAGCGCCGCTGCCGTCGCCCTCGGCGGTGTGGTCGTCTCCGTCAACACCTGCGCCAACCTGGTCGGTCGCCTGTCCTTTGGCCAGATCATCGACAAGATCGGTGCCTACAAGTCGCTGCTCATCAGCCTTGTCGTCACCATCGTCGCGCTCGTCATCATGTCGATGAGCTTTACGCAGAGCATGTTCTTCGTGGCGCTCGCCCTGCTCGGCTTTAGCTTTGGCGCCCTGCTCGTCATCTACCCGCCGCTCACCGGTGGCGCCTTCGGCACCAGCAACATCGGCGTCAACTACGGCATCATGTTCCTGGGCTACGCCGCTTCCACCTGGATCAGCCAGCCCATCACCGCCGTGCTGTATCACGCCGAGGCCGGCAGCGCCGCCTACCAGCAGTCCTTCTACGGCGCCATCGTGATCGCCGCCATCGCCGTCGTGCTCACCGTCTACATGATGGTCTCCGACAGCAAGAAGAAGTCCGCTTAGTAATTGCCGATGTGACAAAGGGACTGTCCCTTTGTCACATTCCACCGCCACCAGCATTAAGGAGTCGAAATGTCTGAGCTCAACCCCGTCCGCATTGCCGTCATCGGCGCCGGCGCCATGGGCCGCAACCACATCCGCTTTGTCACCGAGGAGCCCGAGGCCGAGCTCGTCGCCATCGCCGACGCCTTTGAGGGCGCCCGCGCCACGGCCGAGGCCGCCGGCGTGCCGTTCTTTACCGATCCCGCCCAGATGATGGACGAGGTCAAGCCCGAGGCCGTCATCATCGCCACGCCCAACGACCTGCACCTGGGCGTTGCCCGCGAGGCCGTCAAGCGCAACATCGTGCCGCTGGTCGAAAAGCCGATCTCCAACGACCTCGAGGATGCCCAGGCCTTCGCCACCGAGGCCGAGACCGCCGGCGTGCCCGTGCTCGTGGGTCAGCACCGTCGCCACAACCCCTTCGTCAACAAGGCCAAGGAGATCATCGAGTCCGGCGAGCTGGGCAAGCTCACCGTGTCGAGCTTCCACTACATGATCTATAAGAACGACGAGTACTTCGACGTCGAGTGGCGCCGCAAGAAGGGTGCCGGCCCGATCCTGGTCAACCTGGTGCACGACGTCGACCTGCTCCGCTACCTGCTGGGCGAGCCCGTTGCCGTCCAGGGTATGCAGTCCAGCGCCGCCCGCGGTTTTGAGACCGAGGACTCCGCTGTGGTCAACGTCCGTTTTGCCGATGGCGCGCTCGCAAGCATGACCATCTCCGACGCCACCGCCAGCCCCTGGAACTGGGAGGCAACCGCTCGCGAAGATCCGCAGTACCGCCCCTTCGACGCCGACGCCTACTTTATCGGCGGCACAAAGGGCGCCCTGTCGCTGCCCCGCCTGCACCAGTTCTCCTACGACGGCGCCTCCAACTGGCACAAGCCGCTGCAGATGGAGATTCCGGCCGTGGACCCGGCACTGCCGCACAAGATGCAGCTCAAGCACTTTGTGAAGGTTGTCCGCCGCGAGGTCGAGCCCGTCGTGACCCCCGCCGACAACGTCAAGACGCTCACGCTTCTCAACGCCGTCAAGGAGGCAGCCGAGACCGGCCAGCTCGTCGAGCTGTAATGCCTTTGGGCGGACCGCGGCAGAAGCCCCACGCCGGGCCCCTCGGTCCGCCATCAATATGCCCCTCTTCTTTGCCCCGCGAGCAGCCTCCTGCCCGCGGGGCTTTTCTTTGCAGCCGCGACGCGCGGGTGGGTGGTAGACTGGGTGGCTCATGCACCTGTAACGTACTCATAGACAGGAAGTCTCATGGACCTCATCGCCCAGCTCGCCCACGAGCTCAACCTTAAGGTCGCCAACGTCGAGGCGGCCGTCAAGCTCATCGACGAGGGCAATACCATCCCCTTTATCTCGCGCTACCGTAAAGAGGCCACCGGCGGCATGGACGACGTCGCCCTGCGTGCACTCGACGAGCGCCTGTCCTACCTGCGCAATCTTGAGCAGCGCAAAGAGGACGTCATCCTGCTCATCGACGCGCAGAGCAAGCTCACGCCCGAGCTCGAGCAGCAGATTCGCGAGGCCACGCAGCTCCAGCGCGTCGAGGACCTCTACAAGCCCTACCGCAAAAAGCGCATGACCCGCGCGCAGAAGGCCCGCGAGGCCGGTCTGGAGCCGCTCGCCAATATGATCATCATGCAGGCATCGGCCAAGGGCAGCGCGCTCGACGCCGCCGCGGCATACGTCAACGAGGAGGCTGGCTTCGACACGCCCGAGAAGGCGCTCGCCGGCGCCGCCGATATCGTTGCCGAGACGGTGGCCGAGGACCCCGAGAACGTCGCCGACCTGCGCGCCTTTACGCAAAACACCGCCGACATCGTCGTCGAGGCCACCGACCCCGTCGAGAAGACCCCGTACGAGCCCTATTACAACTATGACGAGCCGCTGCGCCGCATTCCCAACCACCGCGTGCTGGCTATCGACCGTGGCGAGCGCGAGGGCAAGCTCCGCGTGCGCGTGAACGTCGACGGCGCCGCCGCGACGGCTCGTCTCGGCAACCGCTGGCCCCGTCGCCAGGGCGTCTTCGCCCCGGTCTTTGACGCCGCCATCGCCGACGGCTACAAGCGCCTCATGGCCCCCTCGCTGGAGCGCGAGGCCCGCGCCAAGCTCACCGTCCGCGCCCAGACCGAGGCCATCAACGTCTTTGCCAAGAATCTTGAGGGCCTGCTCTCGGCGCGCCCCGTGCGCGGCGCCCGCGTGCTCGCGCTCGACCCGGGCTACCGCACCGGCTGCAAGGTCGCCGTCATGGACGAGACCGGCAAGCTGCTCGACCACGGCGTGGTCTACCCCACCAAGCCGCGCCACGACGTCGCCGGCACCAAGCGCGAGCTCGCCCGCCTCGTCAAGAAGGACGGCGTCAACACCATCGTCATCGGCAACGGTACCGCCAGCCGCGAGACCGAGGAAGTCGTCTCGGAGTTCATCGCCGAGCAGGCGCCCTCCTTGCGCTACACCATCGTCAACGAGGCCGGCGCGTCGGTGTACTCCGCTTCCGAGCTCGCCAGCCAGGAGTATCCGGACCTGGACGTCACCGTACGTGGCGCCATGAGCCTGGGCCGCCGTTTGCAGGACCCGCTGGCAGAGCTCGTCAAGATTCCGCCCCAGTCCATCGGCGTCGGACAGTACCAGCACGACCTTGATCAGGCCGAGCTTTCGCGCACCCTGGGCCACGTGGTGGAGGACGTCGTCAACCGCGTGGGCGTCGACGTCAACACCGCGAGCGCGAGCCTGCTGGGATACGTATCGGGCATCACGCCGAGCGTGGCCAAGAACATCGTGGCATACCGCGAGGAAAACGGCGCCTTTACCGATCGCCGCCAGCTTAAGAAGGTCCCCAAGCTGGGACCCAAGGCATATCTCAACGCCGCAGGCTTTTTGCGCATCAGCGGCGGCAAGAACCCGCTCGACGCGACAAGCGTCCACCCCGAGAGCTACGAGGTGGCAACGACCGTCCTGGAGCGTGCCGGCGTTGCGACAAGCGAGCTCAGCCGCGGCGGCGTGCCCGACATCGAGCGTCGCCTGGGCAGCATCTCGGCGCTGGCAAGCGACCTGGACTGCGGCACCCTGACGCTCATCGATATTGTCAACGAGCTCAAGAAGCCCGGCCGCGACCCGCGCGACGATGCGCCCGAGGTGGTCTTTAGCCGCTCGGCGCTTTCCATCGACGACCTGGAACCCGGCATGGAGCTCAAGGGCACGGTGCGCAACGTCGTCGACTTTGGCGCCTTCGTCGACGTGGGCGTGCACCAAGACGGCCTCGTGCACATCTCCAAGCTGGCCAACCGCTTCGTCAAGCACCCCAGCGACGTGGTGCGCGTCGGCGACACGGTGAAGGTATGGGTCGAAAAGGTCGACCGCGACCGCAAAAAAATCTCCCTCACCATGGTGCAGGGGAAGTAGCGCGCAAAACATGCCGCAAGCAGAGGGCCCGAACGTCCATCGAGACGTCCGGGCCCTCTGTTAAATATAGATTAGAAGATTAGTAGATTACAGATTAATCCATAAAGCAGGGCGGACGGCGTAGTCCGATCGGTCCACGTAGTCGCCGTCGGAGTATACATCGCCGACTAGGCCAACATTGGCCGCGAGGTACGACTCGTCACCCGGCGAGCGAAGCCACCAGCAGCACGTGCCGCCGTAGATGCCGCCCTCCATTGTCCAAGCACCGTTGTTCAAAGCCTGCTGGGTCGGCATGCACATACGATAGACATCGGAATGAAAGTACTCATTTACCTCATCGGCGGAAAGCAGCGTAGGAGCTCCGTCAATCTCCCTCATCTCGTCGCCCGTAAAGGCCTGGGAAGCAAAGTCGTCTTCAAGCCACGCCTTGAGGTCGGAGGAGTTCCAGTCGTTACCGTCATCCGCATCTTCGTTGAAAGCATGAGCATCGAGAGCCTTTTGGCTCACAACATAGGCACGGTCACCCTCGACCGCCAGGACACGCCACTCGATGGGCTCCTTGCCGTTTGAGGTGTCGCCGTCCTGCTCGTAGGAGCCAAACTTAACCTTATCGCCCACCTGGCAGCCCACGAAAGGGTTCTTGTTGAACGTAGGAATGGCGACGAAGACGGCAATCAACACGAGAGCGATGATGCCGGCTGCCGCGCCTCCAATGATGAGAGGCAGCCTCTTCTTGCCACCAGCTTTACTGGCGGGCTGTACATTTGCAGCCTGCGGCGCGGCCGCGACACCAGGCGCCATGTCTGGGGCTACAGCCGGATTACCGGTTTCGCCTGAGGGGGGGCGGTTTCAGCAGTTACCGCGGGAAGCGGATTGCCGCAAGCCACACAGAACTTGGCCTCGTCGATGTTCTTGATACCACATTTGGGACAGAACATGGGGTCTCCTTCCTTTTGCTTTTCTTTCACACGTTAAGGCTAGGCCCAAGGCAACCAAACTTGTTGCGCAACATGTCCCGGAGGAGAAAATTCCTGTGCGAGCGGGAGCGCGGCCCCGCTGTCGTCGCCCACCCGCTTACGTCGGCAACAAAAAGGTGCCATCCCATCAAAGAGACAGCACCGACCAGATCTCGTGCAGGGCAAGTAAACCGCCTAAAGCAAGGGTCCCCCCTCTCGCGATGTGCAAAATCGCGAGTATTCTGCAAATTCCGCCGTTTCGGATGCCCCTCAGAGACGAAAAAACAAGAAACAGCCCCCGTTTTAGCGTCGTCAGAGCCAAAACGGGGGCGGTTCCATGCTTCGGTTAACTGGTAAAGACCTTTACCTTGCTGAATACTCTCAATTTTGCACGGCGCAGGCGGGGGTACCTTTGTCCATGGCAGAATATGGAAGCCAATCACCAGCCTACGGGCAAGCTCGTGTCGGCAGCCCCGGCCTTTCCTTTGCCTAGCGCGACCCTCGCGAAGCGCGTGAGCGATAGGGGAAGGAAAGGCCGGGGCGAGCAACCCGCGGCGTAGCCAGCATTCGCCCTACGGCAGGATGTGGAAGCCGAGCGCCACGATATCCTTAGCAAAGCCGCGGACGGTATCGAGCGAGACCTCGTACGGGTCACGGCCGATGTTCTTGCGCTTGGCCAGGATGCTGTTGGGGACCGTGATGATCTGGCAACCGCAGGCCTCGGCCTGATAAATATTGATAAGCTCGCGCGTGGACGCCCACAGGACCTCGCAGTTGGGCTTGGCGGCGGCCTTCTTGACCGACTCCGTCATAAACGGAATGGGATCGACGCCGGTATCGGCGATGCGGCCGGCAAAGAGCGAAATGATGGACGGCGTCTCGGCGTCAACGGCCTCGACCATCTCGTCGACCTGCTCGGGAGTAAAGATGGTGGTGACGTTAACCTTGATGCCGTCGGCCGAAAGCTTGCGGACCAGCTCGGCGGTGGACTCGCCCTTGGTGGTCACGCACGGAATCTTGACGTAAACGTTGTCTGCCCAGGTAGCGATCTCGCGCGCCTCGACCTCCATGGTCTCGACGTCGTCGGCAAAGACCTCAAACGACACGGACACATCGGTGATGTGCGCCAGAACCTCCTTGGCAAACGCGCGGTAATCCGTCACGCCGCCCTTCTTCATAAGGGACGGGTTGGTCGTGAAACCCTGAACGTTGCCGTTCTCGTACATGTCGAGCATGCCCTCGAGGTTTGCGCCGTCAGCGAACACCTTGATTGCCATCTGCCTGAATCCTTTCGTTTGCATATGAGCGTTGGACTGATAAACACTTTACCTACGTTTATCAAGGCGTGAGCTGCGGGTTTTTACCTTCTCGGTGAACGGTATAAACACTTTAGCGTTTTTGAGCACACCCTCCAGCGGCAAAACGATTTTGCAGGGCGGGCCGATTTGAGCCGCCCGCCGCGGGTGAACGGTAATTGGGCGGTTCCCGCTAAATCAACCCAAAGTGGCGCATGGCCGTGACGGTGCCGTCATGTGCGACGTCGTCGGTCACGTAGTTGGCAACCGCCTTGACCTCGGGCATGGCGTTGCCCATGGCTACGGCCGTCTCGACGGCGGCGAGCATGCCCAGGTCGTTGCCCGAATCGCCAAAGCCAAAGGTGCGCGCGTTATCGGCGCGACCCAGATACTCCAGCGCCCGCGCCACGCCCACGCCCTTATCGATGCCCTTGGGGCTCAGCTCGCGGTTTTCCCCGCCGGTGTTGCACAGCTCAAAGTTGCGTTCGATAAAGCCGTCGTCGTTGGCCACGCGCGCCAGGTTAGGTGCATTCAGGCACACCTTGCCCACGCGCAAACGACCGTCGACGCGCATTTCCTCGACGCTGTGCACCACGCCGGCGCCCAGCAGAAATGACTGTTCGACACCAACTGGCTCAAGTGAATAGGTGGCACCGTTCGTCTCGAACAACGCCTCGCCGCCCGCCACAGAAATGCGACGCGCGAGCTCCGCGATAACATCCTCGTCAAAGCAGTCCTCATGCACCACGCGGCCCTCGACCTCGAGCGTGGCACCCGCCATGGCCACGATACCCGCAGGCTCCAGTGCGCGCAGGCTATCGGCGATGAGCCACAGGGGACGACCCGTGCAAATAAACGCCTTGTGCCCCGCATCGCGCAGACGATGAAACGCCTCGATGACCGCCCGCGAGGGGCGAACCGCCGAAAAGTCCTTATCGGTCATATCGTCGGGATCAAAAAACGTCAGCGTGCCGTCCACGTCAAAAAAGAGCACGGCGGAATCGGGGCACGCATCAATCATATGGGTTCCTTTCGAGGGCGAGAGCAAACGAAGCATCCATCATATAATGGAGCGACGCAACCAGAGAGGTCACCCATGGAATTTTACGCAAGCTGCCCCGAGGGCTTTGAATCCGCACTCGCCGACGAGCTCAAGCGGCTCGGGCTTTCGCATGTCCGCCGCCTGAAGGGCCGCGCCACGTTTGAGGGCGAGCTCGAAGAGGGCTACCGCGCCTGTCTGTGGTCGCGCCTGGCCAGCCGCGTGTTTGTGGTACTTGGGCGCTTTGAGGCACGGGATGCCGACGAGCTGTACGACGGCGTGTACGACATCGCCTGGGAGAACATCGTCCGCCCGGGCGCCACCATCGCCATCACCGCCCGCGGCGTGACCGAGCAGCTGCGCAACACACGTTTCTCCGCCCTGCGCGCCAAGGACGCACTGTGCGACCGCCTGGCCGAGACCACGGGCCGTCGCGCCGATGTCGACGCCACCGACCCCGACTTTCACCTGATGCTTTCGCTGCGCCAGCGCCGCGCGAGCATCAGCCTGGACCTTTCGGGCGACCCGCTGTTCAAGCGCCTGCCACCCGCCGCGACCCGCGCTGGCGAGGGCACGCACGTGCTGCGCCCCGACTACGCCGCGCTGGTGCTGGCGCAGGTTGGCTGGACCGCGCTGTGCGAGCGCGAGCTGACGGCCGACGATTACGAAAACGAGGCCCTGCCCACGCTGATCGACGCCTCGTGCGCCGGCGGCGGCCTGCTGCTGGAGGCTGTAAACATCCTGACCGATCGCGCTCCGGGTGCTGCCCGTGAGCGCTGGGGCTTTGAGGGCTGGCAGCTGCATGACGCTGCCCTGTGGGAACAACTGCTCGCCGAGGCTCGCGAGCGCGAGGCCGCAGCACGCGAGCGCCAGGCGCGCATCGTTGCCGCGGACATCGACCCCGCCGCCCGCAAGACCGCCGAGCGCATGGTCAAGTGCGCCGGCTACAAGCGCTTTGTCGATTTTTGCGCCGCCAAGCCCGCCACCGTGCTGGACCACGCGGGCGCTATCGCCGGCGCCGCCCTCGTCGCGGACACTACCGAGACGCAGCTGTCGCTCATGCACGATGCCATGACGCTCATCGGCGAGCTGCGCCGCGCGCCCGAGCTTACCGCCGCGCCGGTTGCCGCACTTACCCGCGACGGGCTGCTGGCCCGCGCGCTCCATGCCGAGCCCGAACGTTCGATCGCCGTCATGCCCAATAACGAGGAGGCCGCTATCGAGGTTTGGCCCTCGCTCGACCATGCCGCCGCGGCGTTTGAAGCCGCGACCGGCGCGGATGCCGAGGGCGAGACTGTGGATGCCGGCGATGCCGATGATACGAGCAGCGCCGCCCCCATGCCCGAGCCCGCCGCCACGCTCGACCTGGGCGACGGCAAGCCGCTGCCCGTGCTCATCCCCGAGTCCGAGCAGTTCGCCAACCGCCTGCGCAAGAACGCCCGCCTGCGCCGCAAGTGGGCAAAGCGCGAGGGCGTTACCTGCTACCGCGTCTACGACGCCGACCTGCCCGACTACTCCGCCGCCATCGACCTGTACGAGGGCTGCCCGCAGACGCCGGGCCGCTGGCTCGTCATCGCCGAATACGCCGCGCCCAAGACCATCGATCCCGCGCTGGCCCAGGCCCGCATGCTCGACATTTTGGCCATCGCGCCGCGTATCCTAGATGTTCCGGCCGAGCATGTGCACGCCAAGGCCCGTATGCGTTCGCGCGGCGGCTCGCAGTACGGCAAGCAGGGCGCCGGCAAGGGCGGCTCGGGCGAGCGTGCCAACATCGCACGCCGTCGTCTGCCGCTCATCGAAGAGGGCGGGCTCACCTTTGCCGTCAACTTTGACGACTACCTGGACGTCGGCATCTTCCTGGATCACCGCGTCACGCGCGACCTGGTGCGCGAGCACGCCAAGCAGGCGCGCCGCTTCCTCAACTTGTTCGCCTACACCGGCACCGCCACCTGCTACGCGGCCGACGGCGGCGTCGAGGAGACCGTGACGGTCGACCTCTCCAACACCTACCTAGACTGGGCCGAGCGCAACATGCGCCAGAACGGTTTTGTGGGGCCGCAGCATCACTTTGTGCGCGACGACGTGCTCGCCTGGATTCGCGACCAGCGCCAGACGCGCAACCGCTGGGACCTGATCTTTGTCGATCCGCCCACGTTCTCGAACTCGTCCAAGATGGGCCGTCGTACCTGGGATGTCCAGCGCGACCACGTTGAGCTGCTGGCCGGCGTGTCGCGCCTGCTCACGCAGGGCGGCCATGCCATCTTTAGCTGCAACCTGCGCGGTTTCCGTCCCGAGACGCGCAAGCTCGCACGTGCGGGCGTGGTATTAGAGGACATCACGGCGCAGACCATTCCCGAGGACTTCGCGCGCAACCAGAAGGTGCACCACTGTTACATCGTGCGCCGCCTGCCCATCGAGGACGCCATGGCCGAGGTCGGCTTTAGCGCCGAGGAGATTGCCGAGCGCGTCGAGGAGCTGCGTAACCCCGAGGCCCGCAAGCCCCGTGCAGCAGCGCCCCGTTCGATGCCCGCCGGCGACGGCAAGCCGCACGGCAACGGCAACCCCTCCCCCGCCGGCAAACCCAAAAAGAAGAAGTTCTACGCCAGCAAACCCAAGGGCAAATAAAAAAGTTGCGGTGGAATATGGACTGTTTAGCCGCCAAATCGGCCAATTCCGTCCGTATTTCACCGCAACTCATGAGGGGATGTGGGTGACGGGCTAGCCTTGGATGACTAGGCGGTAGCCGATGCCCACGTGGGTTTGGATGTAGCGCGGATGCGCGGGGTCGGACTCGATCTTTTTGCGCAGCGTGCCCATAAAGACGCGCAGACTCGCGAGGTCGCTCTTGGTCGCCGTGCCCCAAATCTCGTGCAGGATAAACTGGTGCGTCAGCACCTTGTCGGCGTTGTGCGCCAGCAAGCAGAGCAACTTGTACTCGATCGGCGTCAGGTGCAGCTCCTCGCCATCCATCGTGGCGATGCCGGCATCAAAATCGATATGCAGCTCACCGGTATCGAACGAGCCCTCGGAGGCAACGCCGCCCGTCTGTGCATACGAAAGACGCCTGAGCGTCGTGCGAATGCGCGCCAGCAGCTCCTCGACCGAAAACGGCTTGGTCAGGTAGTCGTCGGCACCGGCATCGAGCGCCCGGATCTTGTCCGCGTCCTCGCTGCGCGCCGAGACCACAATGATCGGCATGCCCGACCATGTGCGCACCGACTCCACCACCTTGACGCCATCCATATCGGGCAGGCCCAGATCGAGCAGCACGATGCTCGGCGCCTGCGACGAGGCAGCGGCGATAGCGGCATGGGCGGTCTCCACAGCCATATGGCGCAGGCCGTGCGCCTCGAGCGCGGCAACGATGAGGTTGCGAACGGCGGGATCGTCCTCAACGACCAAGATGAGCGGTTTCACGGCAGAGTTCGGCACAGCGCTACTCCTTATCAAACGAAACGTCGGCAGCGGGAAGCTCGATCGTAAAGACCGAGCCGTGCGGATCCGCCGCGGCAACTTCTATGCTACCGCCATGCGCCAGCGCAATGGAGCGGCAGAGCGAAAGTCCCAGGCCCACGCTGCGATGACTATCGGCCAAACCGTGGTTGGCGGTGTAGAACGACTCAAAGATGCGCTCGCGGTCCTCGGGCGCAATGCCCGGCCCGTCGTCGGCCACCGAGCACGTTACACGCCCGTCGTTCACGCCAATCGAGATCACGATATGCGAGCCCGCCGGCGTATACGTGATGGCGTTGTTCACCAGGTTCACCACAAGCTGCACCATCAGGCGCGCATCGACGTTGACGAGTGCCGGCTCATCGCCCGCCACCACCTTAAGGTCGTGCTCGCGCACGGCCGGGCTCACGTGGCGCAGCGCCTCCTCGACAATATCGTCCATCAGCTCGAGCGTAGTCGACAGGCGCATGCCGCCGCCTTCGAGCTTGGTGGTGGCGAGCAGGTTCTCGACGGTGGCGTTGAGCCACAGTGCATCCGAGCGAATGGACAGCAGCATGCCACGGCGCGTCTGGGCGTCGAGCACGGCCGTGCCGGTCGAGCCTTGGTCGAGCAGCACGTCGGCATTGCCCGAGATACTCGTGAGCGGCGTACGGAGATCGTGCGAGATGGAGCGCAGCAGGTTGGCACGCAGCTGCTCGTTTTTGGCGAGCACCGCCGCCTCCTCGCGGGCCTTCATGGCACGGGCGCGGTCGATCGCCAGCTCGCCTTCGCTCACAATGGCATCGGCCAGCATCCGCTCTTCGTGCGTGAGCGCATCGGCCTCGGTAACCATAGCGAGCACGCCCACCACCGAGGCAGGGCCGCCCGAACGCACGATGCTCTCGCCCGAGCGCACCGTGAGGTAAATACCGTAAAACGCCGAACCGCCATAGGTGGCGTCGAGCGGCGTGCCCACGTAGGCCGAGGCCGAGAGCAGCGGCGGCATCTGGGGCGCCAGCTGATGCACCGGAGCGGCATCGCCCACCGCCGTATACGTCGCGCGCGGCAGCAGGTCATCGTCGTCAGCATCGGCGCTGTACCATACGCACGGACAGCCCGAAAGCCGCGCCAGCTGCGTTGCCATGGCATGCACGATCTGCTGCTGATCGGCACAGCGCTGCAGCATACGGTTAGTCTCGAGCACCATCTGCGTGCGGCGGTCGCTGGCAGCTGCTTGGGCCAGCGCGCGACGCAGCGCCAAGGCGATGGAGCTCGACACGAGCGAGACCACGAACATGATGAAGAACATGCCGGGATGGATGCGATCGATAAACGTCAGCGAGTAACGCGGCTCGATAAACAAAAAGTTATAGAGCGCCACGGCGGCAACGGAGCTCAACAGACAGTACAGGCGGCTCCAGGTGAAAAACGCACACAGCTGCACGGCGAGCACGTACACGATCATGACGCTGGGGGCAAGACCGGGTCGGTCGAGTAGCGCGCCCACGACCGTCGCCGCCGCCAAAAGCCCCATCGACACGCAAGTGTCATACAGAGGACCGCGGCGTGTTAGGGTCATGCGCCGCCACCAAAAGTTCTCGGCAAGATCGCCATCAACATGAGCGTCCACAAGCACCGCGCCCTCCCTCAAAACAAAAACCACCACGAAGGGGACAGGCACCTTTGTGGTGGTTTTCCCTCGTGGTGGTTCTTAGTGTAAAACCTTTTGCAACCTGCTGTCGCTAGACAAACAGCACGTGCGCGAGCAGGGCGCACACACACGCCGCGGCAAACACCAGCGCAATAACCGAAATCACGCGATCGGTCATGTCCATGTTGGCGCGATTCGTAAAGAACCGATCCTCGGCGGCGTCAATGCCCGCCTCGTGCATAAGCTCCGTCGCAATCTCGCGGCCGTCGAGCGCTTTTGCGTCCATGGTTTCCTCCCGGGCCTTAAGCCCTGTCATTCCAACTTATCTTTCGCAGCCAAAACTCAACAGGCGCTACGGACGCTCGCCGGGGGCGAGGCGCTGCATCTTGTTTACGGCCTTGAACTTGGTGAACAGCGGCACATACTCAAAGCTCACGTTGGAGTTCTCCAGGCCGTACCAGCGCGCGGGCGTGCCAGCGGCGCGGCGGATGATGTACTTGAGCGTGATGGCCGTGCGCTCGCTGGGCTCCACGTCGCTTTCGGGCGCCAGGAGCTTGCGGATCATAACGAACTTGAACGTGCCAATGTTGCCCGGGTCCTTGTAGACCGAGTAGTCGTGCTTTTGCGCGGGCAGCTCGCCGCTGGCGGCAAGATCCTGAACGACCTGACGCAGGTAGGCGTTGACACGCTGGTTGACCTTATAGCCCAGGTACAGATGCACACGGAACACGTAATCGGTGTCGAACGTCTCGACCGAATAGGCAAACGTGTACGGCTCGTCCATGGTCTCGACGTTCACAAACCACCAGGCGCGGGCACGCTTGGGATGCTTGTCCAGGATCGAGTAGACAATATCGCGGTCGATGTAGTCGGTATGGGTGTCCTTGGTCAGGTACACGATGTTGTCGCTCATGCGCTCGTAGTGGTCGTCTTCGCGCAGGCGCTTGAGCTGCGGCAGGTAGCTGCGCAGCGGCAGCAGCGTAAACTGGCGCTGCTCGACCGCCGTGCCGTTGTACCAGCACACCATGATGCTCATGATGAGCGCAGCCATAAGAATGGTGAAGTAGCCGCCGTGGAAGAACTTGGTGAGCGAGCTCACAAAGAAGAAGCCCTCGAGCATAAGGAAGAAGGCGGCGAAAATCCACGGCACGACCTTGAGCTTGCGCTCCTCGTGCAGGTAGAAGAAGAGCAGCAGCGTGGTGCACATCATGGTGAGGGTGATGGCCAGACCGTAGGCGGCCTCCATGTGTGCCGAGTTCTGGAACAGCAGCACCACGATGACGCAGCCCACGAGCATGACGTTGTTGACCATGGGAATGTAGAGCTGGCCCTTGGTCTCGGCAGGGTAAAAGACCTGCATGTGCGGCATCAGGTCCAGACGGCTGGCCTCGGACACCAGCGAGAACGCGCCGGTAATGAGTGCCTGCGAGGCGATGATGGCCGCGATGGTGGAAAGGCCGACGGCGAACGGACGCAGACCCGGGGCGAGCATCTGGTAGAACGGGTTGAGGTCGGCAATGCCCATGAGCTCCGGGTTGGCAGCATTGTTGATAAGCCAAGCGCCCTGGCCCATGTAGGACAGCAGCAGGCAGCACTTAACAAACGGCCAGGTGGCGTAGATGTTGCCGCGGCCCACATGGCCCATGTCGGAGTAGAGTGCCTCGGCGCCGGTGGTGGCGAGGAAGCAGCTGCCCAAGATCATGATGCCGGCGTGGTTGTTGGGGCTCAGCAAAAAGCTAATGCCGCGCAGCGGGTTGAGGCACAGCAACACAGCGGGATGCTGGAAGACAAAGAACAGGCCCGTGCCGCCCAGGAACAGGAACCACAGCGTCATGATGGGGCCGAAGGCGCGGCCGATCTTGGCCGTGCCGATGCGCTGCACCAAAAAGAGCACGATGATGATGGCAAGCGTGATGGCCACGACGCGGCCCTGATCGTCGCCCAACACAGCATGGACTGCCGGAATGGTGCGCAGGCCCTCGATAGCCGTGGTCACGGTAACGGCAGGCGTGAGGATACCATCGGCGAGCAGTGCCGCGCCGCCCAGCATGGCGGGAATGATGAGCCATTTGCCGCAGCGCTTAACCAAGCTGTACAGAGCAAAGATGCCACCCTCGCCATGGTTATCGGCGCGCAGCGAGATGAGCACGTACTTGACGGTCGTCAGCAGCGTGACCGTCCATACGACGAGCGAGAGCGCGCCGAGCACGAACTCCTGCGTGACGCTGCCGATGCCGCCGTTGCCGGCAACGAGCGCCTTGGTTACATACATGGGGCTGGTGCCGATATCGCCGTACACCACGCCCAGCGTGACGAGCATCGCCGAGATGCTCACAGGAATCGCAGCGTGCGAAGCTGCCTCTTTGGCCTTTTGTTCCATAAGCCGGTTTCCTCCCAACTTTAATGTTCGGAGGGATTATAGGTGCTTGGGACCTGTTGACCAGACGCCATTTACCCAGCTAGATAAACATTTATGCGGCCTTTATGCCACCGCCACGATATGCAATGTGACAAAGGGGCAGCCCCTTTGTCACATCCGTCACATCCGTTACTTGCCGAGCCAGTTTTTGAACCACCACTCCATGGATCGGCTCATCTCGGCCATAAAGGGGCTCGTGTGCTTGCGGGTGTAGATGTCCACCACGCGCTCGCCCACCTCACGGGCATGCGGGCGGAACATCGCGTCCATCTCGGCCACCTGCGCGTCCATGGTCGCGGCGTCGGCGCGGCAGTAGCGCTCCTCGTGCACCAGGTTCACCACGGGATGCGCGATCGCCGGACGCTCTTTGCGGGGCGTGCCGATGATGAGCATCGACAGCGGCATCGTGTAGGGCGGCAGATTCAGCAGCGCGGCCACTTCTTCGGCATTCTCGACGATATCGCCAATGTAGCAGCTCCCCAGCCCCAGGGACTCGGCGGCGACCACGGCGTTTTGGGCCGCGATCACGGCGTCCTGCGCGGCAATGGCAAAGTCGCCTAGGCCGGGCGCGCGGCGCGGCTCCTTGCCCGTGCGCTCGACGAACTTGGGCTCAAAGCAGCCCACGTGGTCGAACAGATCGATCCACTTGGCATAGTCGACCACAAATATGAGTGCCCACGGAGCCTTGGCGATCATGGGCTGGTGGTCGCACAGGTCGGCCAAGCGGTCGAGCGTGGCCTGCTCACGAATGCTCACGATGGAATACATCATCATGGCGCCCGCCGACGGAGCGCGGCTCGCCGCATGCAGGATCGCCGCACGCTGCTCGTCGGTTACCGCCACGGGGCGGTCGTCATCATCGCGCGCAAAGGCACGCGTGGAAGAGCGATGCTCCAAAACATCGAGCACCGCGTTGCCCGCGGACTCCAGCGGATAGCCGCCTGCGTCCACGCCCGTAGCCGCGCCGTCGCCCACACTCGTCGTACAAACCTGCTCGCTCATCGCTCTGCCCTCGCCAATTCTTTAAGAAGCCTTTACGTTTCCGTGTAATTCCCGTCCATTATCGCGCAGGTGGGCACTCCATTGCGCAACACCGCCACACGTGCGCGTTAATATGGCTGATTGTTGTGCGCAGCCCTCAGATGCAGCGCATATCTAGGTAACAATCGGGTAAATCCCCGCTTTCGTAGGTTTTAGTTTGTGAGGAGTCTCAGCATGTTCGCTGCCGCCATCTCGCTCGTCGGTCTTGCGGCGACCGTCTACCTTGTCTTGCACGAGGCCAAGGCCATTCGCGCTCAGTCGGGCACCGTTGCCAAGGGCGCCTTCGCCTGGAGCGTCGTCTTCGGTCTGTTCCAGCTCTTTTTGACCGTCTGGGGCGCTATTGGCCTCGTGGCGCAAAACGAGCCGCTCGCCTTTGTGATGCTCATCCTGACCAATGCCATCCTCACCGGCTGCGCTTGGGCCAGCATCGCCCGCGACCGCATCGTCCCGCGCGTCTTTGCGTTCGCCTCCGCCGACGCCCCCGCCCCCACCGGCAAACTCGCTCGCCTGCGCGGCGCCTTTGTGGGCCGCCCGCTCGTCGCGGCCGTCCTGTGCCTGCTGCTCGCCGGCGTCTTTGCGCTGCTGGGCATGGAGGTCTCGTCCAACCACGACTTTACCTGGGTCTACCCCCTGTGCATCCTGCTCGAGTGGGCCATCATCACCGCGCTCATGGCCGGCCTGTTCTTCCTGTTCCAGCGCCACGGCGCAGCTCCCGCTGTCCTGGCCTTCGCCCTCTTTGTCCTGGGCATTGCCGAGTTCTTCGTCATCACGTTTAAATCCATGCCCATCCAGCCGGGCGACCTTTCGGCCATCTCCACCGCCGCCGCGGTCGCCGGAAACGGCTACACCTTCTCGATTTCGCTGTTCTGCGTGCTGTCGATGGGCTTTGCCGCCATCTCGATGCTGCTGTGCGAGTACGCCGGCATCGTGGCGCCGCACCGCCAGAAGGGCGCCGCCAACGCCAAGCGCATGCTGCTCACCAACCTGCTCGTTGCCGTGCTGTGCCTGGGCGGCGTGACCGCACATGTCACGCTCATCGACTACTACAACACCCTCGGTATCACCGTCTACACCTGGCGCCCGCTCGAGAGCTACTGGCGCGAGGGCTACCTGCCCGCCTTTATTAGTGCGGCGCAGTCCATCAAGCCGCCCAAACCCGCCGACTACTCCGTCGACGACGCCAAGGCCACGCTCAAAAAGTACGCCAAGGCCTACGACAAGTCCGATGCCGCCAAGGGCGACGAGCGCGCTGCCGCTAAGGAGCAGTTCGATAGCGAGAAGCCCACGGTCATCGCCATCATGAACGAGACGTTCTCGGACCTTTCGATCTACCAGAACATGCGTGCCGGCTACGAGGGCCCGCAGTACTTTAAGAGCCTGTCCAACTGCCTCAGCCGCGGCAAGCTCTACGTGAGCGCCTATGGTGGTGGTACCGCCAATACCGAGTTTGAGTTCCTGACCGGAAACTCCATGACCAACCTGGGTTCGGGCGTGTACCCCTACACCATCTACAACATGGAGACGACCGAGAATCTGGCCGAGCAGTTTAAGTCGCTCGGCTACGCCACCACGGCTATGCACCCCAACCACGCGACCAACTGGAACCGCGAGAACGTGTACAAGGACTTTGGCTTTGACCAGTTCCTGTCCATCAACGATTTCCAGGGCGCCGATACCCTGCGCGGCATGGTGACCGACCAGGCGACCTACGACAAGATTCTTGAGCTGCTCGACCAGAACGCCGACCCGCAGTTCATCTTCGACGTGACCATGCAGAACCACTCAGGCTACGACACGGGCCTGCTGCCGGTCGACAAGCAGATGCATCTGAACATCGACACGACCGACCTGGACACCAAGACCGTCGAGGACGGCACGCTGTCCGATGTCGACGAGTATGTCTCGTGCATCGAGCAGTCCGACCAGGCGCTGCGCTACTTCCTCAACGCCCTGAGCAAGCTCGACCGCAAGGTGGTCGTGGTGTTCTGGGGCGACCATCAGCCGTTCTTCCCGTCCAAGTTCAATGACAAGTGGTTTACCGACGAGGACGACGCCACCCACCAGGAGCGCCTGTGGCAGACCGACTACATCATCTGGGCTAACTACGACGTTGCCGGTTGCGACCAGACGAGCGAGACCGACGACCTGTCCACCAACTACCTGTCCGCCCAGCTCATGCAGCTGATCGGCGCCCCGCTCACCGACTACCAGAAGGCGCACATGACGCTGCGCGAATCGCTGCCCGCCATCAACTCGGTGGGCTACGAGGACGCCAGCCTGCGCTGGGCGCTCTCCTCCAACGTCACCGGCGATGACGCCGTTGCCGCCGCTGCCACCAAGGCGCGCGAGGATTACGCCAAGATGCAGTACTACGAGATGTTCCGCGACGGCAAGAACGTGTACACCGAGCACTTCCAGACCGAGGCAAACGAGACCGACCCCAACCTAGCGCCGGGTACGACCAAGATCAAGTAGCAGGGATCAAGTAACGGGGGTCGGGGGCCCGAATCGGCGGCAGGCGGAGGCACGGGAAAGGTCTGCTGCTCAAACAGTCCTGCGCAAGACGGGGGCCACATTAAGTGGCCCCCTTTGCGTGCGGAACTCGCGACAGACCTTTCCCGTGCCTCCGCCTGCCGCCGCCCCTCACCCGTTGCGGGTTGAGTGGGCTGATGAGAAACTGCGCTCGCCTCACAGTAGAAGCGTGGCCTGTCATGCGTATCGCGAAAACTGTGTCCCACTCTGGGCGCGCCGATTGTGGGATGGACTTTCCGGTTGCGGAGACTTCAGTTGAGAAAACCCGGGTAGCCAGGTTATTTGGCTGCCCGGGTTTTTGGGTTGTCGATATGTTCGACTGATGGCTAGTGATTCTTGCGGCGTTTGATCAGCATGACGAGGGCTATTGCTACGAGGATGGCTCCCGCTGCCGCTGCGGTGGCTACTATGGCGAACGTCTTATCGCCGGTGTTTGCGAGGTTCTTCGCTGTGGTCGTAGTCTTGACCTTGGTGTCGGTCTTAGCTCCGTTGTCGGACTTGGGCTTGTCCGGGTTCGTCGGGGTCTCAGGAGTCTCGGGGTCCTTTGAGCCTTCGGAATCGGTTGGGCCGGCGGTGTTTACCAGCGTATGGTCCAGGAACTTCTTGGCACCCGCACTTGCCTGTGAGAACAGGCGGCGTGTGCGGATCGGGGCGGCGTTCACCGTTGTGGGCGCCGTCTCTTCGGCCGCGATGTTCACCAGCGTGATGCCGGTATCGAGGCCCACGTTGTTGTATCCCACGTGGCAGTAGTACTGCGCGCCGTCATCGTTTGTAGTCAAGTCAAGCTCAAGCGTTGAGGCCGTTCCAGCTGGGAGGTTGCCATCGGCACCCACGCGCTGGAACGCGGTCTCGCCACGGCCCTTACGGTACCAGATATATGACGGCGCCAGCTCCGTTTCACTGCCGTCGGCATTGCGCTGCGTCACATGGCCAATCGCCGAGAGCGTCAGCTTGTCTCCCTCCGCGCACTCAACCGAAGAGTCATACTCGAGGGCCGACCTCTCCGTTGTATCCGCCGCAGGTCCGCTCACGGTCATCGTCATGCCGTCGGGCATCGTCTTGACCGTGATGATTGCCGAGCGAATGCCCGTTTCTGTCGTTGAGCCGTTCTTTACAGCGGCGATGGCGAATCGATACTCCGAATTGGGCTGCAACCCGTCCCAGGTAAGCGACGTCTGCGTGTTATCGGCAATCTTCCAGCTGTTCACGACGGCGTCCGCCGCATTGCTCTGCAGCATGCCCACACCGTAGCTAAAGCCACTCTTCTTTGAAAGTACATCGTCCCAGCTAAACGTAACACTTGTCGAATCGACTGCGTTTGCCGTAAAGCCCGTCACGGCCGGTGCCTCGGGCACTTGGACGTCCTTGACGTCATATCCCACAATCCAGAACTGATCGGTGTCCTTGGTGCCGAGCTTGTCACCCGAGTCGGCCTCGAACTTGTCGACGTCTACCGCGTTGACGCCCAGACGCCACACAAAACCGTACTTGTTCTGCGCGGCTTCGGGCAGGTTGTCGACGGTACCACCGTATTCGGTCGATTCACTCGAGGAGTTACCCGTAGTAAAGCCGGCGTTGGCACCAAAGCACAGGCCGCCAAACAA
>CAKUGH010000005.1 GCA_934654605.1 uncultured Collinsella sp. | reverse complement strand
GGCCCACGTCCGAGGGACTCGGTAACCTTCCGCATTTCTTTTTACGGGAGCTATTGTAGACAAGCCCAAAGCCAGAATAACCATTACGAACGGCGAACGGTATTATTTCTCCGATAAACGGTATCCAGGCGGCACATAGGGACGTTCCTTTCCTGCCGGCACCCGGGGACACTCCTCGTTTTGGTGCAACGGGGTCAGGTTTGTTTGCACCAACTTGGTGCAGATTAACCTGACCCCGTTGCACCAAAAAGGACCCCGAGCGCTGGTTGCTCGGGGCCCTTGGTTCGCATCGCTCTAGCGTGCGACGCGCGTGTTACTTGCGCTTGCCGCCGCCGTCGCCGGGACGACGGGAGCTTCCGCCGCGCTTGCCGCCGCGGTTGTTGCCATAGCTGCCACGGTTATCGCGACCGCCAGAGCGACCGCCGCGGGAGCCGGCCTGGTTGCCGCCACGTCCGCGATAGCCGCCGCGACGCTCCTCGCGGGTGTCGTCGTAGTTGCGCCAGTCATCGCGACGATCGCGGCTGGCACGCGGGTCGCGACGATCGCGCGACTCGCCAGAGCGACCGGTGCCACTGCGACCACCGTTGCCACGGCCACCCTCGCGGCCGCCGCGCTCGTCAAAACGCTTGCCGCCACGGGACTCGCCGCCACGGCCACCGCGCTCGCCACGGGACTCGCCGCCGCGACGCTCGTCACGTCCGCCGCGCTCGTCATCGCGACCGGAACGACGACGGTCACCCGAGCCACGCTTGCCGCCGCGCGAGCCGCGGCCCTCGTCCTCGCGTTCAACACGACGACGGCCGCCACGGTCCTCGTCCTCGCGACGACGGCGATGTGCCTCGCCCTGGAACTGCTTGGCGCGACGCTCGGCACGGTTGCCGCGCGGAGCCTGCTCAGCAGCACCGGCACGCTCCTCGGCAGCAACCTCGCGGGCCACGCTCTCCACGGCCTCATCCACGCGAGCCTGAACGCCCTCGCGCACGCGGGTCTTACCGCCGCTCTTGGGACGGCTCGGGCGCTCGCCGTCGCGACCGCGGTTGGAACGACCGGCCACATCGCCGTAATCGTCGCCGTTGCGCTTGCCATCGCGGCGCGCCTGCTCAAGCTTCTTCTTGCTCTTGGACTTGCCGCGCTTGGTCTTCTTCACCTTAAAGGCCGCAGGATCGCGCTCGGGATCAACCGCCGGCGGGTTGGGACCCACGTGCAGGTCGCCGGCCTCGTAGATGTCGGCCGTCTTGTCCATGAGCTTCTCGATCTCGTAGAACTCATCGACATCCTGCTCGGTCACAAACGTGATGGCCCAGCCCAGCTCGCCGGCGCGGCCCGTGCGGCCAATGCGGTGGATGTAGTCGGTCGGCTCGGCCGGCACGTCAAAGTTCACGACGTAGCGCACGTCGCTAATGTCGATGCCGCGGGCAAGGACGTCGGTTGCCACCAGCACGTCGACGGTGCCGTCGCGGAAGGCAGAAAGCGCACGCTCGCGCTGGGCCTGGCTGCGGTTGCCGTGAATCGCGGCGGCCTTGATGCCCTTGCGCTCCAGGCGACGGCAGCAACTGTCGGCGCGGTGCTTGGTGCGCATAAAGACGATAGTGCGCTCCGGGCCCTCCTTCTTGAGAAACTCGGGCAGCAGGTTGTTCTTGGCCTCGATGGACACCGGGAACACAAACTGGTCAACGGTGTCGGCGGTCGACGTGGCGGGCGCGATCTCCACGCGGGCCGGGTCACTCACCAGGTCGGTGATCTCGCCCACGGCCTCCTCGTCGAGCGTCGCCGAGAACAGCAGCGTCTGGCGCTCGGCCGGCGTCTCGCGCACGATACGGCGGACGGCGGGCAAAAAGCCCATGTCGAGCATACGATCGGCCTCGTCGAGCACCAGCACCTTGACCTCGTCCAGGTGGCAGGCACCCTGCTCGATCAGGTCGACCAGACGACCCGGCGTGGCGACCAGGATGTCGCAGCCGTACTTGAGCGCCGCGGTCTGGGGCTTGTAGCTCACGCCGCCCACGACGGTCACGGCGACGTGGCCGGTGACGTCGGCGATCTTGCTCGCGACCTCGTCGATCTGCTGGGCGAGCTCGCGCGTGGGGGTGATGACGAGCATCACGGGGCCGCGGCCGTTGCCCTCGGGCTTCTTGGCGCCGCGACGGCGGTTGCGGCTGCCGCGCTCGCGCACGGGCTTAGGCGGAGCGATGTGCTCCAGGTTGTTCATAGTCGGCAGCAAGAAGGCGGCCGTCTTGCCGGTGCCGGTCTGGGCGGCGGCAAGCAGGTCGCGACCCTCGAGCACCACGGGGATGGAGCCGGCCTGGACAGGCGTCGGCGCCGTGTAGCCCAGGTTCTCGATAGCACGAAGCATCTCGTCCGAAAGTCCCAGCTCGTCAAAGGCGGGCAGGTTCTCGGTCGCGGACTCGACGGTCTCGGCGGCGCTGGCCTCGTCGGCAGCATCGAAGGCAGCCTGGGCCATGGCCTCGCGGGTCTCGTCCAGAATCTCGGCGTCCGTGACGTCGGATACAGAATTACGCATATGTTGTTGTTCCTTATCTGCACGCGTTATGGGCACGGCATGCGGCCGCGCGAGCGTGCTTGGTAGTGCGCTAATACATACAAAAACAGGTGCGCACAGAGAGGACGTTGCTCAGCACGCTGGCGATCGCTTTGGCAGCCCTATCACGCGCCGTCCAGACGCAGCGGCCCTAAGCGATGGAGCAGATTCGCCGCCGGTTAGTATACCCGCGCATCGCATGCCCCCACGTAAACCACAGATGACGGGAGCGCACGGAGGCCCCTCCGCCGGACAACATCTCAATCTGTAACAACTACGGGGCAAAACCGGTCGTTACTGTTACAGATCGAGACAGAAGAATCCCCCGTCAGACAATGTCTCAATCTGTAACAGTTACTCGGCAAAATCGGTCCTTACTGTTACAGATCGAGACAAACCGCTATCCCAGGACACAACATCTCAATCTGTAACAGTTATCGAGCAAATTGAACTGTAAATGTTACAGATTGAGATTATTGACCGGCGGGGCGGCACTGGCTCCAACGCCGACAACGGCACCGACCCCCTATTCCTTCACGAACTGCGGCGTGGGCGTGTTGTTCTCGAACGACCACGCACTAAACTCCGAAAGCCCGCTCATCATGCCGCCCGTAACTCCAGTCATAACAGGAAGGGTGTAGCGCCCCGCTTTGCCGTAGCCCGTCTGTACCGAAAGACCCTGGTCGTCACCCCTATACACATTAATCCCGCCAGGCGACGAAGGGTTCAGCACGAACACCAGAGCCGCGTCGCCCGACTCTGCACCGGTAATTTCTTCGCAGCTGGTTACCAGGCCGCCGCCTCCGCCAATCCTAAATCCCTTATAGCCACTGTCGTCGATGTCCTCGAGCTCAATATCGTCTTTTCTAAAGAGCATGCGACCGCTCAGCTTCTTCCTCGAAAGCGAATAGTCCGTCGACAGCTCAACGGAAATTGTCCCCTCGTCCTCGTCATAGTTCGAAATCTTAAGGTAGATGTCGGGCGTGTCGGCGCCACCGGAATCCTCATAGGTACCCGAGATATCGAGCATGGGGTCGGAATCGCCGTCATCGTCGTAACGACCGGAATCCGAGAGGGACCATCCTTCGTCATCTTCGAAATAGTACGAGTACTCCTGATGGTAGGACGGGTCGTAGTACCAAGGCGCACCGCCGGGGATCTCCTGCTTAACCGTGCACGACGAGCCATCGAGTTCGGGATCCAAATCCGTCAGCCCGTTTTCCTCGTCAAAATCGATGCCCCTCTTGGGCTCGGTCGATTTATCGCTGAGTTTCAGCGTCACGTTCGAAACTGTGTCGCCCGAGCCCTTGACGCCGGTAAACGTAAAGTCCATCGTCGAGCGGAAGCTGCGATTCGCCGTGACGGCCTCAGCCGAGCCGCTCACCAGCCCATTGTTCTCCGTCACATTATTCACCTTGACGGACTTGACCTTGTACGTCGAAGGATTGACGTAGTCGTTAGAGACAAAGCCGTCAAAGCTCTCGCCGTACTGCTCCCCCACTGTCTTTTCGACAGCCGCCGTCACCTGATCGACCATCTTTTGGTGCTGAGCCTTCTGCCAAAACGAGAATCCCGCAAAGCCGCCGACACCCACGGCAATAACGGCAACGGCGATGGCCAAGCCTACAACGACCCTCTTGCCTCGACGGGGCTTCTTAGCAGGAGCCATCGGCATGGGGGCCGGAGCGGAGTCCGACTGGAACTGCTGAGGTTGAGCCCAGTACCGCTGTTCCGGCTGAGCCTGCGACTGGTCCCAATACTGCTGAGCATAATCGGCAGTATTCGCCATCGGCTCGTCAAAACCCTGATCCATGACCTGGACGCCGCAAATGGGACAAAACGTCGCGCCAGACACAAGCTCGCTTCCACAGCTAGGACACCTCATGGCATCTCCCCTCAACAATGCAGAGCCGCCGCGCAAACAAAAGCGCTGGCAAACTCTTCAACTTCTTCTTGGCGCAAGCATATGAGAGGTTTTGTCCAAGACGTTGCGCAACATTGTTGAGTAGCGGATTTCCAACCGTCAGCAGCAGGTTTTGTCTCGATCTGTAACGTCTACGGGGCAAAATCAGGTCCAGTTGTTACAGATCAAGACAAACCATCAACCCCAAGAACAAACATCTTGATCTGTAACACGTAGAGGTCAATTTCTCGTCTAGATGTTACAGATTTAGACTGAAGAATCTCCGTCGGACAATATCTCGATCTGTAACGGCTACGGAGCAAAACGGGTCCTTACTGTTACAGATTGAGATGTTTGAGTTGCTTGCCGAACAACAATCTTGATCTGTAACAGGTAGAGGCTGAAATCCCGCCCAGGTGTTACAGATCGAGACAAAGTCTGTACACATGAACATCACTATTGGCACCGTTGCAGGGTTTTTCGCAGTGTTGCGCAACAACTATGCCCGATACCGCAGGTACCATAGATTCGAACGCAAGAACCATCAAAAGAAGGGAGCTCACCTTATGTTTTGCACGCAATGCGGAACGAAGTTGCCCGACGACGCCCGCTTTTGCACCGGCTGCGGAGCGCCCGTAGCGCCCAAGGCAGCGGTCCAGGCTCCGGCGCCCGCCGAGGCGCCTGTCGTTGACCCAGGCGAGACCGTCGTCACGCTCGATGCCGTTGAGCCGACGTCCGAAAACGTACCTGCCGCCGAGCCCACACTTGCGCCCGAGACCGTCACTGACCCCGGCGAGACCGTCGTCACCCTCGACGCCGTTGATGCAGATCCCGGCGAGACTGTGGTGACCCTGGATGCCGTCGAGCCCTCGGCTAATGTCGAAGCCGAAGCATCTGCCCCGGCACCCATCGACCCGGGCGAGACCGTCGTCACGCTCGACGCCGCAGACCCGGAGTCGGACGCCCCAGCAGACACCGCCGAACCACAAGCGAACCAGACCGACCTCGGCGAAACGGTCGTCACGTTGGACGCCGTTGAGCCCGCGGCCGACCCCGAGCCGGCCGCCGAGCCCGTCGTCATCGACGACGCCGCGCCCGTTGACGCCGCCGAGGCCGAGGAGATCTTCGAGACCGACGACAACGCAGCCGTAGCCGTTGCCTTCCCCGGTGACGATGCGGCCATGCCTGCCGCCGTCGCCGACGACCCCACCACACTCGTCAACGTCAACGACGACCCCACCACCATCGCCGAGTTCGACGAAGACGCCCAGGCAACCGCCGAGGCCATGGAGTCGCTCGGCGTGGCTCACCCCACAGCCGGTGCCACCGTCGTCGACCTGCCTCAGCAGCAGATGACCGACACCACCATGCAGGCAGCGCCCATCCCGCGGCCCCAGCCCCAACCGCAAATGCCCATACCCCAGCGGCCGCAGCAAAAGAAGCGCCGCTGGCCGGTCTTCGCGGGCCTCGGCCTGGTCGCCGCCGGCGCCGCCGTGGCAGCCATCCTGCTGCTCACGCCCAACGCCAACGCTGTCGAGATCACCTCGGGCAGCCAGGACGCCGTCGTGTGCACGGTCGACACCAAGGTCCTGCCCAAAAAGAAGGACCGCGTGATCCACAGCTACACCGCGACCCTTACGCCTAAGAACGGCGGCAAGAGCTACAAGATCAAGGTCAAGGGCGACGACGGCTTTACGATTGGCGACTTTGGCAAGGTCAAGCCCGGCGACTACAGCTGCAAGATCGAGGACACCAAGGGCAATACGGTCCAAAACTTCAACACCACCGTGGTCAAGAAGGACGACGCCAGCGCCGAGAAGCCTGCCGAGAGCGTGACCGTCAACACCCCCAAGAAGGATGACGACGCGTCCACCAGCGCGGACAACAACGATTCCTCGAGCACGACCTCCAAGGACGATGCCAGCGACGACTCCACGAGCAGCGACGACGCCACAACCGACGACGATTCGAGCACGTCGAGCGACAGCACAAGCAGCTCCAAGCCCAGCAAGTCCGACAAAAAGACCGACACGTCCAAGGGCACCACGAACACCACCGCGCCCGCCACGATTGATGACGCGACCTACAAGGCCGCCTGCACCGCCTACAAGAGCAAGCTCAACAGCCTGATCAAGAAGTACGGCGAGCCCGAGCTTGCCTCGACCGGCTCGAGCGACTACCAGATCAGCGGCGTTCAGTTTGCCCAGCTCGTCGACTTTAACGGCGACGGACTCGAGGAACTCGTAACCGTCCACTCCAAGACCAAAGCAAAGTCCTTCAACAAGAAGACGCGCCTTTCGAACGGCGATTACGTCCTCGATGTATGGGGCTACAACGGCAAGAAGGTCGTCAATCTCTACAGCGGTTCCCCGGAGGCCTCCAACGGCGGCTACGTCTTTGTGACCTTTAAGACCATTATCGGCGACTCGAGCAATCACGTCTATCTGACCCAGCTCATGTCCGATGACACGGCGGTGCTCGTCGACAGCGACGCCGAGTACAAGTACTTCACGTACGACGGCACCGAGTTTAAGGCTGCCGAGGGCGAGCTTCACGGCGACGACTTCAACTACCAGAGCGCCTTCCTCATCAAGGGCTACAGCGACAACCTGGAGGACCAGGACGCCTCTGCCCCCGAGGGCGCCATCGACACCTCCAAGCTCAACCTCAACAACACGGTCGATACCGTCGAGCAGACCCTGATGGCGCTCACCACCAAGATCAGCGGTACCGACACGAGCGACAGCAAGTCGAGTGACTCTTCGAGCAGCAAGTCGAGCTCCAGCAAAAAGTCGAGTAAGTCGAGCAGCTCCAGCAAGTCGAGCAGCAACGACGACTCCGACGATGAGAGCTACGACTCGGACTACGACGACAGCTACGACGATTCCGACGACTACGACGACTCCACGGACTCCGTTCCGCCCACCGAGTTCACCGACGTCGAAGAGTAACGCCGAGCGCCACATCCTCAGCGCACAAAGAAGCGCCCATTTCCTCCAGGGAAACGGGCGCTTTCTTGTAAGCAGAGTTACTGAACAAAACTACTTAATATAGACCGAATCGACGATATATTCCCAATCCGAATCGCCCGAAAGCGAGTCGTACGACCCGAGCCACAGGTCGGTCGATTTACCTACGTTGCCGGTTTTTCCGATCGTGTTAAACCCCGAGTTAAAGTGGTTGGAGATCATCAGCGTTCCCACCGTGTAGCCATCGTGGACAATCTTGTAATCGACCCACAAACCGTTCTTGACGCCACTGTACGTGCCCTGCGAGGTCTGTACATCCCAGTCGCTCCCCCAGTCCTCGGGAACCTCGAACGTAAACATGTCGCCGTCGTAGGTGCGGCTCTTGCGGCTCGCCTCCGAGACGGCCGCGTTATAGCTCGCGACCGCGCCGTTACGCGCCGAAGAAGCCAGACCCGCCAGACGATCGGCCTCGTCCTTGTCGTCACATCCGCCCTGGCGCGCGTAATTCTGCGCCATAGTGATCTCGCCAGCCTCAACGTCCACGGCATTGATTGGGTCGCCGAGCTCAAACTTGGCATTCTCGCGCAGGTCGAGCTTCTCGCCCTTCTTGAGTGCGTCGCCCAGCTTAATGCTCACCGAAATGTTGGGTACGTCCCAAATCTCGCCATCGGCACCCAAGGGCGACGCGGCAACCTGAAGGCTGTAGTTGCCCTGCATAAGCTTGATGCCGTTGCCGTCGCTATCAACGTAAAAGACCGTATCCACGTCCTTGCCGTCAACGTCGGTTCCCGTCACGTGCACCGGCAGCTTGGTGGCGCCGGTATCGGTATCCCACTGCATGCCGGTCGCCGTGATGCGCACCGGGTGCTTGGAGTGCTTGACGGCCTCTTCTTCCTTCTTCTTTTCGATGCGCTCGACCTCGGCCTGCTGTGGACGATACACGCCAAAGTAGTAGCCGGCGCCGCCGCCCGCAAGGATGGCCGCCAGCACGCCGATCGTGATCAGCGCGGCCTTCTTGCCGTTCTTCTTGGGGCGCTGCGGGCCAGGCACGCCCATCCCCATGTCGTAGACACCCGGCACGTCGACCGGCGGCATATAGGGCGGCAAGTCGCTGGCGCCCGGCACATCAGCCGACTGCTGATACGTCTGCTGCTGATAGCCTTGCTGCGCCTGGCCAGGCTGCTGATACGTCGGTTGCGCCGGGGCGGCACCGGTCGGCCCAAACTCCTCCATAGGGGCACCGCAGCTGGTGCAGAAGTGCTGGCCATCGGGTACGTACGAGCCACATTTCGTGCAAAACATAAGGTTCTCCCTTACTACAAATCCTCTAACCAGAGTGTAACCCGCGCCCCGACAACGACGTTGCGCAACAATTGACAGCCCATAGCAAAAGGCCCCGCGGAAAATCCGCAGGGCCACGATAGATTCCCGAGCGGGGCCGAGTCTAGCCCGCTACCAGGTATATCGTCGTTATTAGTTCTCCTTAAGGACAAAGGAGCACACCAGGCCGGCAGCCGAGAAGATGAGCGTGAGGATGGCACCAAACGCAGGCTGGATAAACGGCTTGATGGACGCGATGATTCCGGCCGTACTGCTACTGCCCATAGAGGTGAAGGCCGAAACCAGGTTGCTCTCGACCTGACCGTTGACGACAAAGGACGCGATCACGCAAATCAGCGAGATGGCGGCGGTGGCACCAAAAGCGGCGACCAGCACAACGTCGTTCTTCTTGACAAACTTGAGGACGACGCCGGCGATCAACGCAACCAGGCAGGCAATCCACAGCACAAAAAAGATGGTGAGGATGTTGGCCGCCAGGTTAATGGAACCCACAGCGCTCTGAGCCTGCTGCAGGGCCGGAAGGTCCGTATAGCTCGACATCTGCGTAATATAGGTGTTGGCCGCCGATGCGATACCGCGCAGGCTACCGGAAAGGCTAAAGACGTGCGGCATATCGAACGAGGTGTTGATGAACGCCTTGAAGGCGCCGCCCAGCTGCTGCTCGATCATAGCGGTGCTCGAGCCGCTCGCAGATTGCTGCAGGGCATAGTCGAGGCCCTTGTCGGCAAAGGGCAGCGAGATCCACGGCTGGAACATGCAGACGAACGATGCCACGGCACCGCCCAGCATGGCGAGCGAGCGCTTGCCAAAGCCCGTGGCCGCCGACAGCGTACCCTGGAAGTTGGAACCGGAGTTGCCAAACCCATGATGCGCGGCGGGTGCAGGCGCGGGCGCGGCAAAGGGTTGCTGCTGAACCGGAGCCTGGCGGGCAGGAGCCGCTTGGGGCGTAGAAGAAGCACCAACCATGGACTGACCGCAGTTGCCGCAGAAGACGGCGCCATCGGGCTGCTGGGCTCCACAATGAGGACAGAACATATCATTCCCCTTTCTTAAGGGAGCGGCCGGGCTCGATCCTGCGGCCGCTCGATCACCTTTGACAGTTAGAATCATCCGTCCAAAAATTCGAAAGTTGTTGCGCAACATGGAAAGCGGCGGCAAGTTTTTTACCTGCCGCCGCTCGTCTACAACGTTTTGCCTGGTACAGACCGTTATCTGTTAACGAATCTCGACCGTAAAGACCTCATTGCCCATCTTGAGTTTATCGCCGTTCTTGAGTTTGACGAGCTCGCCGGGCTCCAGACGGTTGCCGTTGATGCACGTGCCGTTGGTAGAGTTCTTGTCCTCCACGGCAAAGCACTGGCCCGTGTAGCGCACCAGCAGGTGCACGCGCGAGATAGCTGTGTTGCCCTCGATGCGGACATTTGCCGCCGAGCCCTTGCCTACCGTGGCGGGGAACTCGGTAATGTCATAGCGGGTTCCGCGCTCGCGAATAAGCGCTATACGCGGGCCATAGGCGGAGCGGGGCACGTCGGAGGCGATGCGCGGCAGCTCGGAGGACGACGGATGGTCCGAGGACGCCATAAGATCGTCGAGCACCGTCACGCCCGCGCTGGGACGGTTATAGACAGCGTTGGGCTGGTTGTAGCCGGCAGCCGGCTGGTTGTTGCCAGCCACGGGACCACGGGGAATTACCACGTTACCGTTGACGCCGGCAGGAGCGGCCGTAGGCGCCGCAGCAGGATGAGAACCGGGGCGCACGGCAGGACCGGCGTCCGGGATATTGGACGGACGGTTGTGCGAAGCGCGGGCGGGACGCTGCACCGGCTGCTGAGGGGCCATACCGGCAACGGGACGACCGGCCTGGGGCATCTGGGGCTGCGCCATGGGCGCCACGCCGGGACGACCAGTCTGCGGCATCGGGGCCGCGCCGGGACGCTGCGCGCCCATGCTCGCCTGTGCGCCGGGCGTCTGCACGGGGCGCTGCTGTTGAGCAGGAGTACGAAGCGTGGCCGCGGCAGCCGCGCCGCCGGGCATGTACTTGGCAAGCTCAGAGCCGCACTTTAGGCAGAACTTGCTGGTATTGGGGTTGTTGTATCCGCAGTGACCACAAAACATGATGGGTCCTTTCCGGCGCCAGGCGCCTTATTGTGCGATCTTAACGAGCTTGGGGTTCTCGGCCGAGGTGTCGAGCGCCCAAAGCGTAGAAGACTTGCCACTATTGTCTGCCACAAAGAGCGTGGTGCCGTTGAGCCACAGCGCCGAAGTCGAGGGATTAAGATCGAGTCCGGCCTTGTCGGCGACCTTGTCGTAGTCACTCGAAAGACCCGAGCTCGCGTCAATCCAACCGAGCTCGCCGCCCGAGAGCACGAGCGCGCAGCCGTGGCTATTGGCCCACAGGCGACCCGCGTCGGCATAAGCGTCAAACGAGCTAAACGTACCGCCCTGGGTGCAGCGCGAAAGCGTGGTGTGACCATCGGCACCCGTCAACACGGCATAGAGCGTGCCCTCGCTAAAGAAAGCATTCTTGAGCTGCTCAGAACCGGCAACGTACGAGCCAAAGGGGCCGTGCGTCTCTTGCGGATGCTCGGCCTCCGCCTCGGCATCCCCCTGCTCAAGCGCAATCTCCGCAGCAGACGAAACATCGTCGAGCGTTGCCTCGCACACGGTCCAACCCGTGTCGGTGGCAACCACCACATCGCAGTGGGCGTCATCGGCAAACAGCCAGGCGCTCGATGCCGGCTGGGCGGCCACCAAGTGTGCCGCGTCCTTGTCGAGACGCCATACGCAGGCCTTGCCGTCCTTGAACGTCATGGCAACGGCGGTGCCATCGCGCACGACAAGTCCCTCAACGTCGCCTTCGAGCGTCGCCACCGTCTTGACCTTGACCTTGGACTTGTCCTTGCCGCCCGCCTGCTTGGCGCACTCGGCAACGTCCTCAATCTTCATAACGCTGGCACCATTCGCATAATACAGATCGCCGTCGCAAACGTTCAGGTGCTGCGCCGTGGTCTTGGTAAGCACGGTCGCATCCACGGCCTTGGTGCCCGACGCCTTGCGCGCCAGGATGTGCGAGCCGTCGGTCCAATACACATACGAGCCGTCGCACACCATCGCGTCGCCGCCCAGGCCCGCCCTGGCTTGCGCCTTAATCTTTCGGTCGCCGCCCATAAGGTCGAGTTTGCTTTCGGACTTCTTCTTTTGGGCCGAAACCTGCTGCGCCTCGCGCTTAAGGTCCTGGTCGCCCTTCCAAGCCACGCCAACGCCCACGACCACCGCAACAACCAGCACGGCAGCCACGGCAATCGCAATCTTTTTCGCCAGCGGCTTGCGGGCCGCGGCGCGCGCCTGATCAAAATGAGGCGTCATGAGCGGTGTCGCAGCATCTTTACCGGTAGAAGCATTGGGGTTTACACCCGCATCGCCATCCAGGTTATCGAGCGAGAACAGCGCGTCCTCCCCCGTCGGAGCCTGCGCGGCAGGCCTTGCAGCCGGCGCGGGAGCCTTTGCAAACCGACGGCCAGGCTTCTTCGCGGCCGGCTCGGCGGCAGACCCAGCGGCAGGCTCTGCAACATCGGCCACCCCGCCAGTGCCAGCAGCATGAGCCCCAACACCCGCAGTAACGTCCTCGCCCGCGCTCAGCGGTGCCCCGCAAAACGGGCAGCAATGCATTCCCTCATCGACCGGCTGTCCGCAAAACGGGCACAGTGCCTGTTTGGAACCCATCGATCAATCCTTTCCTAACAAAAACGGCGCCCCGCCCAGCAGTGGGGCAAGGCGCCGTAAAGCTCACAGATGCACAAGCGTCTTGCGAAGAGCCTACTTCTCCTCGTTCTCCTTGCGCTTCTTGGCGACAACCATGTAGATACCGCCGGCGACAACGACGATCGCGACGATGGTGCCAACCATAAGCGGCAGGTTGTTCATCCACAGAACGAAGGAGTCGTTGGTGACGAGCACGCCCGTAGCCTTGAGCTCCTTGGACTTGTTGCCCGCGGCGTCCCAAGCGACAACGGAGACATCCTGCTTGGAGGAGCTACCGTCGAGCACGAACTCGCGGATCGGGTTCTTCTCGAGCTGGTCGGCCGTGAAGGTAGCCACGGTCTTGCCGTTCACCTTGATCTGAGCCTTCGAAAGCTTCAGGTTGTCCTCGAAGCTCACCTTGGCCTTGTGCGAGGACTCCTCGTACTTGCCGTTGGAAGCAAGATCGACGAAGGAAGCGATGGGCGCGGTGTCGTCAACGGCGAAGTTAATCTCGGCCGCAGCACCGGACTTCTTGGCGTTCTTGCCCTCCATGGTGTTCTCGGAGGAGTTGCCAGCGGCGTCCTCGCTGTGGAACAGCACGCGGTACGCACCGTCCTTGTCGTAGTTGGACTTGCTGACGGTGTAGTTGTACTCGCTCCAGCCGCTCGACGTGTCGGAATCGGTGGTGTAGTTGTCACCGCTCTTGAGCGTCGTGTTCTTGGTGTCGCGGGTCAGCTCGACAGAGGTCTTGTTGTCATCAAGGCCGGACGGGTTGATCTCGGTCACCTTAACATCGGTGGTCTTGGAGCTCTTGAGGTACTGGTCGAGCATCTTGCCGGTGTTATCGGAGATGACGTAGGTCGAACCAAAGCGGTTGACCGACCAGGTGACAGCCTCGGACTCGGTGTTACCGGCCAGGTCGATAGCCTGAACGGTCAGGGTGTAGACGCCGTCGTTGCCCTTGGTCTTGGCCGGGTTGAGATAGCTCACGGACTTGTCGGTAGCCGAGGTGTTGATCGCGGCGCCCGCATAGGGGTTCGGATCGTCCTTGGACAGCGGGTAGCTGATCTTGGAAACCTCGATGGTGGTGCCATCGGCAAGGTTGGTGTCGTGGACAGCAGCGCTCGGGGCGACCTCGCCAGCATAAGCCGTGCGGTTGACGACATTCTGGATGTCGATCTTGGGCTTGATGGTGTCGATCACGAACTCAGGCGAGGTGTAGGACTCGGACTTGTTGGCAGCCAGGTCCTCACCGGAGACGGAGAGCGTGTAGACGCCCTGACCCGGGAAGGTCACCGTAGCGGTGTGGGTATCGCCGTTGCTGGACCAGCCGCCGATCTGGGCAGGAGTAGCCTCGTCACCGTTGCCGGCAGAGACGGGAGCCTCGATCTTGAACAGGTTCGGATCGAAGTTGTGCTCCTCAACCGTGATGGTAGCCGTACGAGCAGCGTTGTAATACTTACCGTTCTGAGCAGCCTCAGTGTTCCAAGACACATTCAGCTTAGGAGCGGTCTTATCGATGGTGAAGGTGTCACCAGAGAACGTAGAGGCTGCCGGGGTGCCAGCAAGATTCTGATAGTTGACCGCAGAGACCTTGCAGTCCGCATCGCCCTTGGCGCCGAAGGTGTAGGAGTAGGACCACGTGTCTCCGTTAGTGCGGGTAAGCATGCCGGGGGTAATTGGGGTCGTTTCGCCACCATCTTCAAGCGTCGCGATGACTTGTTTTGGATCATACTCCTGAACATACTTGAAGAAGGGGTCAGTAACCGAGACAGTGAAAGTACGGTTAGCGTTGTAGTACCCGCGACCGTTGGCTTCACGCTGAACGTTATTGTTGTCAAAAGCCGCGGTAACCGTAGGAGCCTCAGCATTCTGAACAAGCTCGAGATACTTCATCGGCGTGTCCGCCGCGAGAACGCCAACTTCATCGATATGGTTGCCAGCATTGTCATACGCGCTGACCTTCATGTTGTTGGAGTTGATACGCTGATTCGCGCCGTACTTGGACAAATCGAAAACAAAGGTGCCCTTATCGGAAGAATCCGGTGTGACCTCCTTATCGTTTCCCGTATCGCTTCGATCATTCGTCCCAAATTTATACTTCATCTTTACGGAGTCATCTTTAAGGCCAGACTTATCCGAATTGTTGCAGCCATCGACAATAGTTACGTCAACCTGAAGATTCTTTGTGACGTAAGTGCGGTTAGCCTCGAGCTCCTCAGTAATTGACTTGGTACGGGCGGCGCTCTTCTTTTCAGCATTCACAACGCCCGCAGACTTGACCTCGGGAGCCCACGTATCACGACGGTAGCAGATGCCGGTAACGAGCGTAACGACTCCGTCACTATCGAGAGCATACATCTGGTTGTTCTCAGAGACGCCCTCCTTCATATTCATCTCGAGATCGTTACCGAGCTTGGACATCTCAGCCGGAACTTCATCGGAAAGTGCATAGTCTGCCCAACTAGCCGTCACCTTACCGTCATGCTTCGTTCCGCTGCCATTAAGCCAGGCACCATTTTTAGAATAATCCTCATAGGAAAGCTTTGAGTTAGAGCCGCCATTATCAGACTTGACGACCAAATCGGTCTTATCCCAAGCAACATCTGCAACAGCATCGATATTCGCGGTAGGGACATCCGTTACATTAAAGTTTGCGTATGCGGCCACAGCCTTCTTGTCAGGATTGACGGTGAACTTAAGGTCAGTGCTGCTCTTCGCTTCGCCGTTAGCGTCGACATCAAGCTCAAGGGCAGAATAATAGTTCTCGGTCGGCTCTTTTCCATCAATGGCTTTAACTGCCTGCTTAACGGCGTTATTAGCGTCCTCCAGAATCTTCTTCTGCTGCGCGTCCTTAATGCGATAGGTGTATTTGCCATCCTTGTCGCCGGGCAGCGACAGATTGCTGATCGGGCACTTATTGATTGCGGTGACCGTCACGGGAGTCTGAACGCCATCGATAGCGGTGTCATCAGGGTAAGCCCACTTAACGTTAACGCTCACGCCGTCCGGGTTTTCGTCAGCGGAGAAGACCTTCTTGGGGGTGAACTTTACCTTCCAAGCACCATCTTCATTAACCAGCTCGGCCTTGTAATAATCGTTCTCGGTGGTCGTCTTGCCGTTTTCGAACGTAGCGTTCAGCTGCCCAGAATGGGCACCATCAACATCAGCAATCGTGGCCTCGGGATTGTCTTTAGCACCATACGTAAGCGTGACGGGGTCGGCCTTAACGCTGGAAAGATTTGTTCCCACGAATCGCCAGTAGTCCTCGCTGAACAGATAGCCATCAACACGAAGTTCGTTTAAATCCTTCTGTTCAGCCGTGAGCACGTTGCCCTTGACCTCACCGTTAAGGGTCGTCGGGGTGGCGCCTTCGTTAACGAGGGCCTCGCTCGAAGCATCAGACCCTCCATTTTCCCCAGAGGCAGAGCCCGTGTTACCACTAGCGTCCGGATTGCTAGGCTTCTGTTCATTACTCTTAGTCGTGTATTTATACGTAAAGTTGTACGAAAACTTAACGGACTTAATGCTTATGCCAATTCCAGCGCTGGCAAGATTTTTCTCAGGAGCAGTGAGTTTCCAGCCGCCATCAGCGGAAACAACGGAAAACCCGTTGTCCTCGCCAGAGAGCACTACTGAATCAACTTGGACATCCTCGATCTTGATGCTCGAGTAATCAACTAAAATGTCATCTTTGCTGGCAACAGTCTGGCCTTCGGGAATGCGATTGTTGAAGGCGTCGTCAATTGCGGCGTGGATAATCTCGGTGGTATAGGCGCTCTTACCGCTAAGAAACGCTTCCTGAATTGTTTTCTTTGCCGTCTCGGCCGCCTCGGACTTGCTAAGGAAATAGTCAGCGGTTTTTTGGCCATCCGTTGCATATGAATCGTAAATAAAACGAATAGCAGGGAATCCCTGATAAACGTCCGCTGCGGCGGAGGAGTGATGACCAGATTTCTTCTCGGTGCCCTTCGTCTGGCCCTGGGTCGAGGTCTCCGCGGCATACGCGGCGGTCACGGCCTGGGCGATCGGGGTGGTGGGAATGGTCGATGTGGCCATCACGGTGGCGAGAATCACGGCTGCAGGCTTACGTGAATACGCCTTGAGTTTATCAAACACAGACATCGTTCGATTTTCCTTCCCTAGTTGCAAACCCGATCGAGAGACTCGTCGGTATGAACTACGATCACATTCTGTTTGAGTATGAAGCGGAATCCGTCATCCTCGTGTTGAGCAACACCATCGGCACCGATGTTTTCATAAACATCGCCGCTGCTGAGTACGTCGGTCTCGGATTCGGACGCCTCGGCGCCCTCGTCGAGCAGACCGGTCTCCTGCTCGGAGTCCTCGTCGGTCTCGTCGAGCAGGCCCGTCTCGCGCTCGGACTCCTCGTCCTCTTCCACGAGCAGACCCGTAGAACGCTCGGACTCTTCGTCGTCCTCGACCAGAACACCCGTCGGGCGCTCGGAATCCTCTTCGTCCTCGGTGAGCACGCCGGTCGGACGCTCCGAGTCTTCCTCGTCCTCGGTAAGGACGCCGGTGGGGCGCTCGGAATCTTCCTCGTCCTCCACGAGCACGCCGGTCGGACGCTCGGTGTCAAGATCGTCCTCGGTCAGCACCTCGGTCGGAGTCTCGCTGCCGGCAAAGCCCTCGTCGTCGCTCTCATCGCGGACGGGTTTCTCCGCCGTGGCGGCGTGCGCCTTGGTATGACGGGCCGAAGCGGGCTCGTCGCTGATGGGCGCGACCACCGTGGTCATGTTGTCGTCGCCCTCGGGACCCTCGTGCGCAATGTCGGTCACGCGGTCGTCGCCCTCGGGGCCACCCAGCACGGAGCGGGCGGGGTTGGACTTCTTAGCACCGGCACCGCGCGAGCCGCGAGCCGCGCGACGGCGCGCACCCTCACCAGAGGTGGGCACGCGCTTGCCCTGGAGGAAGCGGATGGCGTTGATGACATCCATCTTCACAAACACAACCACCGCGGCGACGGCGAGCACGGCCGCGAGTACAAACGCGGCGATCGCTACGTAAAAGTAAACGTTTTCCATGTTCGCCCCTCCTTAATCCTCGGCGACGACGGCGTTGGAATACACCGTGGTGATCTTGCGCTGGACCTCGTTCTCCAGGCGCTGGATGGTCTCGTCGCGACGCTGCTCGGCTTCGTCATCCTTGGGCGAGACGGACTTAAGACCCGAATCGACCTTCTTGTAGAGCTTCTCGGCCTGCGACTTCTTAATACCGGCGGCCTTGAACTTATCCATGTAGGTCTCCATGGCGTTGGAGATCAGCGCGTAGCTGTCCAGGCGCACCGTCTCGTTGGACTCGCTGGCGATCTCGTCGGCCAGGTCCTCCAGGTTGCCCCAGTACTCCTTGTACATGGAATCGGAGTCGTCGTCGGTCTTGACCGCGATGGCGATCTTGGTCGTGAACTGCGCAATGCCGTTGTAAATCTTGGCCTTGTCGCGGTTCTCGAACGACGGGTCCTCCGCGGCGTTCTTAAAGTACTCGGCAGACGCCTTAATGCGCGTGGTGCGGTTGGCGTCCTCGTCGTCCTTGCTGCCGCCATAGGAGTAGAAGTACCAGTACAGACGTCCCATCTCGTAAGACAGCTCCGAGAACCTGCTCGAATTCTCGAGCTCGGTCAGGTTCTGCTGGTACACGTCGTCGAGCTGCGCCTTCTCCTTGGTGGTGAAGGTGCCGTCGGCCTTGTAGGCATCGATGAGGCCCTCGTAGCCTTCGACGTCGCCCGGACGATAGCCAATGGCGGCGAGGTAGGCCTTCTCGGCCTTCTCGGGAGCCGACTGGGTCTGGTCGCGGCCGAGCTTCATCTGGTAGTCGAACTTCTCGGTGATTGTGGACTCGCGCAGCGCCATGCTGCCAATGCCCACGACCAGGCACACCACGCACGCGATGACACAGCCAAAGAAGGTCTTGACCTTGCGGGCCTGCTTATCGCGGAACTCGCGGGTAAGCTCCTTGTAGATCTCCAGGTCGGCAGCCAGCTCGTCGCAGTCCTGGTAGCGGCGGGCACGCTCGAGCTCGCAGCACTTGGGGATGATGACGTCGGCAAAGCCCTCGCCCACGCTCTCGTTTTTGGTGTGGACGTTGGGCAGCGGGAACTCGACCGGGGGCGCCTCTCCCACCAGCAGGTGCCACATGGTGGCGCCGATGCCGTAGATATCGGTACGGGCGTCGGTCTGGGCCTTGCCATACTGCTCGGGTGCGGCGTAGCCCGTGGTACCAAAGGCGATGGTGTCCTTGCGGGCCTCGTCCTTGTACTCACGCGCAACGCCCAGGTCGATCAGCTTAATGTAGCCATCGGGGTGCAGCATGATGTTGGAGGGCTTCATGTCGCGGTAGACGATGGGCGGGTCCTGACGATGCAGGTAGCCCAGGGCGTCGCACACCTGCAGCATCCACCTTTGCACGTCCTCCTCGGACTGCGGACCCTCGCGGCGCACCACGTCGGCCAGGGACGTACCCTCGACGTGGTCCATGATGACGTAGATGAAGTCCTCGGTCTTCTCGATATCGACGATGTCGACGATATTGGGGTGATCGAGCTTGGAGAGCAGCTCGGCCTCGCTTGCCAGCGACTGCTCGATGGGGCGGCCGGTGGGGTCGGTCGCGTTGCGGTCGACCTCTTTGACAGCCCACTGCTTGTTGGTGAGCTGCAGGTCGGCGGCCAGGTAGACACGGCTCATGCCGCCCTTGCCGATCACCGACAGAATCTTGTAGCGGCCCTTGATGACGTCGCCCACGCGCTTACGGCGCGCGTCGACCTCTCGCCTGCTTCTGGTAGACGGCATGGGCTATCGACCTCCCTGAGGCTGGACGCGCAGCACCAGCGCGGTAACGTTATCGGCCTCTTTGCGATCCATGACGAGCTGGGCCGTCTCGGCGATGCGCTGCGTGACGCATCCCGCCTCAAAGCCCTCGCGCTCCTCACGGTCCAGGTCGGCGGCGGTGCAGGTGGCATAGGCGCCGCGACGACGCTCGGCATCCCAGGCGTTGGCGTCCAGGGCGTCGGGACCCAGACGACGACGAAGCTCGGTGTCGGTGAGCACATGGCGGAAGCCGTCGGAGCACAGCAGGTAGATAGCATCGCGATCCAGGTTGCCGTGGATCAGGTCGGGCACGACCTCCTTGGTGGAACCCAGGCACTGCAGCAGCACGTTGCGGCGCGGGTGCGTGAGGGCCTCCTCGGGCGTAATGCGACCGGCCTCGACCTCGCGGCGCACGAAGGTCTGATCGACCGTGAGCTGGTTGGTCGCCGACTCGGTGAGTTCGTAGGCACGCGTGTCACCCACGTGCACGATGGAATAGCGGCCGCCGATGGCGAGCATGGCGGTGAGCGTGGTGCCCAGGTTCATATGCTCGGCCATGCCATAGCGAATCAGCGCCATGTTCATATCCTGAACCAGGCCGCCCCACTGGCCGTCGACGAAGTTCTCAAAACCGCCGACGGAGCTCTCCATGGCCTCCAGGGCCACGGGCAGCTTGTTGTCGAACCAATCGGACAGCATGTTGATGACCGCGGCAGAGGCGAGCTCGCCGCACTCAAGGCCACCCATGCCGTCGGCGACGGCGACCAGGGCGACATCGCCCACGGGAGTGGAGGCAACCTTGATCAGGTAGCTATCCTGGTTGGATTCGCGCGTTCGGCCGACATTGGAGTAACCGGCCCCTTCGAAAAGCATCTGCGCTCCTTTCTCGAATATCTCAACGTGGGTCGCACGCCCTTAGGCAGGCTGGACCTCGAATGCAAAGTTCTCGTCACTCATGCGCACGGTGTCGCCGTCGACGAGTGCAACCGGAAAACCCGGATCGATGCACTCGTTGTTGACGAAGGTGCCGTTGCGCGAGTTGTCGTCCTCGATGGTGCAGGTGGCGCCGTCGGTAACGAAGATCGCATGGCTGCGCGAAACCGTCGTGGAGCCCTTGACCATAAACGAGCTGTGCTTGGACTTGCCGACCACAAAACGACGGCCGCGAACCTCAAAGCGCTCGCCGGTGGCAATGCGCGTGAGGTAAAAGCGCAGGTGACGCTCGGGAGCTGCGGGTACGGGCGCAGGAGCCGGCTCGGGCTTGGGAGCGGACTTGGGCTCAGGCGCGGGCTCAGGCGCGGGCGCAGGTGCGGGCGCAGGTGCGGGCTCGGGCTTGGGAGCGTGGGCGGCGTGCGCGGGCGCCTTGGCGTCGCTCACGTGGGAGCTATGACGCTCAACCGTATCCTGGGAGAACAGGGACTCGTAACCCTCGGCGACCTTAAAGTCGATCGGGTTGAGTACGCCGGTGCGGTCCGGACGGGACTGGGCGATGGGCGCATCGGCCAGGTCGTCCTCAGGCTCCGGCTCAGGCTCGGGCTCCGGTTCGGGCTCGGGCTCCGGTTCCGGCTCGGGCTCGGGCTCAGGCTCCGGTTCCGGCTGTGGTTCGGGCTGCGGCTCGGGCTCCGGGGCAGGCTGCGGCTCGGGCTCGGCGTCGGCAATCGGCTCGTCCTCCGGATCGGAAAGGACGACCGTGCCCAGCACGGGGCCAGGAGCGACTCCGCCCAGGTCCTCGCCGTCGTCGAGCACCGTCGTGCCGTGGTCGTCGCCGCTATCGAGCACCGTGGTGCCGTGGTCGTCGCCATCGCCATCATCGAGTACGGTGGTACCGGCATCCATAAGCATGGCGCTCGCGCTCACCTGCTTCAGGTGGCGGGAGAAGCCCAGAATATCGAAGGGGCCGGGCTTCTTAAAGAACGCGGCAAACGACGACATGGCGTTCTGAGCGATATCGTCGGAAGGCAAGACCCGTGCGGCAACCTGCTCAAAGAACACGCGAACGGCGTCCAGGTTGGGCGTCAGGCCGGTCATGGGCAAAAACACGAAACGGCAGCCCGTGCCGGAGGCGTCCATGACCACCTCGTCGGCCGCAAAGCGCAGGTTCATAAGCGGCAGCTGGCCTGCAACCAGGGTATCGAACGTGCTGGAGATACTCTCGAGCAGCTCACAGGTCTCGGCGCCGTCAAAGGGGCGCGCCAGGCGCTGCTCCAGCGTCTCGCCGGCAATGCGATAGCGCATCTCGAGCACGCCATCGGGATAGCGCATGAGCGCACCGGGCAGCAGGCAGCCTACGCTGCCGCCGGTCACGACCTCGTAGAGGCGCTTGTCGAGCTGACGCTGGTCGGCGACCACGTAGCCAAGTGCCATAGAACCGTCACGCTGCTGAATAACTCGTTTTTCCATTTGGCTAACCAATCGTCAGAACATGCGCGTCGCGCGCGCAAAACCAATAGGTAATTCGGCCGGCGAGCACAATGCGGTCGCCGAACTCAAGCGGAAAGGCCCGGGGGCCCTTCTCTCCCCCGCTATCGAAAACGCAGGAGGGCGCATCGTCCTCACCGCGCAGGACGCGCGTGCCGTGGGTGCTCCCACCGTCTTCCAAAAACCAGGTGCCGTCGAGCATGAACACGCGGCAGTGCAGACGCGAGACCACCGGGTCGGCCTCGATCGCGTCGCAGCTGCTAAAGCGCCCGATCGAAAAGGGCCGGTCGGCATCCACACACCACACGCCCGAGACACACGGCCCGTCCTCGGCCGCGACGCGCACCAGGCAGGCTCCTTCGGGCGCGCGCTCGTCGCACGCTGCCGGCGAGTCATCGGACTCCGCGGGCGTGCGCGAGCACAGCGTGCGGGCGAAGCGATCGTCCAAACAGCCAAAGGCCATGGTGCGAAAGCAGGCGGCAAAGAGTTCGGCGAGCGGGGCATGCCCACAGGCGGCCTGCTGCTCGCCCCAGCGCACCACCTCGCGCGACTCGCAGGCCATGCGCAGCGGATCGACCTCGCGACCGGCGCGGCGCTCGCTTTCCAGTCCGCGCAGCAGCTCGGGCCACGAGGTATGGAGCGCGTAGTCAAACAGCTCCGCATCGTCCAGCTTGGTCGTCTCGTGCAGCATCTCGATCAGTGAGGCCGCTGCTTTGGAGAACACCGAGCTGTCGTCGGCATAGCCCTGCTGCATATCGGCGGCATAGCGGCTCGAATGCATCAGACGGGACAGCGCCGCGGCCGTACGCTTGCGAACGACGGGGTTGCTGTGGTTGATATACCTGCCACGGGTGCCCACGAGCGCGTAGATGTGCTTGTGGTTGCAGCCGCCGCACGTCAGGCTTCTGATGGTCTCGGCAAAACGGTAGAACGCACTGTCCCAGCCGTGCTCGTGAACACAATCGCAAACCTGAGAGGAGCTCGCCATGAGGCCCCCTTTCCTAACTCCCCGGCACCCCAAACTTTAGGGGCCACCGCATTCCCGCGCTGTTGCGCAACACCTCGGGAACAGTCCAGTAACTCAACATCGCCGCCTGTAGTAGACGGCATTACAGCAACGTGACGGGCGTCACCACATCCATCACGTGCCGATCGCCAATAAAGTCGCCCTTGAGCTGCACGTGGTGGCGAGCCAGGTCGTCAAACACGCGGGCCATCTGCGCCGCCTTTGGACGAACATCGGGATCGCCCGCCAGGCAGGCCGCAATGGCGCCGCGCACATCTGCCGGCAAGCCCTCGTCCACCGCAATGGCATCGGCGCCCGTGTCTCGGCAGGCCTCGAAGAAGTCCCGCCACGCGCTGCCAGAAGCACCGACATCGGGCGCGCCCGGCAGATACGGCAGGCTGCCGCAGAGTGCCTCGTGGGCAAGAACGCCCAGCGAGAACACGTCGGACGCGGGCAGGGCGTAGCGCACTCCGTCGGCCTCCCCCAGCAGCAGCTCGGGTGCCAGATAGCCCGGCGTTCCATGCGGGCGGGCGCGGTACGCCCCTTCCTCGGCCAAAAACGAAAAGTCCAGGTCGATAAGGGCCGCCTGGGGGATATCCCCCAAAAGGTCGGGCGCCAGATCAAACGGGTCGCTCTCGAACACGATGTTGGAGGGCTTAAGGTCCTGATGGACAAACGTTCCACCAAAGGCGTCCTGCGCCTGGGCAAGCGCCTTAAAGCACGAGGACACAAGCAAAAGCGTCTGCGCAAACGAAAGGGCGCGCACGCCCGTGGCACAGGTGCGCACCACGTCGGCAAACGACACGCCCGGAACCATGACCGTTACCACGGCCAACACGGCGTCATCCCCGGGCAGGGCGACGAGCTCGTGGAAGAGCACGCGCGCCAAGCCATGCGAGGAGGGCGTGAGGGTGCCGCCGGCATCGGCCTGGGTGTCCGAGACGCGACGGAAGAAGTCGCCCTGGCGACGCAGATGATCGATGTCGCCGCGGATGAGCTTGAGCGAGCACGAGGTGCCACGCAGCCCGTCAGCCGTGCAAGAACCGACAAAGACCTGCGTGCCGCCCGCCGCGCTCGAGACGAGCTTGAGCCCGTTGACGCCGGCGAGTTTGGCAACCATCTCGACCTTGGCATCGATTGGGGCCGTCGTGGCGTTCTTGGTATCGGTCGTCTGATCCATCTTGGTAAGCACCTGCCTTTCTTTGCTACCAATACCATGAGGGCAAAAATCAAAAAGTTGTTGCGCAACATTGCCGCTCATCGCAATTTTTTTGTTTTGCCTGCTTGGCGGTGGTAAAAACGAAAAAGAAAAGCGACCGGGGACGTTGTCCTCGGTCGCCATGGGTCACGAATCACTCGTGTTGAGGGCTGGTTTTCTAGTGAGCCGTCGGGGCAGTCTGCTCGCGCAGCACAAAGGTGAGCACGGCGGCGGCGATGGCAAACAGTGCCATAAAGATGGGAGTGGTGGCCGGCGAGCCGACAGCGCTCATCATGTTGGCGTACAGCAACTCAAAAGCCAGCACCGAGAGCACCATGAGGCCACAGCCGGCAGGAAGCACGACCTTGAGGCCCTGGGTAAGGTAGAGCACGATGCCGGCGATCGAGGCGAGCATGCCAAGCGCCCAAAACGCAGTGACGGCGAACGAGATAAAGGAGACGCCGCCGGAGGAAACCTTGCCGTAGTTGGGGTTAGCGATGCTCACGGCATGACCGTGGCCCGAGTCGGAATAGTCATCGTAGTAGGAGCTGCTCAGCGAGCTGGCGAAGTCGGACGCCGAGTCGTACATGCTCTGGTAGGTAACGGCGACCTCGCCGGCCTTGCCCAGGCTCCATACGTTGTAGCTCTCGTCAAAGCCCAGGCTCGACGAATAGTCGGTGTTCTGGCCGGCGAGCTGGCTTAGGAAATTGGCACCCCGGCTCGCGTAGCTCGAGGCCTGCACCACCGTGGGCGAGATGCTAAACCACGGCATAAAGGAGAGGACGATCGCGACCACCGCAAGAGCGCAAGGGATGATGCGGGCGATGGACAGGGCCGGATGCACGGCAGAGGCGGGAGCCGCCGCGTGCATGACGGGCGCCGCAGAAAAGACGGGGGCCGCCTGGGGCTGGGCGACGTACTGGGGCTGGCTCGGCGCGGCCTGGGCATGAGCGGCGGCATGCGCGGAAGCAGGGGCAGCGGCCTGCATCTGATGGCCGCAAACGGGGCAGAAACGAGCGCCGTCGTCGATCTTGGCGCCACAACCGGGGCAGAACATATCGGGTACCTCCTTGGGGTCAAACAACAAGTCGTGCGGACCTTTGGGGCCCGCACGACCATATTCACCGCTATCGCCTAAAAGTTGTTGCGCAACTTTCAAATTGTTTTCGAGGTATCGTACCGACCGTCCAAGCTGTGGTCAGATACTGCCGATTACGCCAGCTTATGACCGCAATTCATGCAGAAGGCGTGGCCCGCCTGGATGGGAGCACCACACGAGGGGCACGTGGCTGCGCCGTCGGCAGGGGCAACCTGGGCCTCGACCGGCACGGGAGCCGCCTGGGCCTGGCGCGCCAGCTCGGCCTGGATCTCGGCCATGGACTTGCCGCAGCCCGAGCAGAACATAGAGGACTGCTGCAGGCGGTTGTGACAAAACGGACAATCGATGAATGCAGAAGCATAGGCCGCCGCCTGCGCTTGGCGCTCGAGCTCGTCGACCTGCGCCTGGAGCTGCGCGCGCTCCATATCGATCGCGGCGATGCCGTCATAGAGCTCCTCGCGGCCCTGACGCAGCTCGGTGTTGCCCTTGGTCGCCTCGTACAGGCTCGCGCCCAGCTGACCGGCGAGCTGCTGGCGACGCTTGAGGGCATCGCTCATTTGGCTCTTGAGTTTGTTCACCTGCAAGGCGCGGCCGGCATCTGCCGCCGTACGGTCGAGCGACGCCTGCATCTCATCAAGAAAACCCATGGGGTTCCTTTCTATCTAGGTATCGGGCACCACGGCCCTTCTCAAAACGCGCCTATCATCGCACAGCAAAACGCCACCCGCATGCGTAACGGTGTTTTTCAACAGCACCGTTACGCGGAATGAGCGAAACTAATCGTATTCTTGACTCATTGGGGCACGGCTGCATACCGGCGCCTCGACAAAGCAATCGATTCCCAAGGGGGCGAACGTGAACAACCAGGGACAGCAGGAACTCATCGTGCTCGATACCTTTGAGCCGGCAGTAGCCTTCGATCCCGCCCATCGCGACGAATCGCGACGGCGCTTCTCAATGTTCCTGGTCCATGCCGACGCGGGCAAGGGCGGCACGGGCGTGGTACAGCGCGCCACCAACACCGCCGGCGAGGTCTTTGCCATCAAGCGTCTGCGTAATCTCGATGGCTCCGACGAGCGTATCGCCGCAGGCATGCGCGCCGTGCTGTTCGAGGAATATCGCAATCAGCTCACGGTCTCGCACCTCAAGGGCTTTCCGCGCGTATATGGCTACGGCACCAGCGGCGGCGAGCCGCTCATCGTCATGGAATGGGTCGAGGGCTCCACGCTCAAGCACATCACCCCGCAGCTCCCCCACGAAGACGGCGGCGTGCGCGGCGACGCGGTGGCGGCCATCGGCGTTGCCGTGCTCTCCATTCTCAATAACGTGCGGCACCTGGACACGGGCGTTGCACACCGCGATATCTCGCCGCGCAATATCATGATCGCCACGAGCGAGCGCTCGCTCCAAGACCAGCTCGCCACACTCGACTTTGATATCCGCCTCATCGACTTTGGCAGTTCGACGGCGCTCAATCCCATCGACCCCACCTTTACCGTACGCGCCGACGTCTGGCGCGGCGGCACGCCCGAGTATGCGCCGCCCGAGATGCTCACCCACGATATCGCGGGCATCGAGACCAGGCGTCTGAGCCCCACAGTCGACATCTACGCGCTCTCGAGTGTGCTCTACGAGCTGTACTGCGGGCATACCCCGTTTAACCTGCAGGCGCTGGGCACCGCATCGCCCTACCGCGTCAAAACCGAAACCGCCTTTGAAATGCCACAGGCCCGCACGACCGCCGACGAGGCACTCGTCAACATTATCGTGGCGGGACTCGCCGTCGACCAAGAGCAGCGTCCCTCCGTTGAGCAGATGCTCGACCTGCTGCGCCGCTGGCAATCGAGCGAGCTGGGCGACTGGCCCACGCCCGAGCCGGTCTGGGGTAGCAGGGCCATGGATGCCCAGACAACCTACATTGGCCCGGGGGCAAGTGTCGACGAGCCCGTGCCGGCCACGTTCGATACCGCGCAGCCCGTCATGTTCCCGCTGGATGACGATGACGCAGCCGCTCCGGTTGAGCCGTTTGCGACCGCATCCGATGTCGCCGCCGAAGGCGCCCCGCTCGACAACGGGCAACAGAACCGCTCGTCTTACCTGCCCGTACCAGTCGTGCTCGAAGCACCCCGGACAGCCTATGGCGCCGATGCCGCCGCGCAAAACGCGATCTTTGGCGGCGCCGCGGCAGGCCCTTCCGCCTCCGCTGACTCCGCTGGTTCTGTTGCCTCCGCCGGCTTTTCCTCGACAGCACCCACAGTCACCACGACGGCCGCGGCGTCTGCGGCGGCCACGTCCGTCTCGCGCCGTGCTTTTCTCGCAGCGGGCGGCCTCGCCTTTACGGCGCTCGCCGGTGGCGGCGCCTACCTGCTGTCGCGTAACCTCCACAACGGAAACGGCGCCGCCGTTGCGACAAACGCCAAAAGCGACGACAGTTCGTCCAAAAGCACAAAAGACAGCGACTCCGACACTTCGGGCAGCTCCGACACATCCGTAACGTCGTCCAACACCATCAACGTGGAGATGCGCTATGCCGCCCAAAGCGATGACAAGTGGGGGCTGATCGACGACACCGGCACCTGGAAGGCCAAACCGATCTACAGCGACATGCGGCTCTACGGAGCCGGCCTTGCCGCCGCATTCGATTCCGCCTCCGGCATGTGGGGTTACATCGACCAGGACGGAAACTGGGCCATCGAGCCGCAGTTCTCGGACACCCGGCCCTTCAACGACTACGGCGCCGTCGCCCAAGATGCGCAGACCAGCTTTTGGGGCGTGCTCAACCGCCAGGGCAAATGGATCGTCGATGCCAAGTACTACGCCATGGGCGATATGGTGCTGGGCAACTTTGTGCCCTATCGCTCGAGCAACGAAGAGGACAGCTGGGGCTACATCTATATCAAGACCGGCAAGCGCAACGACGTGCCGCCGACCTTTAGGGGCTTGGGCGGCTGGGACTCGGCAAACGGCCTGGGGCCCGCGACGCAGGACGGCACCACCTGGGGCTACATCAACGGCTACGGCCAGTGGAAGATCGAGCCGCAGTTTAAGGCCGCCCGCCGCTTTGCCAGCAACCGCGCCGCGGTGCAGTTCGACGACGGCTCGTGGGGCTATATTCTGCCCGACGGCACACGCGCGTTCTCCGCCACTTTTGCCGAGGCACGCGAGTTTGCCAACGGCTGGGCTCCTGTCAAGGACCAGACCACCGGCCTGTGGGGCTGCTCGACAGTGAGCGGCGCCTGGCAAGTCGAACCCAAGTTCCGCGCCATGGGCGACATCTTCTACACCTCCACCGATGTGTTTTTGCCCGTACAGGACAACGACAGCGGCAAATGGGGCGTGCTCGACGACGCCGGCGACTGGCGCGTTATGCCCAAATTCGACGCGATTATCTAGCATTTTGCCCTCAACAAGGTCGCGGTACTGTAAAGACGGCGTTGACGTGCATGTTTTATTCTGTCCAATCGGATATAGTAGATTCGATTGTCTAATTGCATGCAAGCTCGACCTGCGTGCTGCGACCACAAGGAGGGGACCAATGGATCGAGAGACACCGCGCTCCGTCATGTTCGACGATCTGCGCAAGTTCGGCGGAATCACCAATCGCGATACCGCTTGGATGCTGCTGCGCTCCACCCCTATGGCCGGTGGCAAAGCACCACGCGACCGCGTGGACGAGCGAACGTTCCTATCGCGCGAGGTTGTTCACGCCCCCGTCGAGCGTCCGCGCCCCGAGCTGTTTGCCGATATCACCCAGACGGCCCAAAACATCACCGCTCGCCTGATCTCCAACCTCGGTGGTAATGAGATGGCTCGTGCCATGGTGGCAGAGCACTATAGCGGCGAGGCTGCCGACGCCATGCGCGAGTCGCTGAGCGTCTATGGTCTCGACGACCGCATCTACCGCAACGCCTGCGATCGCATCGCCGCGCCCGGCACCACGGCCGCCGATTGTGCACTACCGCTGGTCACGCTGTTTGTGGCGTGCGGTTGCCTATGCGACCCCCAAGCCGCCGTACAGGTGACCGAGACGCTCATCGCCGACAAGATGGGCGGGCACTTCTCCACCACCGAGCTCAGCGTAGGCGAAGGCTTTACCGCCGCCGTCGAGCCCGAGGTCAAGCATGCCGAGCGCCTGGGCCTCATCCGCATTGTGGGTAACGCCGCCAAGCCTCCGCTGTACCCGCTCAACGAAGGCGAGGGCGGCACCGTAATCGGTTCGCTAGCCACGGGCACCGGCGCCATCACCGATGTCGACCGCGATGTCTCGCGCCGCCACGCACGCGTCTTTGCCAAGGACGGCTACTGGTACGTGCAGGGTCTGGGTTCCACCAACGGCACCGTGCTCATCTCGGGCGCGGATATGTCCCAGCACGTGGTCGAGCCGCCACGCCATACACGCAGACCCGGCGTCGAATACCCGCCCGTTCCCCTGTGGCACAGCGATACCATTTGTTTGGGTGCCACGACCCGTTTTTTGGTAATGAAACTCGCAATCTAGTGTTGCGCCCGGCGCCGTGCATGGCGAACCGGGCGCAACGTGTATTTGGCAAGAAGTGTTGCGTCCGTGCCCGCAACACCACAAGGTAAGGTCACCATGGCAGATACCATCCCGCAGCCCGATTCAACGACAGTTCTCTTTCAGCTCGAATCGTTCGACACCGCCGCACCCGTCAATCCCGCCGACGAGGAGCTCGCCAAGCGCCGCTTTATGACGCTCATGGTCTCGGCCGGCCGTTCCTCGCACGGCAACACGGGCCTTGTGCTGCCGGCGCATAACACCTCAAACGAGCGCTTCGCCGTCAAGGTGCTCTCGGACAACACGCTCGTGCGCGCGCTGAGCACCAACACGCCGTCGCGCACAGCGGACGAATCCGCTATGCACCTGGCAAACACCGCCGCGCTCTTTGAGGAATACCGAAACCTCTGCCGCGTGTCGCACTTGCGCGGGTTTCCCCGCGTCTATGGCTATGGCACGTGCCAGGGCGAACCGCTCATCCTTATGGAGTGGATCGAGGGCACGTCGCTCGACAAAGCAGCTAGTATGCTGCCACATGATGGCGAGGGCGTGACTTGTGCCGCCACCGCCTCGATAGGCTGCGCCGTGCTGGGGACCTTGCTGTCGACTCAAAATCTCGAGACGCCGCTTGTACACCGCGACCTGTCGCCCGCGAACATCATGTTCCGCACCAACGAACTTGGCATCGACGAGCAAGTGCAGACGCTGGCGTTTAAGCCATGTCTGGTCGATATGGGCTCCTCGGTCCCGGCCCTGGGCGGCGACACGCTCACGCAGCGCGCCGACATTTGGCGCTATGCCACGCCGGCATACGCTGCGCCCGAAATGCTCACTCGCGATATCCCCAACATTGCCGAGCTGCGTCGCTCTCCCTCCGTCGACGTGTACGCCATCGCGAGCATCCTCTACGAGCTCTATAGTGGGCACACTCCCTTTAGGGCTGCCAGGCACCAAGCTCATGGGGTCTACTCATACTACCTGCTCAAGACGCAAAACGAACCCGAGCCGCTCGTTGCCCACAAGGGTGACGACCAGGCTTTTGCCGACCTTATCATGTCGTGTCTCGCGACCGACCAGACATCGCGCCCCAGCGAGCGCGAGTTCTACGAGGGTCTGTTGGCGTTCGCTCCCGACCTGGGCGAATCAGCTGTGAACACGCCGGGGCTCTCCAACCAGCCCATCAACATCGATGCCGGCGCGCACCTTAAGGTCGATGTCGCCGGTGACTGTGCCCGGGCGCTTTTGGAGCAGGCCCGTCGCGATGCCATGACCCGTCGCCGGTTTATTATCGGCAGCGTCGTCGCAGTCGCCGCAGGACTCGGCGTTATCGGAGCTGCAACCAACGGCTTTGGCATTCCCGATTACCTCGACGGCATTCGTGGATCGATTGACGACTATACCTGGGATCAGCTGCAAGAGATTTCGCTCAAGATTAAGGCCGCCGAGACCCGTAGCGAGGCACGCGAGATTGCCCGGCGCTATCACCTGCTTGATGCCGACGGACGCATCCCCTATCCGTGCACCAAACACGTGCGGCTCACCAATGGACTCGAAGTCGGAGCACAGCTTGTGGGCATCCGCCACGACGAGCTTCTGGACGGAACGGGCAAAGCCGGGCTGTCGTTTATCTTTGACGCCGGCATTGCTGAGCACAACGCCGCGGAGCGCCCGCTCAACAGCGGTTGGGCCGATTGCGAACTGCGCGAATGGCTCGACGAGGACGGCATTGAGCTGCTGCCCAAGGAGCTACGATCGGTTATTAAGCCGGTCAAGAAGGTCTCGAACAACGCGGGCGCCGCCGATAGCGACTCGTGTCTGAGCGAGCTGCCCGCGACCCTTTGGCTTCCCGCCATGGTCGAGATCTCGGGCGATCAGCCACCCGAGTCATTTGCCGAAGACTATCACTACCTGGCCGATATCTACAACGGCGAGGGCGAGGAGTATCAGCTGTTCCGCGAGCTTAAGGTGAGCCCGTATTCCACCAACTCGACCATGGTGCGCCAGTGGAAGGGCAAGGACACCTGCTGGTGGGAGCGCACGGTGAGTCCCGACATGTCCGACGAGAAGGGCACGACCTATATCAACCGTGTCGGCGACGACGGAGACGTCTTTATGTACGCCACCCCCGCGAGTAAGCCGGATAAGCAGACCTGCGTGATTCCCGGGTTCTGCATCTAGGGGCGGAGGACCGCTGCGACGGGGCTCCCGACCCCGGCGTTTGTCTCGATCTGTAACATCTAGGACCCAAATACCGGCCTAACTGTTACAGATTGAGATGTTGAGTTGTGACTCGGCGGAATGTCTCGATCTGTAACAGTTAGAGGTCTTTTTCCCTGCTAGATGTTACAGATTGAGATGTTAGGTTGACGGTCGAACGGTTTGTCTCGATCTGTAACAGTAACTCGGCAAAATCGGGTCTTGTTGTTACAAATTGAGATGAAGGGCTGGATTGGCCGCTGGCCCGGCAGTTGACCCCTTCTGAAACGAAATATATGACATTTTCATTCCCACTGGACACCCCCAGGGGGTATGGGTGTATAGTATCGGCAGGTTAACATTTCCGACATTACGTCACAGAAAGGAGAAGCCATGGCTCAAGATAAGTTCGACGTGGGCGGCATGACGTGCGCCGCCTGCCAGGCACACGTGGATTGCGCCGTCAGCAAGCTCGACGGCGTCCAAAGCGTCGCAGTCAATCTGCTCGCCGGCTCCATGCTGGTCGACTATGACCCCGAGCAAGTCACCCCCGACGACATCTGCACCGCCGTCGACCGCGCGGGCTACTCGGCATCGCCCGTCAGCGCGGGCACCGAGGCCACCCCAGGCGGCAGTGCGCAGGCCAGGTCCGGCGCCACCCATATGGAGTCGCCCACCAAAAAGCTGGAGGTCGCCGCCTCCGCCATGCGCACCCGACTCATCGTCTCAATCATCTTCCTCATCCCGCTGTTCTACATAGGCATGGGGCACATGCTCGGCTGGCCGCTGCCCGGCATCTTCACCGACCATACGCACAGCATGACGCTCGCGCTCACCGAGCTCGTCCTGCTCATCCCTATCGTCTACGTCAACGACGCGTACTTTATCAACGGCTTCAAGTCGCTCGCACACGGCGCGCCCACCATGGACGCCCTTATCGCCGTCGGTGCCACCGCTTCCATTGCCTGGTCGCTCTACGCCATGTTTATCATGGCCGACCAGCTGGCCGCGGGCCAGGTCCACGAGGCCATGATGACGGGCATGGACAACCTGTATTTTGAGAGTGCCGGCACGATTCTGTCGCTCGTCACCGTGGGCAAATACCTCGAGACGCGCAGCAAGTCCAAGACCGGCGGCGCCATCGAGGCGTTGATCGACCTGGCGCCCAAGACGGCAACCGTCGTGGCCGAGGATGGCAGCGAGACCACCGTCGACGTCGATGCTATCCTGCCCGGCCAGGTGCTGCGCGTGCGTCCCGGTGAATCAATCCCCGTTGATGGCGTGGTGCTCGAAGGCGCCTCGGCTGTGGACGAGAGCGCGCTGACCGGCGAGTCCATCCCCGTAGAAAAGACCGCCGGCGACACCGTCAACGCCGCGACGGTCAACCGCACTGGATCGTTCACCTTCCGCGCCACGCGCGTGGGCGCCGACACGTCACTCGCCAAGATCATCCAGCTTGTGGAGGACGCCAATGCCACCAAGGCACCCATCGCCCGCATGGCCGATAAGGTCGCCGGCGTGTTTGTGCCCGTGGTGTTTGCAATCTCGGCCGTGACCTTTGTGGCGTGGCTGGCGTTGACCGGCAGTGTGAACGAGGCGCTCACCTCCGCCGTGGCCGTACTGGTGATCAGCTGCCCGTGCGCGCTGGGGCTGGCCACGCCCGTCGCCATTATGGTCGGCACCGGCAAGGGCGCCGAGATGGGCATTCTGTTTAAGAGCGCCGAGGCGCTGGAGAACCTGCGCAACGTGGGCACCGTGGTGCTCGACAAGACGGGCACCGTCACCCGCGGCAAGCCGGCTGTGACCGATATCGTGGTGGCGACGCGCGCCGACGGGACGCCCGCCATGAGCGAAAAGGCGCTGCTCAAACTTGCCGCCGCGCTGGAACGTCAAAGCGAGCACCCGCTGGCCGAGGCGATTATGGCCGAGTGCGAGGCGCGCGGAATCGTCGCGCGCATGGTTGAGGACTTTGCCGCCGTGCCCGGGCGAGGCGTTACCGCGCGCGAGGGACAAAACGTCATCGCTGCCGGCAACGTGCGTCTGATGAACGAGCTGGGTATCACCGTGCCCGCAGGACTTGCCGAGCAATTTGCCACCGAGGGCAAAACGCCGCTGTTCTTTGCCAAGAACGGCAAGCTTGCCAGCACCATTGCCGTGGCTGATGAGGTCAAAGAAACGAGTGCCGGGGCCATCGCCGCGCTGCGCGCACTCGGCGTCGACGTGCGCATGCTCACCGGCGACAACCGCGTGACGGCCGAGGCCATCGCCCGCCGCGTGGGGCTTACCAGCGAGCATGTTATCGCCGACGTTCTGCCCGCCGACAAGGAGCGCCACGTGCGCGAGCTGCAGGACGCGGGCAGCAAGGTCGCCATGGTCGGCGACGGCATCAACGACTCCCCCGCCCTGGCGCGGGCCGATGTGGGCCTCGCTATCGGCACCGGCGCCGACATCGCCAAGGAGGGTGCCGACGTGGTGCTCATGCGCGGCGACCTCATGGACGTCGCCCGCGCCATCGAGCTATCGCGGGCCACGATCCGCAACATCAAACAGGACCTGTTCTGGGCGCTGTTCTACAACGGCATCGGCATTCCGCTGGCAGCGGGCATGTTCTTCCCCCTCACCGGCTGGCAGCTTTCGCCGATGTTCGGTGCCGCAGCCATGAGTCTGTCGAGCGTATGCGTCGTAAGCAATGCTCTACGCCTGAAATCCTTTAAGCCCAAGACGGCGCGTTGAGGCACCCGATCTTGCCCCTCAAACCGTCGCTCGCGTACCCGAGTACGCTTCGCTCCTCTTTCGGGGCAATCTCGGGCACCTCAACGTGCCTTTAAGATGACTCTGTTCACGACTAAACTGTCAGATAATCCCAATCAATAAGGAGTACACCCATGAACTACATCATTAAGACTTCCGGCCTTATGTGCGGCCATTGCGATGCTACCGTCGAGACCGCGCTACTCAACGTGGCCGGCGTGACCGATGCCGATGCCGATCACGAGACCCAGACCGTCCAGGTAGAGTGCGCCGACACCGTGACCGCCGAGCAGCTCGCTGCCGCCGTCGAGGGCGCGGGTGAGAAGTTCCACGCCCTGTCCGTAACCGCCGCGTAGCAGCTGCCGCACCAACAGACACCGCCGTCCAACCAGCCCCTCAGAAGTTGCGGTGAAATAGTTCCGGTTTAAACGCTTTAAGCCTTCAATCAGGAACTATTTCACCGCAACTGAGGGTGAGGTATTTGAAGGATCGACCAGAAACGAGGACCCGCCATGATGGCAGACCACAAATCGGTGACCCGCATGCTCAAGACGGCACGCGGCCAGATCGACGGCATCTTGCGGATGGTCGAGGAGGACCGCTACTGTGTCGATATTTCCACGCAGCTCATGGCAACGCAGGCGCTCCTCGCGCGCATTAACGCCGACGTGCTCAAGGCCCACATTGAGGGCTGCGTCGCCTCGGCAATTGAATCGGGCGACGAGGAACTCAAGGCCGCCAAGCTTGCCGAGATCGAACGCGTCGTCGACAAACTCGCCAAGTAATCGGTGCATTGGGGACAGGTACGTTTGCACCACCTTGGTGCAGATTGACCTATCCCCCATGCACCAAAAGGGGTATAAAGGCGTGCAGCATATCGAACGAAAGGCAATTCGCATGAATGACTTTATGAAGGGTCGCAACGGCGCCGACGAACTCACCGTCGTGTTGGGCTTCGCAGGCATTATCATCGCGATGATCGGATCGATGGCCCGTATCCAGTGGCTCAGCTGGATCGCCATCGCCGTGATCGTGCTCGGCGTGCTGCGCGGTCTGTCCAAAAACATCGACGCGCGCCGCAAGGAGAACGACGCCTTTGTCACGGCGACCGCAAACGTCCCCGGCCTAGGCAAGTTCGTCGCCAGCTTGGGCGGCGGGACTGCAGCTGCCAACGCCTCGCGCACGGCCGGCACCAGCAAGGAAGACTTTGAGCGCGCCAAGCGAACGGCCAAGAAGATGTGGAAGGGCCGCAAGACCACGGCATACCTCAAGTGCCCCAACTGCGGCCAGATGCTCTCCGTTCCCAAGGGCAAAGGCAAGATCCGCGTCACCTGCCCCAAGTGCCACGCCAAGATGGAAACGCGCTCCTAGCAGCTACACCATAGGAAAAATAAAAGCCGAGGCCTCGTGTTGAGACCTCGGCTTTTTTGAGCGCGGCAAAGGGGCCGTCCCTTTGTCACACCTATGCCACGCCGTCGCGGGCGAGCTCCTCGGCAAGCGCTTCGGCAGGCATAGCCATAATCGCGTCGAGCTCGGCGTCCACCTCGGGAATACGCTTCACCTTGAGTTTGCGCACCAGGTTGCCGCGGCACATCACGTGCATTGGCTCACGCAGAGCACACAGGTCATCGAGCGGGTTCTCGCACGTCACCAAAATGTCGGCCGCCTTGCCGCACTCGATCGTACCGGTCTCGTCACCCAGGCCCAGTAGCTCAGCATTGACTTGCGTGGCCGTATGCAGCGCAAACGCATTGCTCACGCCCACGTACTTGGCAAAGTAAGCCACCTCGCGCCACATGTCGTACTGCGTCACAAACGGGCAGCTCGAGTCCGTGCCCAGGCCCACCTTAACGTCGGCTTCCAGCGCCGCACGAGCGCTCTCGATAATGCCCGAGCACACGATGTCGCCGTTCTTCTTTTGTGTGTCGGTCGAATGGGTCTTCTCCGGATCGAGCAGCACAAACGGCAGCGCCGGACTGATCGTGCAGGTCACGCTCGGTGCGCGTCCCTCGAGCTGCGTACCCGCGGCACCGCGATACAGCTCCAGGATCTCGGGTGTCATCGGAGCACCATGCTCAATCGTGTCAACGCCCGCCTGAAGCGCGGCCTTCACACCTTCGGTGCTCTCGACATGGGCCATAACCGGCAGGCCTGCGTCGTGGGCCGCCTTGCACGCCGCCGCGGCGACCTCGACCGACATGCGCAGTACGCCCGGCTCGCCCACCTCCGTCGCGTCGAACACGCCGCCCGTCACAAACAGCTTGATGACGTCGGCACCGCGCGCATACAGATCACGCACCTGTTCGGCCGCCTCGTCGGGGGTATTAGCCACCTGGGCGAACAAGCCCGCGCCATGGCCGCCCGGCACCGTGACGCCCGCTCCCGGCGCCACCAGACGCGGACCCTGATACTTGCCGGCGTCGATGGCGTTGCGCACGGCGATGTCGGCAAACAGCGGGTCGCCCGCGCCGCGCACCGTGGTCACGCCGCTTGCCAGCTGCTGCTGAGCGCCGCCCTTGAGGATATGGCGCACGACGGCGCGCCCCACAGGATTGTCGAGCTTCTTCATCAGCGCGCCCGCATCGCCCGCCGAAACCGGCTTGCCCGAACCGCAAAGATGCACGTGCATATTGATGAGGCCCGGCATGAGATACGCCCCTGCCAGGTCGATGACCTCGGCCCCCGCTGGAGCTTGGGCCACAGCGCTCGGTCCCATCCAGGTGATGATGCCACGCTCGACGACCACGGCCATATCGGGCTGCGGCTCCATATGCTCCGAACCATCCAGAACGGTCGCATTGATAAACAACGTGGGACGATCGGCAGTCGCCATATCGAGCTCCTCCCTCACGATTAACTTGAACATTTGTCCATTATCGCCCAGCGCGACAGGATTGCTGCGGACATATCGGTTAACGGAGAAAGGAAGGGAATGTGAGGATGAACGGGAGCCAATACGGCTCTGCCCTGACCACCTCAGCAAAACATCTCAATCTGTAACAGGAGGACCACGTTTTGCCCTCCAGATGTTACAGAACAAGATCTTTCAGCAGGGACCCAGCCTTTGTCTCGATTCGTAACAGGTAGACCGGTTTTCAGCCGCCAGGTGTTACAGATTGAGATAATTCATCGGCAGCCAACCTTCCGTCTCGATCTGTAACAGTTACGAACCAGAATTGCCCCCAGATGTTACAAATCGAGACATTCGGACAGCCCCGTGCCCGTTCATCTCAATCTGTAACAGCTACTGCCCCAAACTGCCTCCAGGTGTTACAGATCGAGACAAACCCTCTCAGCGCCCGTACCACCGACGTCTCCATTCCTCAGCCAGATCCGCCCGCTGCGGAATACCCGCCAACCTCATCTTCTCGACCAGCTTCCCCGGGTTTTTGAGCTCATCGAACGTAAACCGAAGCACCTTGTGTCCGAGCATTGTCAGATGAGATTCTCGCTGGCGCTCCGCCACAAACGGGTCAACGGACTTCCGGCCATCGCCGGCCTGCAGCGTATACTTCCCCTTCCCGTCCAGCTCGCCGATGACGCACGTCCCGTTCTCGAGCCGCCAGAAATAGTCGACGCGAAACACTTGGCTCGGATCGAGCGGATCGCGAAACTCCACCTGAAGCTCCGGCACCGAAAAGCCGTACGCAATAAAGAATGCTCGAAAACGAGACTCGCCGCCGTTTTCGGACAGCCCGTCCGCATACGATGCGATCACCTGTGCCCTGCGATACCCACGCCGACCATCGCAATCGGCGCGAAGCCGCTCACGTAACTCATCGCGCGACGAACCCTTCGCCCGCAAAGCAGAATCGGCAATCGCCAGCCCATACGAAAACGGCGCCCGTAGCAGGCAATCCTCCACCGTGCGCCAAAACGGCGTCACCCACACACCATCGACACGCTCGAACGCACCCGCCATCTGCGGGCGCAGCAACCTGCACCCACCGCTCAGCGCCGCGGTACAGCCCGTCTTAACAAGAAAACGCGGACCGAGCAAATCATTCGGCACCTCCAGGCTCCACAGAAGCGCCGCGTCATATCCCCAAAACGCCCAATCCGGATGAAACTCCGCAAGCCCTTTGATGGTCCGCAGTGCTCGCTCCGTCGGCGTCAACGCATCCCAATCATGTTGAAGACAGAACAAATACGGCTCGGGCTCCGCGATATCGTCGGTCCCCACATGACGCCGCAGCCACATGAGCTCGGCATTGTCGTGTGTCACAAGCAGCACGCCTTGTTCAGCCGCCTCCGTGAGTCTGGCAAGCATCCTATTCCGCGCCAAGGTGTTACGTGTTGCATGCCTGTGTTTGAAAACGGTATTAGACACTTCCATCACCACCACATCGGACAAATGAGCCATCGCCGCTGTCGCCGCCGACAAACGTCTCAATCTGTAACAGTTGGGTCGAATTTTGGCCGTTAGATGTTACAGATCGAGATATTCTCCAGCCAGGCGACAACCGTCCATCCCCTACTCCCATTCCTGTTCGTAGATGTTGAGCGACTTCACGTACCGCCCCTGGGCGCCCATGATGTCGCGGACCAGGCGCAAAAAGAAGCTGATGCACGAGGTGTCGAAACCGTCCTCTAAGTCCTCCGGATGCACCGCACCCGGCCCGTCGACCGCCGTGTCGCTCAGGCGCGCAATGTCGTACAGATAGAGCTGTCCCGCCGTCAGCCAAACATCGTCCACGCACGCGAGGCGCACCGCGATCGCGCCATCGTTCCAGTGCTCCTTTTGCACGATGTGCGGGTCGTAGACGTCAAAGCGACGGTCGGTGCGCGTGTCCTTCAGCGCGACCATGCCAGTCGCGGGATCCTTGTCCAAAATGCCAAAGCGCGAAAAGTACTGCGTATCGCGCACCTGCTTAAGTCGCTCGAGCGAAGCGGGCGAAATTGACGCTGGCGGCTCGTCAACATACAGTTCGAGCAGCGTCTTGCCGTGGTAATAGGGGCGCTCAAGCAGCAACCAATCGGTAAACGCCATGTTGTAGGCCATGATTTCGTTTTGAGAAGGTTCCTCGCAATAGCTGAGCCACGGATCGACGATAATCTCGAACTGCTCGCGCGCCGGCTCCAGAAATTGAAACTTCCGCAGCATCCAAAAGTGAGCCATGTCGGCAATATCGTTGCCGACGGCTTCGGCCAGCTGCGCTTGGTCAAAAACTTGGTCAGTCATGGCATCCTCCTCAAACTGATGGACCTCAATTTGAGCTTACGAGGAGGGCGAGCAACCGAGACAAGCACGGGCAAAATAGGCCTTCGACTGCAAACCAGATGCTAACCAAACACTTGACGGGACACTTGACCGAATGAGCGTACCGCAAAGAAACCGCAGGTAGACATAGACATCAAGCCCGCCATTTTGAGCCAGATGCCCGCAGACACCACAGAAACAACAGGTGACCACGGCCCAAGAAGTCGACAAATGAACACCCGTACGTCGACAAACGAGCAAATCGCTCGCAAAGAGTGTCCCCAACGACTAGACAAAAAATGACTAGTCATTGGGGACGTTCTTAAATGACTACTTTACAGCTCCAACGCCTCGGCGACTTCGGCTGCGCAGGCCAGGGCATCGGCCATGGCACTCACAACGAGCGAGCTGCCGTTGCGGGCATCACCCGCCACATACACCGGCGCGGCATCCGCGGCGACACCCTCCGTGCGAGCCGCGAGGTGCGAGCCCTCGGAGGCCATCACCGGCAGCGGACGACCAGCGGTGGCAACAGGCACGCTCACCGCATCGAACACGCCATGCTCGGGACCCGTAAAGCCGCAGGCGATGAGCACCAGCTGCGCCGGCACCTCGTGCTCGGAGCCCGCGATGCGCTCGGGCTTTCCCGCCGACCAGTCCAGATCGACCACGCGCAGACCCGCAGCCGCACCCTTCTTGTCCAGCAGCACCTCGAGCGTATCCACGCCCCAGGCACGCATCTCGCCACCCATCGCAGCGATAGCCTCCTGCTGGCCGTAGTCGGTCTTCTTAACGTTGGGCCACTGCGGCCAGGGGTTGCTCGCCGTGCGCTTATCGGGCGCCGCCGGCAAGAACTCAAACTGGCGCACGCTGCGCGCACCCTGGCGCACCGCGGTACCCACGCAGTCGTTGCCGGTATCGCCGCCACCAATGACCACGACATCCAGGCCGCGCGCGTTCACCGCGGGCTCGCCGCCATCGAGCACCGAGACAGTCGAAGCCGTCAGGTAGTCCACCGCGTACACCACGCCCGGAGCATCCACGTTCGCAGCCGAAAGACCGCGGGGCGCACGAGCGCCGGCAGCCACCACGACGGCGTCAAAGTCATCGAGCTCGGCCGCCACCGCAGGGTTCGTAACGTCGACACCCAGCTCAAAGACAATGCCCAGCTCGCGCATGAGCGCCACGCGGCGCTCGACCACGGACTTCTCGAGCTTCATGTTGGGGATGCCGTACATAAGCAGGCCACCCGGACGGTCGTCGCGCTCAAACACCGTCACGCGAGCGCCGCGACGAGCGAGTTCCCACGCGACCACCAGGCCAGCCGGGCCGGAGCCCACCACGGCAACCGTGGGCGCGCCTTCCCCCGCCGGCTCAAAGCGGCGCGGACCGCCGTTAGCCCACTCGTGGTCGCTGATCGCGCGCTCGTTGTCGTGAATCGTCGTGGGCTGGCCGTCAACCGAACCCAAGTTGCACGCGGCCTCGCACAGCGCCGGACACACGCGGCTCGTAAACTCGGGCATGGGTGAGGTGAGCGACAGACGCTCGGCCGCCTCGTCCCAGCGACCGCGATACACCAGCTCGTTCCACTCGGGAATCAGGTTGTGCAGCGGGCAGCCACTCGGGCGCGCCTTGCCAAAGCTCGCGCCCGTCTGACAAAACGCCACGCCGCACATCATGCAGCGGCTCGCCTGAGCACGCCGCGCGTCGTCATCGAGCTCCACGTACAGCGGATCGAAATCGCGGCTGCGCTCCTCCACGGGGCGAAGCTCGTGGGTCACGCGATCGATATCAAGAAAAGCACCGGGCTTACCCATGGCACTTACGCCTCCTTCTTGGTCGAAGCAACAGAGCCGGCAGCCACGGACGCAGCGCCCGCAGCACCGCCCGCGACATCAAAGCGAGCGACATCCGCAGCACTCGCGCGGCCGGTCACGATGTCAAACGCCAGCTCCTCAGCCTGCGCATGCGTCTTGCCCGCACCCTCGGCGGCAGCGACAATCGCCAGCACGCGCTCATACTCGGTCGGGATGACCTTCACAAAGTGCTTGCTCATCGAGTCGAAGCTGTAGAGCAGCTTAATACCGCGCGGGCTCTGCGTTGCGTCCACATGCTCCTGGATGAGCGCGCGGATCTGCGCCAGCTCGTCGGCCGTCGGGGCCTTGAGCTCAACGCTCTCGTGGTTCACGCGGGCATCAAGCGTGCCGTACTGGTCAAAGACGTAAGCCACGCCGCCCGTCATGCCGGCGGCGAAGTTCTGACCGACCTCGCCCAGAATGAGTGCCAGGCCACCCGTCATGTACTCGCAGCCGTGGTTGCCGCAGCCCTCGACCACCACGGTGGCGCCGGAGTTGCGCACGCCAAAGCGCTGGCCAGCCAGGCCGTTGATAAAGCCGCGGCCGCTCGTGGCGCCAAAGAACGCCACGTTGCCCACAATGATGTTCTCGTCGAACTTATAGGTCGCACGAGGGTTGGGGCGCACCGAAACCTCGCCACCCGAAAGGCCCTTGCCAAAGTAGTCGTTGGCGTCGCCGCACACGTTGAGCGTCACGCCGCGCGGCAGGAACGCGCCAAAGCTCTGACCGGCCGAACCATCGCAATCGATGGTGATAGAACCGGCGGGCAGGCCCTCGGGATGCGCCTTGGTCACCGCGTTGCCCAAGATGGTGCCCACGCAGCGGTTGACGTTGGCGATATCGGCGCGGAAGCGAATCGGACGCAGGTGTGCACGCGCATCGGCCGTATAGGGCACAAACAACGTGGAGTCGAGCGTCTTGTCGAGCTCGCTGTCCGCGGCCATCTGCGACAGGAAGTGGCGACCGTCGGCGCCCGGAATGTGGGCACCGAACTCGCAGGTCGCGCTCGCCAGCACGGGCGACAGATCGAGCAGGTTGGCCTTGCGGTTACCCGGGACCTCGATCTGGCGCAAGCACTCGGGATGGCCGACCATCTCGTCGACGGTGCGGAAGCCCAGGCTCGCCATGACCTCGCGCAGCTGCTCGGCAACAAAGAGCATAAAGTGCTCAACGTGCTCGGGCGTGCCGCGGAAGCCGCGACGCAGGCGGCAGTTTTGCGTGGCGATACCGGCCGGGCAGGTGTCCTGCTGGCAGTCGCGTTGCATGAGGCAGCCCATGGAGATGAGCGGCATGGTCGCAAAGCCAAACTCCTCGGCGCCCAACAGGCAGGCGACGGCAACATCGGTGCCGTCCATGAGCTTGCCGTCGGCCTCGAGCACCACGCGCGAGCGCAGGCCGTTTTGAAGCAACGTCTGCTGGGCCTCGGCAAGGCCAAGCTCCAGCGGCAGACCCGCGTGCCAGATGGAATCGCGCGCAGCGGCACCCGAGCCGCCGTTGTGGCCGCTGATCAAGATCTTGTCGGCAGCACCCTTGGCCACACCGGTGGCGATGGTGCCGACGCCGGCCTCGCTGACCAGCTTGACCGACACGCGTGCGCCGGGGTTGGCGTTCTTAAGGTCAAAGATCAGCTCTGCCAGATCCTCGATAGAGTAAATGTCGTGGTGCGGCGGAGGCGAGATCAGGCCGATGCCGGGCGTGGACTGACGGACCTCGGCGATCCAGGGGTAGACCTTCTTGCCGGGCAGGTGTCCGCCCTCGCCGGGCTTGGCGCCCTGGGCCATCTTGATCTGGATCTCGAAGGCACTGCACAGGTAACGGCTCGTCACACCAAAGCGCGCGCTTGCCACCTGCTTGATCGCGGAGTTCTTGGAGTCGCCGTTGGCCAGCGGGGTCTCGCGACGCGGGTCCTCGCCGCCCTCGCCGGAGTTGGAGCGGCCGTGCAGGCGGTTCATGGCGATGGCCATGCACTCATGCGCTTCCTTGCTGATGGAGCCGTACGACATGGCGCCGGTGTTAAAGCGGCGGACGATGTTGAACGCGGGCTCGACCTCGTCGAGCGGCACCGGGGTGCGACCGCTGTCGTCAAAGTCCAGCAGGTCGCGCAGGCGCACGGCACGGCCGGTGCGGTGCAGGCGGGCGCTGTACTCCTTAAAGGTGCCGTAGCTGTCCTCGCGGCAGGCGGTCTGCAGCAGGTAGACGGTCTGCGGATCGATAAGGTGATCCTCGCCGCCGAGCGGGCGCCACTTGGTCAGGCCCAGCGTGGGCAGCTGCTCGGGCGCGGGGCTCTTAAGGATGGCGAGCGCGGCGTCGTAGCGCTCATTCTGCTCGCGCTCGACGTCCTCGACACCCATACCGCCAACGCGGCTCACCGTACCGACAAAGTACTCGTTAACGAACTCGGTGGTAAAGCCCACGGCCTCGAAAATCTGCGCGGAATGGTAGCTCTGCACCGTGGAGATGCCCATCTTGGACATGATGGAAACGATGCCGGCGGTCGCTGCCTTGTTGTAGTTGTCGATACCCTGCTCGGCCGTCACGTCCAGGTCGCCGCGTGCCGCCAGATCGCGGATGCACGCGTGCGCGTTGTACGGATAGATGCCGCTCGCGGAGTAGCCCACCAGCGCCGCGAAGTCGTGCGGGGACACGGCGTCGCCGCACTCCACCACGATGTCGGCAAAGGTGCGCACGCCGGCACGGATCAGGTGGTTGTGAACGCAGCCCACGGCGAGCAGCGACGGCACGGGCACCTCGCCCTCGGCAGCGCGGTCGCTCAGCACCACGATGTTCACGTCATCGCGAACCGCGGCCTCGACGTCCTCGGCAAGCTGCTTGAGTGCAGCCTGCAGCGCGCCCTCGCCGGCGTCGCGGCGGTACACGGCACGGAAGCGGCGGGTCTTAAAGCCCACGCGGTCGATGGCGCAGATGCGGTCGAACTCTTCCTCGTTGAGCAGCGGGCGCTCCAGGCGCACCAGCTGGCAAGCGGCGCGGGAGTCCTCGAGCAGGTTGCCGTGATTGCCCAGGTAGAGCGTGGTCGAGGTGACCATATGCTCGCGCAGAGCGTCGATCGGCGGATTCGTGACCTGGGCGAACAGCTGATAGAAGTAGTCGTAGAACGAGCGTGTCTTCTTGGACAGGCAGGCCAGCGGCGCGTCGATACCCATCGAGGCGAGCGGGGCCTTGCCCTGCTGGGCCATGGGGCGCACGACTTCGTCGACGTCGTCCCAGTGATAGCCGAGCTTGGCCATGCGCACGGCGGCGGGCACCTCGGCGTCCTCGGCCGGCGTTGCCGCGGCGGGCTTGTCAAGCGCGTCGACGGTCAGCGTCTCCTCGGCGATCCAGTCGCGGTAGGGCTTTTCCTTGGCGTAGCGGGCGCGCAGCTCGTCGTTGTAGATCACGCGGCCGCGGGCAAAGTCGACCTCGAGCATCTGGCCCGGTCCCAGGCAGCCGCTCGTCAGGATGTTCTCGGGGCGCACCTCGATGGTGCCCACCTCGCTCGCCAGCATAAAGCGGCCGTCGCGCGTCACGTAGTAGCGGGCCGGGCGCAGGCCGTTACGGTCGAGGGCGGCACCCAAGGTACGGCCGTCGGTAAAGGCGATGGCAGCCGGACCGTCCCAGGGCTCCATGAGCATGGACTGGTAGGCGTCGTAGGCGCGGCGCTCCTCGCTCAGGCTGTCGTTGTGGTCCCACGGCTCGGGCAGCAGCATGGACGCGGCACGCGTGAGCGGACGACCGTTCATGACCAGGAACTCGAGCACGTTGTCCAGAATCGCGGAGTCGGAACCCTCGCGGTTGATGATGGGCATCACGCGCTCAAGATCGTGCTGGAGCACGGGGCTGTACAGGTTGGGTTCGCGAGCGCGGATCCAGTTGACGTTGCCCTTGAGGGTGTTGATCTCGCCGTTGTGGATGATAAAGCGGTTGGGGTGCGCGCGCTCCCAGCTGGGCGTGGTGTTGGTGGAGTAGCGCGAGTGGACGAGTGCCACGGCCGTCTTGACGGCGGCGTCGTTGAGGTCGATGAAGAAGCGGCGCATCTGCGTGGCGACGAGCATGCCCTTGTACACGATGGTGCGCGAGCTCATGGAGCACACGTAGAAGATCTTGTCGCGCAGGGCGAACTCGGCGTCGGCCTTCTTCTCGATGGTGCGGCGGCACACATACAGGCGGCGCTCGAAGGCGTCACCGGCGGGCGTGTCGTCGGGGCGACCCAGAAAGGCCTGCAGGATGGTAGGCATGCAGGCGCGCGCCGTCTCGCCCAGGTCGTGCGGGTCGACGGGCACCTCGCGCCAAAAGAGCAGCGGCACGCCGGCCTCGGCGCAGCCCTCCTCAAACACGCGACGGGCATCCTCTACGCCCTTGTCGTCCTGCGGGAAGAACAGCATGGCCACGCCATAGTCGCCCTCTGCCGGCAGAATCTGGCCGCACTTTTGAGCCTCTTTGCGGAAAAAGTGATGCGGAACCTGGAACAGGATGCCGGCGCCGTCGCCGGTGTTCTTCTCGAGTCCGGTGCCGCCGCGGTGCTCCAAGTTGACCAGAATGGACAGCGCGTCGTCCAGAATCTGGTGATGGCGCTCGCCGTTGATATCGGCAAGCGCGCCGATGCCACATGCATCGTGGTCGAATTCGGGGCGATAAAGGCCCTGCTGCTGAGCGGAATCTGCCTGCATCGCGATCCTCCCCTAGATATTAGACAGTCAGTTGAATAGGCATACTAGGAGCATCGCCGGCCCGTTGTGTTTCCCACCCGTTTCGAAACAATCGCGTAACGCACGCAACAAATGGTCTTCCGGGGATGGCGGGGCTACGTATTGTCTCGATCTGTAACACGAGGAGCCCATTTGGACGTCTAACTGTTACAGATTGAGATTTTCTGCAGGACGGGTGTCGTTTGTCTCAATCTGTAACAGTTAGAGGGGTTTTATGCGCTCAGATGTTACAGATTGAGATGTTTCCGAGAGGCGGCTCCGAATGTCTCGATCTGTAACACGAAGGGCCGGTTTCGGCAGCCAACTGTTACAGATTGAGACAATTACGGCCCCCATTGCACCAACCATGTCCAAAATAACATTTTTGTTAGTCTTGGTTAACTTTCGTGTCTAAAACGGGTATCCTTTGCGGCGTCAAGCAAACGGCACGCACACCGTGCCAGATCAAGGAGGCCCCATGGCACACCAAGCAGAGCAGCAGACGATGCAACTCGTCCTTATCCGTCACGGAGAATCCGAGTGGAACAAGCTCAACCTGTTCACCGGCTGGACCGATGTCGAACTCACCGACACGGGCCGCGAAGAGGCGGCGGCAGGCGGCCGTGCCCTCAAAGAGGCGGGGTTCGACTTTGACATCTGCTACACCTCGCGCCTCAAGCGCGCGATCCACACCCTCAATATCGTGCTCGGCCAGATGGACCGCGAGTGGCTGCCCGTCATCAAATCGTGGAAGCTCAACGAGCGCCACTACGGCGCGCTGCAAGGCCTCAACAAGGCCGACGCCGCGGCCGAACACGGCGACGAGCAGGTGCTCATCTGGCGCCGCTCCTTCGATGTCTGCCCGCCGGCGCTCGAGCCGGGCGACGCGCGCGACCCCCACACCCAGGAGCAATACCGCGACATCGCGCCCGATCAGCTGCCCTACACCGAGTGCCTCAAGGACACGATCGCCCGCGCCTGGCCTTATTTTGAGGACGAGATTCGTCCGCAGATGCTCGCCGGCAAGCGTGTGCTCATCGCGGCGCACGGCAACTCCCTGCGCTCGCTTGTTATGAAGTTTGAGCATCTAACGCCTGACGAGATCCTGAAGGTCAACATCCCCACCGGCGTGCCGCTCGTCTACACCTTCGACGCCGACTTCAACGTCCTCGACAAGCGCTACATCGGTGACCCGGCAACCATCGCCGCCAAGATCGACGCCGTCGCCAATCAGGGCAAGGCACACAAGTAGCCCCGACCCAAACCGAGCGCGCGGCGCCGCATAACCCAAGCACGGCGCCGCGCTGCCCCTATGCAGGAACCGACCATGCTCAACCATCTCAAACAACACTTTGGCTCGCACCGCACCGGAGGCCACGGAGGCCTGGACATCGCCCGGCACATCGGTCCCGGACTGCTCGTCACCGTCGGCTTTATCGATCCGGGCAACTGGGCCTCTAACATGGCCGCGGGCTCGCAGTTTGGCTACGCGCTGCTGTGGGTGGTCACGCTGTCTACGATTATGCTGATCATCTTGCAGCACAACGCGGCGCACCTGGGCATCGCCACGGGCGCCTGCCTTGCCGAGGCCACGACCCGCTTTCTTCCCCGCGCCGTCGGACGCGCCGTGCTCGCCAGTGCATATCTCGCGACCGTCGCCACCGCCATGGCCGAGGTCCTGGGCGGTGCGATCGCACTCCAGATGCTCTTTGGGCTGCCCGTGCGCGTCGCCTGCATCATCGTGGCGACGATATCGATGGCGATGCTCATGACGAGCTCCTACAAACGCGCCGAGCGCTGGATTATCGCTTTCGTTGGCATAGTTGGTCTGTCGTTTTTGGCCGAGCTCGCGCTGGTCAAAGTCGACTGGCCGCAAGCCGTCACAGACTGGATCACCCCCAGCATGCCCACCGGCTCGGCGGCGATTGTCGTCAGCATCCTGGGGGCGGTCGTCATGCCCCACAACCTCTTTCTGCACTCCGAGGTCATCCAATCCATGCACTTCGAAGGCCAAGGCGAGCAGGTTATCGAGGAGCGCCTGCGCTACGAGCTCTTCGACACACTCTTTTCGATGGGTGTGGGCTGGGCGATCAACTCGGCCATGGTCATCCTGGCCGCAACGACCTTCTTTGCGCACGGCATGGTCGTAGACGACCTCGCCGTCGCAGCGGCCACGCTCTCCCCCATCTTGGGCCCGGCGAGCTCGACCATCTTTGCGGTAGCGCTGCTGTTCGCGGGACTATCGAGCAGCGTGACAGCGGGCATGGCGGCGGGAACCATCACTGCGGGCATGTTCGACGAGGAATACGACATCCACGACCGACATTCCTCGATCGGGGTGGCGGCCTGTTTCGTCGGCGCAGTGACGGCGTGCCTAGTCGTCCCAAATCCTTTTGAAGGTCTCATCTGGAGCCAGGCACTGCTGTCGCTTCAGCTGCCGATTACGGTCTTTGTGCTCATACGGCTCACCAGTTCACGCCGCGTCATGAGCAAATACGCCAATTCGCGCCCGCTCAACGCGCTGCTTGTAGGGATCGGTGCCATCGTAACGATTCTCGATGTCGTGTTGTTGACAGGGATGTAATGGGGCGGGGCGCCCACCCAGGCAAACGTCTCGATCTGTAACAGATGGAGCCAATTTCCGCCCCTTGCTGTTACAAATCGAGACAATCGGACAAATACGATCCCCTTGCACCAAAAAGGGCCCCGGCCGAAACATACGACCGGGGCCCTTGGACAGAGCTATGTTCGGCTTTCGCCGTGTGTCTGCGAGCTACTCCTCGACGAGCTCAAACTGATCGGGACCGACGCCGCACACCGGGCACACATAATCCTCGGGCAGCTCGGGCGTATCGACCTCAACCTCGTAACCGCAAACGACGCACACGAACTTATACGTCTTCTTCTCCTCAGCCATGATGTTCTCCTCTCGAACGCGACTGGTGATGTACTTCACTTATTAGTATAGATTATCAATAATATAATGCAAGTATTTTTAGAACATTTCTAACCTTGATACGAGGACGCCTTCGGAGGCGTCTTGCCCTTCAGGACCTTGTGGTAGTAATCGTAGGTGAGCGGCGTCTCGTCACTCAGGCGCTCGGCATCCTCGACTTCGCCGATAAACAGCAGGTGCGTGCCCACATCCACGGTGTCGATCAAACGGCAGCTAAACAGCGCCGCCGCATGCTCGGGCACATAAGGCATGCCCAGAGCCGTCTCGTGGGTCTCGTATTTGGCAAACTTGTCATAATCGCTGCTGGTGCGGAACCCAAAGTTACCGATGTAGAGCATGTCGGCGGTCTGATCGATCACGGTCAGCGCGAACGCTTTGGCCGATGCGATGACGCCCGAGGTGACGTTGTCCTTGTTCACGGCAATCGAAATGCGCGGCGGTGCGGACGTCACCTGCACCGCCGTGTTGATGACGCAACCGGCGCGCAGCCCGTCTGCCGCGGCGCTCACCACGTACAGACCGCTCGGCATGGTAAAGAACGCAGTTTTGTCCATAACGATCACTCCCCTAACCCGGGTTGGAACCTCATGGATGTATGTACCCACAAAAAAGGCGATGCCCATAACGGACACCGCCTTTGAGACATATGTGTCAAAACAGTAAGCAAGATGAGACGCCCGCAGTTGCGGTGAAATAGGGACTGAATATCCCCTCAAACAGGCAAAACAGTCCGTATTCCACCGCAACTTATACAGAGCGCCTAGCGATTGCGCTCCTTGAGGGCGCGGTCAATCTCGCGTTGGACATCGCGTTTGGCCATATCCTCGCGCTTGTCATAAAGCTTCTTGCCGCGGCCTAGGCCCAGCAGCAGCTTTACGCGGCCGTCGGTATTAAAGTAGAGCTCCAGCGGCACCAGAGCATAGCCGCGATTACGTAGCTTACCGTCGAGAAAGTCAATCTCCTTGCGGTGCAGCAGCAGACGACGACGGCGATCAGGGTCGCGGTTCCACACGCCACCATGGCTATAAGGGTGAATATGCAGGCCCACGAGCCAGCACTCGCCGCCACGAATCAGTGCAAAGGTGTCGGTGATCTGGCACGCGCGCTCGCGAATCGACTTGACCTCGGTGCCACTCAGCTCAATGCCGCACTCAAAGGTCTCATCGATAAAGTACTCGTGGTGTGCCGAGCGATTCTTGGAAATGAGCTTGCGCTCGCGCTTACTGGGCATCGCCGGCCTCCTTGGCGCCATCGGCGTTTGAGCCCGCGGCGTCGCGCTTTGCCTTGCGCTCAGCATTGAGCTCGGCGTCGCTCTCGCGCACCAGTTTGATAATCGCCGCGCAGGCCTCCTCGCCTACCAAGTCGCGAGCACGCACCGTCAGGCGCGTCGCCTCCTGCTTGTCGCCGTCGCTTGCAGCATCGGTCGCGCACATAATCAGGCAGATGGCAATCTCGGCCGAAGGCGAGGTCGGCACGCCTTGCAGGGCCAGTTCACCCATCACATGGTCGTCGCTCTCATCGGCGGCATCCGGATAGGCAGTATGGATCTTGTTGAGCAGGCGCGTCGTATGCGCATCGCCAGGGGCCAAGCGCAGCGCCAGACGCGCGCAACCCACGGCCGCCGAGACGTTCTCGGTCTCGGGCTCCAAGAAGTACTGACCTAGATTGGCATAGGCGCGGGCGGCGCACTTGCCATCGCTCGCGCGCTCCAACACCGAGAACGAGAGCGATGCCCACTCCTGCTTGTCCTCGAGCGCACGGAACAGCTCGGCCAAGTCCAAACGATAGTTGCAGTTCATGGGGTCCCAGCGCACGGCCTGCATCAGGGCATTACGGGCGCTCACATAATCCTGCTGGCGAATGTAGGCAAACGCCATGTCGGAGTACAGGCGGTCAAACGGCACCTCGACCTGAACCAGCTCGCGCGGATCCTTCTCCACGCGACGATAGGCCAGACGCTCAAACTTGCTATCGAAGCTAAAGAACTGACGGTTCTCCTCCGTCTTGCACTCGGCGTCGATATACTCCTCGGCAAGCTCCACCAGACGCTCCAGCAGCGGCGTCGCCGTGGCCAGGTCACCCTGCGCCAGATAGTTCTCGGCATACGTGATGTCTTGCAAGCTGATGGGCAGATCCATGGCCACTCCTCGATCTGAGCGAAACGCGGCAAACGCCGCATATACGGTCGATACACAAAACCCGGGTCTCTTGCGAGGCCCGGGCGTTCATTTGTGGGTAGCCCGTACCAGATTCGAACTGGTGATCTCCGCCTTGAGAGGGCGGCGTCCTAAACCGCTAGACGAACGGGCCATATGTAGCAAATGCAATGGCTGGGATGGAGGGAGTCGAACCCCCATTGACGGAACCAGAATCCGCTGTCCTGCCATTAGACGACATCCCAATGACTGCATCGCTGCGCTCGGCTGTGCCTTTGCGCAAGAAAGAAATATACGGGAAGTCCCGCCGTGGCGCAAGCCTCAATTTTGACTTTTTTGAAATTCGGTCAAATTCAGCCAGCTCGTGAAGGACCTGTGAAGTGATACCAGCATGCAGGACGCCGGCGTCCGCATATCATTCCGCAAGCGCCGCTGGTAGATTACAGCAATGCGGCGCTCACGGCAGATGGAACAATCGAACCATCATTATTACGCGGATATCGAGGCGCCATGAATGAAGAGCTTGATTACCTGTGGGAGACCCTCGGCCTCGAGATCGCCGTTGGCCCTTGGCCCGACCGCGGCAAAATCCATCCCACATTGCGCCCCGCCATTACGGTCATGCAGGCGACATACCGCCGCGCCTCGTTTTTGATCATGCGGACGTCTTGGCACGCAGGACTCCCCGACCTCAAGCGAATCCAAGCAAGCCTCGTCGAGCTCTCCGGCATGCCGACCGTCATATCCGAGGCGCATCTGGAGCAGCGCCAACGCGACCGCCTGCAAGCGCAACGGATCCCGTTCATCTGCCCCGGCGTGCAGGCATATCTGCCCTTTATGGAGGAAGAATGCTGGAGCGGCACGCCCAACAAGCACGTAAAGGTCTACAACCCACACGAATGGGCACAGCACGAGGATTAGCACGCATGCCCCGGCGGAAACCGCGTCCCAGGATCAGCGCTCAAAACGGGACGCACTTTCCGCAACCGCTACAGCAACGCCTCAGTCCAAGCCGCTTCCCTAAAGCCGGGGATCGCAAAGTCGTCGCCCACCAGCAGCGGGCGCTTAACCAGCATGCCATCAGTCGCCAACAGCTCGCAGCACTCCTGGTCCGTCATACCCGCATCCAGGCGCGCCTTCAGGCCCAGCTCTCGATATTTCATGCCCGACGAGTTAAAGAAGCGTCGCACCGGCAGCCCCGAACGAGCAATCCAGGTCGCAAGTTCATCGGCCGCGGGATTGTCCGCAACGATATCGCGGTCGATATACTCAACCCCATGTTCGTCCAGCCATGCCTTGGCCTTTTTACAGGTCGAGCACTTGGGATATTCAACAAACAGTACGGTCATGGGAATCCTCCGCATATAGATCGGCCAACGCAGGTACACACCATACGAGGCGCCTTCGCATGATGGGGCAATTGTAGCCCACGGGTCACACGCTAAACGAACCGTACCCCGAATCCGCGTTTGATGAACGGCAGCAGCTCCATTGCCTCAGGCGTGATATGGCCCGCAACGTTCATGCGCTCGTCACCGGGAAGATCGACCCGCGCAATCTCAAGCTCGCCTTCGTAGCGCCCATAGCCGCTATTGCTCACAGCGATCGACCCCGTCTTTCGCGGCAGGCCGGCACCGGTATCCGTCGGCACGGAATCTGGCTTAAGCGTCGTGCGTGACTCCTGAGACCCAAAGATGAGGGTGCTCGAGTCGGGCCGGTCGTGATGAATCTGCCCGCGCACATAGGCATAACCGGGCTCAAGCTCACATTGCAGGTCTACGTATCCGGCGGAAACTTGAGCAAACTGTGCCCAACCCGCATCGGAAAGATCGGGGTCGCCGACCAAAACAATGTCGCAATCGGCGCCATGTACAAGCTCAAGCATATTGAGGGCAACCTTTGACGCGCGACCGCGCTGTGCCTCAACCGTCGGCAGTCCCTCGAATACCGGCCCGCGAACGTTGGCATCACCCGGCACAAAAGCCATGATTTCGAAGCCAAGCGCCGCAAGACGAAGATTCGTCCGAGCAATGTCCTCCAGAGCTAAACCGGTATAGGGCTTGGGATAAAAATTGTGGCAGGCGGCAAAACGAGTCACATCGGCACCGGCTTCTCGCCACGATGCGATTTCATCGGAACTCACCGTCGACGCATTAACCACAATGCGAAATACACCGGACAGCTCCGCGACCCGCTGGGCACTAAAGCCATAATCCAAGCGCAGGTACTCCAGTCCCAGATCACGCAAGTCCTCCATGCGCTCAAGGCCCAGCAAATCGCACGTGCGCGGCCCCACATCGGCAATGAGCGCAATGCCGCGGGCGGAAAGCAGCGACAGCACCTGGCGGACCTTATCGGCATACGTCGCTCCCCCATCCTCGGGAATATGCAGCGAGGTAAACGCATAGCGCGCACCCGCCGCGGCACCACGCTCAATCGTCCGCTCAATATCCTGCAGAGGACTGGAAAGATAAATCGAAATACCCGTTTTCACGCTTCAACGCTCCTTTAAAAAAGGCCGGCGGAGCAGTTAGCCCCGCCGGCACAACCATAGCATCAAGAAATCTGCCGCGCGCCACGAGTTCTGAGCAACACGGCTCGCGCTATCAAACTACTCGCCAAAAAACTCGTTGATCTTCTGCTCGTCCACGCCAAAGAACCACGTCAGGACAAAGCCGGCGGCATAGGCAAGCAGCATAGCGGCAACGTAGCCGAGCTGCTGACCAGGAACGACGATCAGCAGGCCAAACAGACCGGAAACGCCCTGGGAAACCGTGCCGATGTGAAGCAGTGCCGCGAGCGCGCCGCCAAATCCGGCACCCAGGCAGGCCGTCACAAACGGACGAACGAGCGGCAGCGTAACGGCATACATCAGAGGCTCGCCCACGCCCAGGATGCCAACGGGGATGGACTCGGCGACATACTTCTTGAGCTTGGCGTTCTTGGTCTTAAAGTACAGCGCCAAACCGGCACCGACCTGGCCGCCGCCAGCCATCATAAGGATGGGCAGCAGGTAATTGATGCCCTTGGTAGCGCCGTCGGGATCGTTGAGCATAGCGTGGATCGGCGTGAGCGCCTGATGCAGGCCGACGGACACCAGCGGCAAGAAGCCTGCCGACAGGATATAGCCGCCCAGGACGCCCAGCTTCTCGAAGATAAAGGTGAGGACGCTAAAGATTGCGGCCGTCAGCCATGCGCCAACCGGCTGGATGACAAGCATCAGAGCAAAGGCGCCGATGATGAGCACCAGCAGCGGGGACAGGAACGTATCGAGCGCGTTGGGCATGACCTTGCGAATCTGACGCTCCATCCAGGCGAAAAACGCACCAGCGATGAGAGCCGCGATCATGCCGCCCGCTGCGGGGTTGTACTGCGCATTGGTGAGCGGCAGCAGAATGGCAGCGGTAGGATCAGCAGCGCCAGGCGCAAGCAGGGGCATGGCGCTGTTGGCGATGCACATCATGCCGGCGATACCGCCCAATGCAGCGGAGCCACCAAACTCGCGCGCCGCGTTATAGCCCACCAAAATGGGCAGATAGGCGAACAGGGCCCAACCCATGGAACGAATGCCCTGATACCACCACTCGCCCGCAAGCGCACCCGCCGTCGAGACATTGATGACGTTGCAGATACCGTTAATGAGGCCAGCCGCAATAATGCCGGGAAGCAGGGCGACGAAGACGTTGGAAATCTTCTTAAGGAAGGCCTGAACCGGTTTGGACTCGTACTTGGCCTTCTGCGCGGCCTTGTTTGTGGCCGCAGCGTCAACTACGCTCTCGTCAGCAACGCCTTTCGCAAGGCCGGCGAGCTTGGAGAACTCCTCGAGCACCTTATTCACCTTGCCCGGACCCAGCACAATCTGCATCGTGTCGTCCTCGACCAGGCCCATCACGCCGTCGAGTGCCTTAATACCCTCCGTGTCGACGTTGCCCGTGTCTTTGACGGTCACGCGCAGACGCGTCATGCACGCCGCGTTTGCCAGCACGTTGTCTTTACCGCCCAAAAGGTCCAGCAGCTTTTGAGCCAGCTCTTTGTTCGTCATAGCTCCTCCTTGTATTGGGTATCTCTTCTTGATGTCATATCTGCTCACGCCGTGCACCTATTGGGCATCGGCATTGCTCTTCTTATGGCCCCTCACCGCAGCACGAACATGGCCGCGCGCCCGCTCAAGAGCTACCGCAGCCTGCTCGGCATCGCAGTCCAGCAGTACCGAGACAATAGCGGTTTTTACGTGGCCGCCGGCATCTGCAAGCGCCTGAACAGCGCGCTCGCGCGTGCAGCCGGTCGCCTCCATCACGATGTTCTGGCCGCGCACCACCAACTTCTCGTTCGTCTGCTGCACATCGACCATCAGGTTTTGGTATACCTTGCCGATCTTGACCAT